>JBKDQC010000727.1:0-12612 GCA_046342295.1 Deltaproteobacteria bacterium | reverse complement strand
CGTCGCCGAGCGCCTCGGCGCGGGCATCGACTGCGTCCTCCACGTCGCGGGCGTGACCGACTTCGAGCCGGATCCGATCGAGGGCATCGCGGTGAACGTCCGCGGCGCCCTTCACGCCGCCGATCTCGCGGCGCGCACGCGCGGTCGCCGCCTCCTGCACGTCTCGACGTCGTTCGTCGCGGGCAACGTGTCGGGCCACGTGCCCGAGACCATCGAGCCTGGCCTCTCGGCCAACGGGACGCGCTTCTCCCCGCGCGACGAGCTCGCGTCGATGGAGTCCCTCTGCGACGCGACCTCGCGCCGCTTCTCCGACGCAACCGAGGCGAAGAAGGCCAGGATCGCGCGAGGCACGCTGCGCGCGCAGGCGCTGGGCTGGCCCAACCTCTACACGTACTCGAAAGCCCTCGCCGAGCACCTCGTCGCCTCGCGCGGCGACGTGGAGGCGACCCTCGTGCGGCCCTCGATCGTCGAGTGCGCGCGCGAGCTGCCCTTCGCCGGTTGGAACGAGGGCGTGAACACCTCGGGGCCGCTGGTGTGGCTGGTGGGCACCGTGCACCGCCGCGTGCCCTTCGCCGAGGAGCACTGCTTCGACGTGGTGCCGGTCGACTCCGTGGCGCGCGGGACGATCCTCGCGCTCGCCGAGCTGCTCGGCGGCGAGCACGCGCGGGTCTACCAGCTCGCGTCGGGCGACACGAACCGCATCACGTTCGGGCGCGCAGTCGACCTCACCGCCCTCGTGCGCCGGCGGCAGTACCAGCGCTCCGACGATCCGTTCGAGCGCATGATCCTCTCGCACCTCGACAGCGTCACGCACGACCGCGCCGCCGCGGAGGATCCGTGGCTCCCCGCGGCCAAGAAGCTCACGCGGGGCGTGCGCGATCTCTTCTCGGCGTTCAAGGCCGAACATCATCTCCCGGCGAGCCTCCGCGAGCGCTGGGGCGCCGAGATCACCAAGCTCGTCCACCGCCAGGCCAAGGAGTGGGGCAGCGCCTCGCGCACGATCGGACAGGTCGTCGAGATGCTGCGTCTCTACCAGCCCTTCGTGTTCGACAACGATCTCGAGCTCGAGACTCGCCAGGTACGGCGCGCGACGGATCGGCTCGACGACGAAGAGCGCGCGCTCTTCGGCTGGGATCTCGCGTCTCTCGACTGGCGCGACTACTGGATGAACGTCCACATGCCGGGCCTCGACAAGTGGTCGCTCCCGCTGATGCGCGGCGAGCGCATCCCCGAGGATCCTCCCTTCGCGCTCGGCTGCGAGCTCGACGAGCACAGCGCGCTCCGCGACGAGGCCCCGCGTGCCTCCGCACGCGAGGAGTGGAGCGCACGACACGGGGAGGCCCGCGGCGCCGTCCCCGACGCCGAGTGAGCCGAGCGCACGACGCGAAGGAAACGATCGCATGTCACTCGTCTTCGTCACCGGCGGCACGGGCTACCTGGGCTCGTACGCCGTCACCCGCCTCGTGCTTAAGCACGACGCCAAGCTCGCGCTCCTCGTCCGCGCCAAGTCGCGCAAGGACGCGGTCGCCAAGCTCTGGAACGGCCTCCAGATGCACCTCTGCGCACCGAGCTCTTCCGGCGCGTACGGAGGCGCGCCGTCCGCCGAGGCCTTCGAGCGGATCCTCGCGAACGTGACCTTCGTCTCGGGCGACCTCACGTCCCCGCACCTCGGCATGGACACGCGCGTGCGCGCCGAGTTGGCCGAGCGCACCGGATCGATCCTGCACATCGCGGCGTCGCTCAACCGGCGCTCGGAGAAGGCGTGCCTCAACGCGAACCTCCGCGGCACGCTGAGCGTGATCGGCTTCGCGAGGGACGTGCTCTCGCGGCGAGGCTCGCTCGAGCGCTTCACGGACGTCTCGACGGTCGCGGTGTGCGGGCGGCGCTCGCGCGAGGTCGTCGAGGAAGACCGCGCGATCGACTGGGACCGCAGCGACTACGACCCCTACGCGCGCACGAAGAAATTCGCGGAGCACCTGGTCGAGGAGCTCCTGCCGGAGGTGGACCGCCTCGTCGTGCGCCCCTCGATCGTCATGGGGGACTCCCGCTTCCCGCAGACGACGCAGTTCGACATGGTGCGCTCGTTCTGCGCGCTCGCGGACATGCCCGTGCTCCCCATGAGCGGCGCGGCACGCCTCGACATCGTGAACGCAGACTTCGTCGGCCGTGCGATCGCGGATCTCCACGTGAAGAAGACCACCCGGCACCGCATCTACCATCTCTCGAGCGGCACGGGCTCCAAGCGTGCCGAGGAGATCGGCGTCGCGCTGCTCTCGAAGTTCCCGGGGAGGAGACCTCCTCGCTTCGCGCCGCGCGCGAGCGGCGCGTTCGAGGCCGTCGTGAACCGCATGGCCGATCTTCCCAAGGGCACGCTCTCGCTCTACGGCGCGCTGCTCAAGGTGTTCTGGCCCTACATCGTCTTCGACACGGTCTTCGACAACACCCGCGTGTGCGCCGAGCTCGGCGAGACGCCCGTGCCCTTCACCGAGTACTGCGGCGAGCTCTACCGCTGGTCGCGCGAAGTGGAATTCGCTTACCCCTACGCCCCCCTCCCCGCCCGCTTCGAGCGCGGCCCCGAGACACAGGTGACCACGTGGGCTTGACCAGCATCCTGATCGAGCGGGCCGCCAGGAAGGCCTTCGACACGGCCAAGGGCGCGCTCGACGCCGACCGGGCGCTCCAGAGCGCGATGGGCGCGCTCATCGACGCGCGCCGCGCCGAGCACGAGAGGCGGCCGCAGCCGCGCTGGCGCAGCGGCGAGCCGCTCGAGCTCTTGCTCGCAGGCTACGTCGGCTCCCGCAACACCGGTGCGGACGTGCGGACCGAGGAGATGATCCGGCAGTTCCGGCACCTCCTCGGAGACGAGCACGCGAGCCTCTCGATCCTCACGATCGACCCCGCCTGGACACGCGGCTACTTCAAGGCCGTGCGCCAGCGCGAGGTGCCGCAGCTCTTCCCGCCCTTCCTCCACGACGAGGTGCGCCGCTACCACGGCGTCGTCGCGTGCGAGGGCTCGATGTTCAAGAGCAAGTTCGCCTCGGCCCTGACGACGATGATGGTCGGGGCGCTCGGCCTCGCGCGCGCCGAGGACAAGCTCGCGATCGGCTACGGCGGAGAAGCAGGCGCGATGGACCCGAGCCTCGAGGAGATGATCGAGCGGTACGTCGAGGGCAGCCTGATCATCACGCGCAACCCGGAGTCGAGCGCGGTGCTGTCGCGCCTCGGCATCGAGACGCGGGTGGGGACAGACACTGCGTGGACCTTCGGCGGCGACGCGATCGACGCGCCAGGCGGGATGTCCGACACGCTGCTCCGGCGCGCGGGCTGGGATGGCCACAAGCCCGTCGTCGCGGTGTGCCCGATCCACCCGTTCTGGTGGCCGGTCAAGCCCGACCCGTGGAAGGCCCTCGTGCACAAGGTCACGGGCGCGCACCAGCGGTCGCACTTCCGCTCGATCTACTTCCACCACGACGCGCCCGACGTCGAGAAGAAGCTCGTGGGCTACCTCGGCAAGCTCTCCGACGGGATGATCGACCTCGCCCGCAGCCGTGACGTCTTCCCCGTGATCGTGGCGATGGAGGCGCTCGATCGCGGCGCGTGCGAGCGCTTCGCGGAGCGCGTCGAGGTCAAGACCCACCAGCGATGGCCGCTCTTCGCGAGCGACGAGCACGACATGTACGAGCTCGTGTCGATCCTGCGCCGCGCCTCGCTCGTGGTGAGCTCGCGCTACCACGCCTTGGTCTGTTCGATGCCAGCGTCGGTGCCCTCGATCGGCGTGACCATGGACGAGCGCATCCGGAACCTGATGAAGGACCGCGGCACGCCCGAGCTCTCGCTCGAGGTCGACGACGGTCAGCTCGACGCGAAGATCCGCGCCCACGGCCTCGCGCTCCTCGACGCCCCGGAGGCCGCGCACGCGCCGATCGAGCGCTCGGTCGCGAGAAACCTGCGGGTGATGGGCGAGATGGGCGCGATGTTCGTGGATCACGTGCGTGCCGCGCACCCGCGCTTTCCCTTCCGCGCAGGGCTCGGCCAGGGCCACGACCCGCTCGCGCACCTGCCGCCCTTGCCCGCGCTGCAGGAGCGGATCCTCGAGCGGCATGGCGCCTCCCCCGGAGGACCATGACGCACTTCGTCGACCGGATCCTCGGAAACCTCGAAGCCTGGCCCGACCGACCCTTCGCGGTCGAGGTGCACGGCAAGCGGCTCGTCTCGACGGAGGGCCGCCGCCTGCGCGCGCTCGTCGAGATCGCGCGTCGCAGCCTGCGTGATCGCGGCGTGCGCGAGGGCGATCGCGTCGTGCTCGTCGCGCCGAATTCCACGCGGTGGGTCGCGGCGGACCGCGCGATCCTCGCGGAGGGGGCCACGGTGGTGCCGCTCTACGCGCGCCAGGATCCCAAGGAGCTGGCGGCCATGGTCCGCGACGCCGACCCGACGCTCGTCGTCGCGGCGGACGAGGCGCTCCGGAGCGCGATCCTCGCACACCTCGGCGAGGCGCCGACTGTGCTGCTGCCGGAGCTCTTCTCGGCTGCGGCGCCCGCGGACCTCGCGCCCGCGCGACCGCTCGCCCCCGCGCACGTCGCGACGATCATCTACACGTCGGGCAGCTCCGGGGAGCCCAAGGGCGTGATGACGAGCGTCGCGAACGTCGAGCACATGCTGCCTGTCCTCGACGTGAAGCTCCGCGAGCTCACGGGCGCCCCGGGCGGCTCCGATCGCGTCTTTCACTACCTGCCCTTTTGCTTCGCGGGGTCGCGGATGGTGCTCTGGGGATGCTTGTTCCGGAGCAACGGCCTCATGATGTCGACCTCGCTCGAGAACCTCGCCGAGGAGATCCAGACGGCGCGCCCCGAGTACTTCCTCAACGTCCCTGCGCTCCTCGAGCGCATCAAGGCCGGCGTGGAGAAGAAGATCGCCGGTCGGGCGTATCCGATCCGCGCGGGCTACGCGGAGGCCATCGCGGCGTGGCGACGCCTGACCGCCGCGCGGGCCGGTCGAGGAGAAGCCCGCACGCGTGACGAGCTCGTGGTCGCCGCGGCCAAGCGCGTGATCTTCAGGGCGATCCGCGCGCAGCTGGGCGAGCAGCTCAAGGGGCTCGTGTGCGGCTCGGCGCCGCTTCCCGAGGAGGTGCAGCGCTGGTTCGTGGAGCTGCTCGGGATCCCGGTCTTCCAGGTCTATGGTCTCACCGAGACGACCGCGATCGTGACGATCGATCGCACGGACGCGGTGGTCCCGGGCCGCGTGGGCCACGCGATCCGCGACGTCGAGATCAAGCTCGGCGACGACGGCGAGCTCCTCGTGCGGGGGCCGAACATCTTCCCCGGCTACTTCCGTCGCGAGGACGCGAGCCGCGCGGCGCGGACCGACGACGGCTGGTTCCGCACGGGCGACCAGTGCTCGATCGACGAGCGCGGCAACCTCGCGGTGATCGGCCGGGTGAAGAACATCCTCGTCCCGACGTCGGGGCACAACGTCGCCCCCGAGCCGCTCGAGGAGCGCGTGCTCCAGCACGTCCCCGGCGCGGAGCAGGCGGTCGTCGTCGGGCACGCGCGCCCCTACCTCTGTGTGATCCTCACCGGCAGCGTGGACGCGAGCACGCTCGAGGCCGCGCTCGAGAAGGTGAACCAAGGGCTCCCGCACTACCGGCGCCTGCGGAAGGCGTTCGTGGCGAGCGAGAAGCTCACGCCGGACAATGGCCTCCTCACCGCCAACCAGAAGCTCCGGCGCGCCGCGATCGAGCGCCACTTCGCCGCCGACATCGACGCGCTCTATGCCTGAGATCCGGGGCAGGTTGCTCGTCGACGGGCCCGCGCTCCGCGCGCAGCTCGTCGGCCACGTGCTCGACGTGGAGCTCCGCCGCGAGCCCGCGAACGAGATCGGCACGACGATGCTCTCGGCGCTCGAGACGCTGCTGCCGTTTCTCCGCCGCGGCAGCGCAGAGGACACTCCGATCCGGGCGATGGTGACGCGCTCGGGCGTGAGGCGCGGGTTCTCTGCCGGCGCCGACCTCCGCGAGCTGCACCGCGAGAACGAGGCCGCGCTCCGACGAGGCGCGAGCGACACCGAGCGTGTCACGGCCGTCCGCGACTTCCTCGATCGGGTCCACGACGTGATGGACGCGATCGACGAAGCGCCCTTCCCGACGGTCGCCGCCGTACACGGGGTGGTCTTCGGCGGTGGCCTCGAGCTGATGCTGACGCACGACGTCGTGGTGGCCGACCGCACCGCGCGTTTCGCGTTTCCCGAGCTGCGCCTCGGCCTCATCCCGGGCTTCGGCGGCATCCCGCGCCTGAGGCGCGACCTCGGCAACGCGGTCGTGCGCGATCTCCTCCTCACCGGCCGCTCCCTCGGCGCCGAGCGCGCGCACCACGTGGGTCTCGTCGCGCAGCTCGTCGGTGAGGGCCAGGCGCACGGCGTCGCGCACCGGACGGCCGAGCAGATGGCGCGCTTCGAGACTGGCACCACCCGCATCGCGAAGCGCTTCATGAAGCCGGTCCCGAAGAGCGAGCTCGCAAAGGAAAAGGGACTCTTCTGCCATCTCTTCACCTCCCGGACCGTGACCGAGGCGCTCGCGCGCTTCGACCGCGCGACCGACGCGATGCCCAACCTGCCGGCGCGTCCCGAGGGAGCTGACACCCGCCACCGCGCCGACGCTCCGGAGACACGCCCGAGCGACGAGGAGACACCGACATGAGCACCGCCACGAGCCACGAGCCCCTCACCTCGCGCCTCCTCGACCTCGCAGCCGCGAAATTCTCGCGACCGCGGGCCTCGCTGAGCCCCGAGCAGGATCTCTTCGACGCCCTCGAGATCGACAGCGTGGACGCGATGACCTTGCTCACCGCGCTCGAGAGCGAGTTCCGCATCGAGATCCCCGACTACGAGATCCAGGACGTGCGCACGTTCGCGGCGCTCGCCGACGTGATCGCCCGGAGGCTCTGAGGCCATGCTCGCCGCGGACACCTACGCCTCGCTCGGAGAGCTCCTCTCGGACGCGCTCGTGCAATGGAAGCGCGAGCTCGCGTTGCTCGAGATCGACCGCAAGAAGACCAAGCGCACGATGAGCTACCTCGACGCTCACCGAGAGGTGGCGAAGGTCTCCGCGTTCCTCGAGCGCTCGGCGCGGGGCGCGGACGCCCGCGTCGCGATCTTGCTTTCGAATCAATCCCGCTGGCTCCTCGCGGCGTGCGCGGTGTTCCGACGGGGCGCGGTGCTCGTGCCGATCGACTACAAGCTCTCGGCCGACGAGCAGCTCGAGCTGCTCGCGCACTCGGGCGCGAGCCTGCTCGTGACCGAGGCGCCGCTCCACAAGCGCTTCGCCCGCACGCCGCCCTGCCCCGTGCTCCTCGTGGACGGCGGCGCGGCGGACGCGAGCGAGACCGTCACGCCGTGGGACACCCTCCCCGAGGCCGCGATGCCCGCCCTCGTACGACGTGCGCGGAGCGACCTCGCGACCATCGTGTACTCCTCGGGCACGGGCGGTCGCCCCAAGGGCTGCATGCTCTCTCACGGCGCCTACCTCGCGCAGCTCGACGCGCTCATGGCGCTCTACCCGATGCGGCCGGGGCAGCGGACCTTCTCGATCCTGCCGACGAACCACGCGATCGACTTCATGGTCGGCTTTCTCGGCCCTTTCGCGTGCGGGGCGACGGTCGTGCACCAGCGCACGCTCCGTCCCGAATTCCTCGTCTCGACGATGCAGGAGCACGCGATCACGCACATGGCCGTCGTGCCGGTGCTGCTCGAGGCCTTCGAGGCGGCGCTCGACGAGAAGCTCGACGCACGGCCGCGCTGGCAGCGACGGGCCCTCGACGTGCTCGGCGCGATCAACCGCACGCTCACCGAGGATGCGCAGCGTCCCGCGCTCTCGCGGCGGCTCCTCGGCTCGGTGCACGAGGCCTTCGGCGGACACCTCGAGGTGATGTTCGCGGGCGGCGCGTTCGTGGACCGCGCGCGTGCGGAGCGTTTCCACGCGCTCGGTCTTCCCGTCGCGATCGGCTACGGGCTCACGGAGTGCTGCACCGTCGCGACCGTGCAGGACCTCCGCCCCTTCCGCGCCGACTCCGTGGGCGCGCCGGTGAAGGGCGTCGAGCTCCGGATCGAGCCGCTCGCGGGCGAGCGCGGGGCCGACGGCGTCGGCGAGGTGTGGATCCGCGGCGCGACGCTCATGAGCGGCTACCTCGACGATCCCGAGCTCACCGCCGAGACGATCACGGCCGACGGCTGGCTCAAGACGGGCGACCTCGGCTGGCTCGATGCGAGCCGTCACCTGCACCTCGTCGGCCGCGCCAAGAACATGATCGTCACGCCGGGCGGCAAGAACGTGTACCCGGAAGACATCGAGTCGGCCTTCGAGGGCATCGCAGACGTCGACGAGCTCTGCGTATTCGCCTCGGGCTACGTCTGGCCGCGGCGGGAGCGCCTCGAGGACGAGGGCCTGTTCGCCGTGGTGCGAGGAAAGCTCGAGCCGCGCGCGCTCGAGCGAGAGCTCGCGGCGCGCAACCGAAAACTTCCGGAGCACAAGCGGATCGCGGCCTTCGTGACGGTCGAGCAGGCCTTCCCGCGCACGGCCTCGATGAAGATCAAGCGCCAGCCCCTCGCCGAGCGACTGCGCGCGGAGCTGAGCCCGGGCGGGCCCGGATGGACGACGCTGGCGCGCGCGCCGGGCGCGTCGGGGGCGATGGTGGCGCTGTGACGAGCCTCGATCCGCGCGCGGAGGCGTCCGGGGCTCCCGAGGGCTGGTGCGCGATCGTCAACCCGGCCGCCGGCGGCGGGCGCTCCGGAAGGCGCGCACCGAGCGCGCTCGCGCGCCTGCGCGAGCGGGGGCTGCGCATCGAGGCGCGGTACACCGAAGGGCCCCGCGACGCCGTCGAGCTCGCGCGGCGCGAGCTCGAGCGCGGCGTGCGACGTTTCCTCTGCAACGGAGGGGACGGGACGACCCACGAGGTGCTCAACGGCGTGCTCTCGAGCGGGCCGGCCGAGACCAGGCGGGTGACGATCGCGATGCTGCCGCTCGGCACCGGCAAGTCCTTCCTCCGCGACTTCGGCGTCACGAGCACCGAGGAGGCGAGCCGGCGGATCGAGCGCGGCCGCGCGCGCGCGGTCGACGCGCTCCGGATCGTCCACGGGGCCGGCGAGCTCTTCGCATTCACCCTGCTCGGGCTCGGCTTCGCGGCGCGCGCGGGCGCGCTCACGAACCGCAGGTACAAGCCGCTCGGCGCCGCGGGCTACGTCGCCGCCGTCGTCCAGAGCACGCTCGAGCTCGCCACCGACGCATATCCGTTCTCGACCGACCGCGCGCCGCGCGACGGGCGGCCGGCGATCCTCCTCTCGTTCTCGAACAGCCGCGCCACCGGCGGAGGCATGCAGATGGCCCCCCGCGCGGAGACCGACGACGGCGAGCTCGACATCATCCGCATCGGCCCGATGTCGAGGGGCGACTTCCTCGGCCGCTTCCCGAGCATCTTCTCGGGGACGCACGTCGACACGGAGGGCGTCGAGCAGACGCGCGCGCGCTCGGTGGACTTCGACCTCGGGGGCCGGACCGTCGACTGCCGGGTCGACGGCGAGGTGCTTCCGCTGGCCCTCGAGCGCATCGAGGTCATCCCCCGCGCCTTCGACGTGGTGGCCTGAGGAGGATGCGATGGCGACGACCGCAGAGATCCTGGGTGAGATCCCGTTCTTCGCGCTGCTCGACGAGGCCGAGCGCGCGGCGCTGGCCGAGCGCGTGCACCACACGTCCTTCGCCTCGGGCGCCGAGCTCTTCAAGGCCAACGAGCCGGGCGGCTCTCTCTACGTCGTGCTCAAGGGCGCGGTCGAGCTCTGGTTCAAGAAGGACAGCGGCGAGAAGGTCGTGGTCGAGACTGCGCGGACCGGCGACTTCTTCGGAGAGATCTCTCTCCTCGACGGAGGCCCGCGCACGGCGAACGCGACCTGCATCGAGGACGCCGAGACGATCGTCGTGACCCGCGAGGACCTCGACGAGCTCTTCCGGCTCAAGCCGGCGGCGGCGATGGACCTGCTCTCGGCCACCGGACGTCGCTTGCGGGAGACCAACCGTCTGCTGCGCATGGCCGCCGCGAAGGACATCAACGAAGAGACCGAGGACAACCGCTCCGCCCTGGAGCGGGCGGCCGACTGGGTCACGGAGTTCTCGGGCTCGATCCCCTTCCTGGCGATCCACCTCGTGTGGTTCACGATCTGGATCGTGCTCAACGTCGCGCCGTTCTCCGAGCAGGTCGGCGGCTTCGACCCCTTCCCCTTCGGCCTCCTCACGATGTGCGTGTCGCTCGAGGCGATCCTCTTGTCGGTCCTCGTGATGCTCTCGCAGAACCGGCAGGTCGCGCGCGATCGGATCCGCAACGACATCGAGTACCAGGTGAACGTCTCGGCCGAGGCCAAGGTCGCGCACCTGCACGAGAAGGTCGATCAGCTCCACGAGACCCTCCTCGCGCGGCTCGAGCGGATCGAGTCCAGCAAGAAGAGCACGCCATGACGAAGAAGGATCAGAACCCCTACGGCCTGCCCGCGGCCTCCTTCCGTGCGCCGACGGTCGGCGAGCGCCTCGCGTCCGCCGCGCTCTGGGGAGTCGGCGTGACCTACCTCGCCTCCGCGATGCCGACGATGACCGCGCTCTCGGCCGCGCTGGGCTCGGACCGCATCGAGTGGCTCAACCGCTGGTACTGCCGCACGCAGATCCGGCTGTCGGGGACGCGCTGGCGCGCGGTGGTGGATCCCGCGGTCGACCCGACGACGCCGTACATGTTCGCGCAGAACCACACGAACCACTTCGATCACGTGTGGATCTACGAGTCTACGCCGCACTTCAAGCAGGGCCTCGAGCTCGAGAGTCACTTCGAGATCCCCGTGTACGGTTGGTTCATGCGCGCGCGCGGGACGATCCCCGTGCGGCCCGGCAAGGAGGGGCAGACCCCCGAGGTGCTGGCCCACATGAAGCGCGAGATCGACAAGGGCCACTCCATCCTCGCCTTCCCGGAGGGCCATCGCACGACCACGGGACGGCTCCTGCCCTTCCGCAAGGGAGTCTTCTTCATCGCGCGCGATCTGGGCCTGCCGATCGTTCCGACGACCGTGGTCGGGGCGTTCGACGTGATGCGCAAGGGCTCGCTCGTGCTCCGCGCAGGCCACGAAGTGACGGTCTATTGCGATGCACCGGTCCCCACGGCAGGTCTGTCCGATGCGGCGATCCCGGAGCTCGCCGCGCACGTGCGCTCGGTGATGTCGCGGCGTGTCGATGCGTACTGGATGGAGCGGGGATGGCGACCGCCTGCCGAGGAGCCGAGCTCGCTGCGACGCTCGGACATGCTCGACGAGGAGGCGCGATGAGCACGCAACCCGCGCGCGTGATCGGCCGCGAGATCGTGGTCGGAACCAAGCCCGTGCCCGGCAGGGATGGCCGCGCCTCGCGGGCGGAGAAGATCCGCGAGCAGCGCCGGCGCGAGCTCCTCGACGTGGCCCTGCGGGTCTTCGCGCAGCGCGGCTACCACCACGCGCGCATCGCCGACATCATCGACGCCGCGGGCGTGGCGCGCGGCACTTTTTATCTCTATTTCGAGAGCAAGAACGCGATCTTCCATGCGCTCCTCGACGACCTCCTGCTCCGCGTGCGCGCCAGTGTCGTCGGGGTGTCGATGGGGACCCACGCGCCGCCGGTGAACGTACAGATCCGAGAGAGCGTCGAGCGCGTGCTCGCGGCCTTCGTCGCGAGCCCCGACCTGACGCGCGTCGTCCTGCGCGAGGCGGTCGGCCTCGACGCCGAGGTCGACAAGAAGCTCACGGACTTCTACGCGCGCCTGCACCGTTGGCTCGCGGACGCCCTCGAGAACGGCGCGCGGCTAGGTCTCTTGCGCGTCTCGAATGGCGAGCTCGCCGCGTGGGCCGTGCTCGGGACGATCAAGCAGATGGTGCAGCTCCTCGTCGATGGCCGCGAGGACGAGCCCAAGCCCAGCATCACCGACGCGGCCGAGGCGATCCTCGACTACAGCCTGCTCGGCCTCGCGCCGAGGTGAGCGGTCGCACGGACGCACGGAGATCGACGCTTGGACAACATCACGCACACGCTTGCGGGCATCGCCGTCGCGGAGGTGGCCCTCGAGCTGCGGCGGAGGCGGACCGGGCGCGACGCTGGCGCGGCGCTCACGCGGGCCGCGTGGCTCGCGTCGGCGGGCGGGAACAATGTCCCTGACCTCGACTTCGTCTACACGGGCGTGATCGAGCGGCCGCTCGGCTACCTGCTCCACCACCGCGGTCACACGCACACGCTCGCGCTCGCTCCGCTCGTCGCGCTCTTGCCCTTCGCGGCCTCGCTCGCGCTCGAGCGCTGGTCCCGACGCCGAACGCCGGAGCCGGCGCCGAGCGACGGCGAGGCGCGCTCGACCCGCGCGCTGCTCTTCGCGCTCTCGCTCCTCGGTTGCGTCACCCACATCGCGATGGACGGCGCCAACAACTACGGCGTGCACCCCTTCTGGCCGCTCGATGCGCGCTGGGTCTTCGGCGACACGATCTTCATCGTGGAGCCGCTCTGGTGGGTCGTGCTCGCGGCGCCGCTGGCCTTCACCGCGAAGAGGACGTGGGGCCGCGCGCTCTTCGCAC
>JBKDQC010000726.1:0-8441 GCA_046342295.1 Deltaproteobacteria bacterium | reverse complement strand
CCCAGCTGCCCACGTCGCCCGCGAGCGGGCGCCGGGGCGCGCCGCCGCGGGACGACAGGTCCTGGCGGAAGGAGCGATGGGAGCCGCGGCCGAGGAGCGTGATGGCGCCGTCCTCGCCCGCGACGAGGGTCGGGAACTCGAAGCCTTGCTCCTCGCCAGCAGCGTCGCGATCGAGATCTCGCAGCGGCTCCGCGGGCATGTGCAGGGCACCGTCGCGGTCGACGAAGCGAAGCGCGATCCACTTGGTGAGGTCGGCCTCCGCGGTGTCCTCGCGCAGGTTGTGGTGAAACGCGATCCAGGTCCCCTCGGGGGTGCACGCGAGCGCCGGCGCCATGGCGGTCGCGCGCGCGCGCCAGACCTCGTGCTCCCGCTCTCCGCGCTGGAGAAGCACCTTCGACTCCCCCGCCTCGTGCACCACACGCACCCGCTCGCCTCGCTCGGAAGCCACCGTGTCGACGAGCCCCGCGCGCTCGAGCGCCCAGAGGCCCGGGACGTCGGAGACCTCGAGCGCGGCGATCGCCTCCGCTTCGGCAAGCAACTCCGGGGGTCCGCACACGAGCGACGCCGGCTCGACCCGCGCGCGCTCGTGGCGCTCGCGCGTTCCATCCCAGACGAGCTCGTGCAGCCAGAGCGCGCCCTCGCTCCAGGCGAGGCGCGGCTCGCGCGCATAGCGCGCGGCCGATTGCGGGCGGATCACCTCTCGGTGCATGCCGCTGCGATCTCACGAACGGGCCGGCGGGGCCAGTTTCGAGCGCGCGCCGCGCGGGGCGCGGGTCACTGCCCCCGACAGGAACGAAGCGTGGATCACACACAGCACCGTGCCCACGGCCATCGCGGCGAGACCGACGAGCCCACCCTCCGGGCCGAAGGCGCCTCCCGTGAGGCGATCCTCACCGCACTCGACGCGCTCGAAGAAGAGGCCGTCGTAGAGGGTCTGGCCACTGACGGGCATGTCGAGGAAGCACTGCGCAGTGTTCCACGTGAAGTGAAGACCGAACGCGATCCAGAGACGCGCGGTGAGCGCGTACGACACCCCGAGCAGCACGCCGCCGAAGGCGACGTTGAGCGTCGAGAGGAGGCCCGCGTTCGGGTTGAAGGCGTGCGCGAGCCCGAACGCCGCGGCGGTCGCGGCGAGGGCGACGCCACGCGCAGCGCGATCGCCGAGCCGGCCTGCGAGGGTCTCGGCGATGTTCGTGAATGGGTAGGCCCGAAACCACAGCTCCTCCTCGAGCGCGACGGCGACGAAGAAGAGGCCCGCGGTCAGCGCACGAGCGAGGCTCGCGCCGGTCAGCGAGAGCGGGGCGTAACGCGCCGCTCCGAGCGCGAGCTCGGCGAGCGCGCCGGCCGCGATGAGGCCGCTCCCCAGCGCGGCCCCGAAGGCGAGCGCTGCAGCGGCCCGCCGGTCGAAGGCCCCGAGCAGGGAGCCGGGCGCGCGGCGATCGAGCCAGCGCGCCGAGGCCCACGTCGCGACGATGACGACCGCGGTGTGGAACGCGAGGGCCACCTCGCGGCCCCACGTCGCTCCGCCGACCGGCCCGGCGAGGAGCGCCGCGGCCACATCCCCGAGCAACACCGCGAGCGTGTGCGCGGCGAGGCGCAGGAGCAGGCGCGGCCGGGCGCGGGCCTCGTCGATCACGCACCAGCGCAGCCAACGGAGGCCGGCCTGGCGCCGCCCGCTTCGAGCCTCGCGCTCGAGGTCCATCAGCGGCGTCGGTAACGCTCGAGACGGACGAGCCGCGCGACCTCGGCGGTGACGCGCCGGTTGCCCTGCGTCTGCTGCGCCCGGTACCAGGCAACGAACGAATCGATCAGGGCATGGAGATCGGGAAAGGCCTGGGCGTCGAGGTCCTCGAGGCGCTCGATGACTTCGTCCGAGAGCATGAGGTCCTGCCGCCGGTGCAGCGCGAGCGACCACGCCAGCCAGTCGCTCGAGCCGACGAGGCGCGCGAGGCGGATCGCAGCCGACGCGATCATCGCGACGTGCTCGGCGTCGAGCTTGTCACCCTGTGCGAGCCGCTCGTCGATCTCCCGCGCAGCGCGGCGCATCAGGCGCTCGGCCTCGACAGCGCGCCCCCCTGCGAGCGCACGCTCGATGACCTCTCCGAGGAGGTGGAAGGTCCAGTTGCGCTTGGGCTCGACCGACACCCCGGACATCGTGTCCTCGTCGGAGAGGACAGGGGCACCGCAGGTCGGGCAGCTCGCGGAGCCCTCCGAGTGCGGTGTGCCGCAGACGTGGCAGAGCCGCATGTGACCGGTGGGTCGCGGTGGCCTGTCCTGTGTCGAGACGACCGAGAACAGGAGCTCCTGCGTCCCGAGACGGATCCGGTCCCCGTCCGTGAGGCGCTGCTCGCCCTTCACCAGCCGGCCGTTGACCCGCACGCCGTTGCGGCTGCCCGCGTCCGACACGAACGCTTCGTGACCTCGGATCTCGATGCGCGCGTGCCGCCGCGAGATCAACGGATCTTCGATGGTGATGTGGCACTCGGAGCTGCGGCCGATGTAGACCTCCGGCCCCGCGAGGTCGAACTCCTGGAGGAGAAAACGAAGACGGAACCGAGCCACGACCGAAGTGTAAGCGACCCGGCTCACGCTTCCTAGCGGTGTTCTGCTCGGAGCCCTCTCGGCGTGTGAATCGACCCCGACCGAGCGCGGAGAGCGCGGTCGCCGGCTCAGAGATCCATGCCGGCGAACGGGTCGTCCTCGGCGGAAGGTCCCGAGCGTCCGCTCGAGCCCGAGCCTCCCGAGCCCGAGCCTCCCGAGGGCGCGTCGGCGCGGCGACGGATCTGCCCTGTGAGCCGGTCGGCGATGTCGGCGTGCGCGTCCCCTCCGCCGGAGCCTCCTTGGTGCGAAGCCTCGGAGTCGTCGCGGATCACGGAGTCGACGAGCGCGGAGCCCGCCTGCTGCCGCTGCACCGTGTGCGTGCGCAAGCTCGGGAGCTGCGCGAGCGTCGCCTTGTCCTCGAACACGAGGCAGAAGAACCCGTAGAAGCGGGTCTGGTCGATCGCGCGGAGCCGCGTCGTCGCGTCCTGCCACTCGATCCAGCGGGTCGGGGGGCGGCCCTCGACGAGCGCACCCGTTCGCTCGACGCCGGGCCCGAACCGCCTCTGGATCGCGGCGGAGAACTGCTCGAAGGTCGCTCCGCCGAACGCGCTCGCGTCGTAGGCCTGGTAGCGTTTCCAGAGCCTGTCGTTGATGAAGAAGTAGTGGCTCGTCGCGTGGAACTCTTCCTCGCGGACGATCAGCATCGCTTCGGTGTTGCCGTGCGTGAACTCGTCGCGGAGGAACGAAGAGTCCCAGCCGGTGGCCTGGCCCGTGAATCGCACGAAGGTCCGCCGCATCCGCTGCTGCTCGGCCTGCATCTCGCTGCGGAGCCGGTCCTCTTCGATGGCCCCGGGCGCCTTGGCGAGGCGGGGGCGGAAGCGCTCCTGGAGCTGCTTGGTGAAATGGTCGAACGACTCCCGGGGGCTCATGCCCCAGCGGATCCCGGCCTCTTCGAGCGCCGGTGCGATGGCCGCGCTCTCTGGCGCCTCCTGCGGCGCCGCGGCGGCGGTCGCTCCGCGGCGACGCTGCGAGCCGCGCCGACCGCGCTGAGCCTCCGCGTCCGGCACGACCGCCGCGACGAAGAGGCTGACGAGGCTGCTCGCCACGACGGCGCTGAGGAGCCAGCGGTTCTGGGTTCGTCCACGGTTCGTTCGAGGAGCACGAGTCGACACGGGGCCTCCGTTGGCGCCTGGGCGCGCCGCTACGAGTCTACAGGGCGAGCCAGCGGGAGGAAACGGCCGCGAGATCTTCGAGGGGACCGCCTCCCGCCGAGGAGGACAGCGTGACTACTGCGTTAGGCCTTGGCACTGCGCCGCACCAAGTTGGCGCGCCCGCGCGGCTTCTCGACTGGCGGGGAATCGCTGAACGATTTCCGCGATCGTGCCGCATGCGCTTCGGATTCCATTCAGCCGACGCTGGGCTTCGATCAGTGAATTCAACTGGCGGACGGTGCGAGCTCGGCCGTTCCCGAGGAGACGGATGACGCAAGCGAAGTCACTCGAGCCCATGCAGACGCTCACTTCCTCGTCGACACTCCCGCCCGCCGGCTCGCTCCCGCCGGAGGGTCCCGCCACCAGCGTCTCGGGCGGGCGGGGCACGACACCAACGGGCCGCGGCGGAACCGGAGCGCGGGGCCCTCGCGCCAGCACCGCGCCGCGGCGCGACAGCGCCTCGGCCTGGGCGGCGAGCTCGGGGTCGAGGAAGCGGAGCTGCAGGATCTGCTGGGCGAGGCCACCCACGACCCCAGGATCCCGCTCGAAGCGGGCCTGTGCGAGGAGCTCGCGCGCGTGCCCCTCGTAGGCCTGGTGCACTTCGGGACGGTCGAGGAATGAGCTGCCGTCGGGGATCGCGTCGAAGCTCGCCACGGCCCGGGCGACATCGCCGGCTCGAAGGGCGCTCGCGCCAGCGCTGAAGGTCCGGTCTTCAGCCTCGATGCGCGTGGCCGTTCCCAGGCACTCGGTCGCTCGGAGGTCCTCGGGGCGCAGCGCGAGGGCCTCGTTCGCGCTCGCGATGGCGGCGGCGAAGTTGCCGGAGCTGAGTGAGATCTGGCAGGCGTGCGTGGCCGCGATGACCTGCTCGTCCACGCTCGGACCGGACGGAGCGGCGACGGCGCCGGTCACGAGGTCGGACGCGACGGGCCGAGACCCCTCGAGGGTCGTCGGGCCGGGCTCGGTCACTCCGCCGCCCGAGAGCGCGACGCCCACGCCCGCGACGAGCGCGATGGCGACGATCCCCGCGGCGACGTAGAGCGGCGTGCGGTTGACGGGCGGGGGCGCCGTGAACGCGTCCATCTGGATGGTGCGGTCCGACTCGAGCTGGAAATGCTCACCCGCGCCGACCATGCGGAAGCGGACCTGCCCGAGCTCGACGACATCGCCGGAACGGATCGGGCCCTGCTTGGTGTCGACCCCGTTGACCCGGACGCCGTTCGCGCTCGCGAGGTCGCGGATGAAGACGGCGCCGTTCTCCACCGCGATCTCCGCGTGCTCGCGAGAGATCGAGCGGTGGTTGACCCACACCTCGAGGTCCTCCGCGCGACCGATCCGTAGGCGGGGACGCGACAGCGCGAACTCCGCGCCCGGAGTGGGCGGCGAGACCATCACCAGGCGCGCGGGGGGCCCAGGATCGACGACCGGCGGCGTCGACACCAACGCCGTCGGCCCCTCGATCTCTGTGGTTGCCTGAGAGGGCGCCGTCGCGGGGCTGGTGTCGATCTGGTCGGTGCCCTCGAACTGGAGCGCGAGCTGGTAATCGCCGATGACGATCTGGTCGCCGGGCTTGAGCTCCACGTCCCCTTCGATGCGACGGCCGTTGACCCGCACGCCGTTGGACGATCTGAGGTCGGAGACGACGAAGGTCCCATTCGCACGTCGAAGCTTCGCATGCTTGCGGGAGACGTTCCGCTCCGTGAGGCGGATGGTGTTGCCTTCCTTGCGCCCGACGGTGATCTCGTCCCGCACGAGCGGCACGACGGTGGTCTTGCCCTCGTCATCGGCGATCAGGAGCTTGAACATTCCTGCCACGGGCTCTCGTTGGGTTGGGTGCTCGTGTCCGTCGAGCACGGAGACGCGACCGGAGGGCGCATGCGACGCCGGGGGAGAAGGATGGTCGGACCCTCGCGCGGGTGTCAACGACAGGATGACCGCATCCTTCGACGCGACCTTGGCTCGGGAGGGGCGCGGGCGCGCCGTGGTGCTCGCGCCAGGGATCGGGCAGCATGGTCGGGTGCTTCGAGTGCACGATACCGTCGCAGCGCTTTCGCTGGCGCTCGCGGCCGCGGGATGCGCCTGCCTCGACGCGCCTGACATGTCGGTGGGCTTGGACGGGGGACGCCGGCCGCGTCTCGACACCGGTCCGCTGCCGGACGGCTTCGTGCCACGCCGGCCTTCGCCCATGCTGCCGCCCGTGGACGTGGAGATCACCCTCCCGTGGGGCGCCGAGGCGCGCGTTCCGATCGAGCTCGGCTCGGCGGTCTCGGATCTCGATCTCGTGCTGAGCGTCGACACGACGCAGAGCTTCTCGGGCGAGATCAACGCGCTGCAGTCGTCGTTCGCGGGGACGATCCTTCCGGCGTTGCGAGCCAGGAGCGGTCGCATCGCGTTCGCGGTCACGCGCTTCGAGGATTTCCCTTCCGGCTCTTCGGGTGACCCGGACGACCTGCCCTTCGAGCTGCTCTCGCCCGTGACCACGGAGATGGCGCGCATCGACGGAGCGATCGCGCGGCTCGACATGCCGCTCGGCGGCGGCGGCGACATCCCGGAGTCCGGTTACGAGGCGCTCTACCAGATTGCGACGGGCGAGGGCTTGAGCGTGGGTGGCGTGGACCTCGTCCCCGCGTGGAGCCCCGGCCGCGCCGGGCTCGGCGGCGGTGACGAGGCGGGCGTGGGCTTCCGAGAGGGATCGCTGCGCGCGGTGCTTCACGTGACCGATGCGCCGAGCCACGATGGTGCGAGCATCGGAGACGAGGCGCACGACCGCGCGGAGGCGATCGTGGCGCTGCGCGCCAGACGCCTGCGCGTGATCGGGATCGCTTCGAGCGACGAGGCGCGCGGCCACCTCGAGGACCTGGCGCTCGCGACCGGCGCGACGCTGCCGCCCGCGGAGGGCGGCGTCTGCCGCACCGGGCTCGGTGGCGCGACGCGCGCACCCCTTCACGGCGAATGCCCTCTGGTATTCGATCTGGCAAGCGACGGTACGGGCCTCTCCGACGTCGTCGTGCAGGCGATCGCGGACTTGCTCCGCTCGCTCAGCTACGCGGAAGTCCACGGCGAGGCGCGCGAGGACCGGCTCGGCTTCGTCCGCGGGATCGAGGCCGTCGCCGCCACCGCCGAGGCAGGCAGCCTGCCGCCGATGCGCTCGGATGAGCGCCCCGCCGACGGGCTCTTCGACACGTTCCGCGACGTCGAGCGGGGCGTCACGATGCGCTTCGAGGCCCACCTGGTCAATGACGTGCTCGAGCCCGCGGACTACGACCAGCATCTCACGTTCACCCTCGAGATTCTGGGCGACGGTGCCGTGCTCACGTCCCGGACCGTCCGGATCACCGTGCCGCGGGGACGACTGCCCACCCCGGATGCTTCCGTCGATGCCGGCCCCCGCGCGCCCGACGCCAGCGAGCCCGACGCCAGCGAGCCCGACGCCAGCGAGCCCGACGCCAGCGAGCCCGACGCCAGCGAGCCCGACGCCAGCGAGCCCGACGCCAGCGAGCCCGACGATGCGGGAGCAGACGACGCCGAGGCCTGATACAACCCCGCGAACCCGAGGACCCCGAGGCATTCCGTGACGAGGAGGTACGGCCCTTGACGCCGTTCGCGCAGGGAGCGGCGGCGTGCGCCAATCACCCGCGACGCGAGGCGATCGGCATCTGTGTGCGCTGTCGCAAGCAGGTGTGTGGCGAGTGCACGACCAAGGTCGATGGGATCAACCACTGCGTGTCGTGCCTCGCAGCGCTCGCGGGCCCACGAAAGGAGAAAGCCGACGGGACGGCCGGGAGCTCAGCCGCCGTCGCGTCGCTCTGGCTGGCGCTGGGTCTCGGAACGATGACTCTGCTCGCCTGGGCGGTTCTGGAGATCGGAGCGCTTTGGTGAGCGCGACCGAGCACGCAGGCGTCGTCGTCCGGAGCAGCCTCGCCGCGGCGGGGCCGCTCGAGCGGATCGACCGCGCGTTCGTGCTCGCGCGGCGGGGCGGGCTCGAGCTCACGCTCCGGGCGTGGCTCGCGGGGGGCGTGCCTGCGCTCGCGGTCCTCGCGTATTACTACGCTGAGCGGGTCGAGGGGATCGGCGCTCTGCGCCTGCCTGCCGCGTTCGCGATCGTGGCCGGTTTCGTCGTGCGGAGCTGGGCGCTCGCGGGCGTCTCGCGCGCGTACGCGCGCGCCCTCTCCGAGCGGGCTCCGATCGCGCCGGAGGCCGGCGGTTTCCTCTCCGTCGGGCGGACCGCGATCGTCGTCGCCTTCGGGCTCTGGGTCTGGAGCTGGGGGGTGGCGGTGTCGGCCGGCGCCGGCCCGCTCGGGATAGCGCTCTTCGTTCCGTGGATGGCGCTGCGCGGCCTCGTCGCGCCCTCGTGGCTCGCGCGCGCTGGCTGCGCGCCGGAGAGCGGCTTCCGAGCCTTCTCGCTCGCCGTGGGCGACGCGGCCCACCAGCGCCTCGAGTCGCTCCTCGCGGAGAGCATCCTCTTGCTCGCGCTCCTCGGGGTCGCGCTCAACCTCTACGGGGCCTCCGCGCTCGCCGTGCTCCTCGGCCGCTCGTTCCTGGGCCTCGAGATGGCCCTCGTCGACGAGTTCCTCTCGTTCCGAAACACCTTCGTCCTCCTCGGGGTCTCCCTGGCGTCCGCGACCCTGCTCGAGCCGCTGCGCGCGGCGCTCGCCGCGCAGGTGTACGTGGACGCACGTGTACGCGCCGAGG
>JBKDQC010000725.1:0-2072 GCA_046342295.1 Deltaproteobacteria bacterium | reverse complement strand
ACACTGCTCCGCACCGACAGGCTCGCGCGCCTGCTCGGGGTCCCCTTCCTCCCGATCACGCCCACGTTTCCATTCCTCGGGCCGCTCGGCCTCGTGCCGCTGCCGAGCCGCTGGGTGCTCCGCTTCGGCAAGCCGATCGAGCTCGGAGAAGAGCCGGAGCGTACCCAGCACGACCCCGTGCGCGTGCAGCACCTCACCGAGGAGATCCGCAGCGCCGTTCAGGCGCTCGTGAAGCGAGCCCTCGAGGATCGCCCCTCGACCTTCTGACCGGTTGGCCCGAGGGTCCGTGCGGCCCCTCCCCGCCCCATGCGCTGTCGCGAACGCAGCGCGCTCAAGAGGCCATGCGCCACGCGATCGCGAGCAGCACGACGGCCAGCGCCACGAGCGCGCCCACCCCGAGCCAGGCCCAGCGGGACGGTCGTCGTCGCGCCGGACGCGAGACGGCTCGGTCGGGCGCGTCGGCCGTCGGCCGCGTGAAGGCAGCAGGCGGGCGCTGGCTCCAGGAAGCGGCGCGTGCAGGCGCCGCCGCGCGAGCGGTCGGGCCGTCGGAGACCCGCCCGACGATCTCCGCGAGCTCGGCCGCGAACTGCTCGACGCTCGGGATCCGCCTCGCGGGCTCGCGCTCGGTGGCACGCGCGAGGAGCGCCTCGAGCGCCGGCGGCGCGTCGGGCCAAACGCTGCGCAGCGCGATCGTCCGGCCGGTGAGGATGCAGCCCACGAGGTGGTTGAAATCCTCGGCTGGGTAGATCGAGCGACACGTCAGCATCTCGAACGCCAGCACCCCGACGGAGTACACGTCGGTCCGTGCGTCGATGACCTTGGCATCCGCGAGGATCTCCGGAGCCATGAAACGCGGCGTTCCGATCATCGCGCCCGTCGCGGTGATGCGCTGCTGCTTGGACCGGTGCCTCGCGAAGCCGAAGTCGAGGATCTTGCACGCGGGGCGGCCGCGCTCGGGCAGGTAGACGTTGTCGGGCTTGAGGTCGCGGTGGACGAAGCCAGCGCGATGTGCGGCCGCGAGCCCGCCGCAGAGGGTGCTGAGGATGGGCCAAGCCTCCGCGAGCGAGAGCGGTCCCGCCCGCTCGAGACGGGCGCCGAGCGTCTCGCCGCGGAGCAGCTCCATGGCGATCCAGGCGCGACCGTCGGCCGCGTGACCGTGCGCCAGGATCTTCACCACGGCCGGATGCTCGATCGCGCTGAGCGCGACGACCTCCCGGAGGAAGCGCTGTTCGGACCCGGCCGCGCCGGGCGTCACGTCGGCGAGGGGGCGCGGGCGGCGGGCCCCCCGGGTGCGCGGGGGGTGGAGGATCTTGAGGGCCACCGGCTCGCCCCGCTGCATGTCGAAGGCCGTGACCACGCGGCCCATCGAGCCCTCGCCGAGCTCCTCCTCGACGCGGAAGCGCTCCCCGAAGACCCCTCCGATGTCCGACGGCCGGAGAGCGATGGTCACCTCCGGTTCCCAGTCCCCTGGCTCGGCGCCGTCCTCCCACCCCGTGTCTTCGTCCTCGAACGCCCTGGCCTCGGGCAGCACGACCTCCTCGGTCTTGCCGCCGAGGGGGTCGAGATCGTCGCCGGTCACGGGGCCGAGGGTACGCGAGGGTCCGGGCGAACGCGATGGCCTCAGCCGCAGGGGCGCTCAGCCCATCTTGCGGTACATGCCCACCACACGGCCCAAGATCTGCGTCTCCCGCCAATCCGAGCGTGGAATCAGGATGGCCGAGAGCGAAGCGTTCGCAGGCTCGAGGCGAACCTGCGTGGCCTCCGGGAAGTAGTACTTGCAGGTCGCCTCGTCGCCGACCATCGCCACGACGATCGCGCCCTTGGGCGCCTCGATCGTCTTGCGCACGAAGACGTAGTCCCCGTCGTGGATGCCGGCCTCGATCATCGAGTCGCCCCGCACCTTGAGTCCGACCACGTTCTCGCTCGTCACGCTGCCCGCCGCGCGCCCGAGCATCACGCGATCGATCCGTACGGTGTCCTCGACGTGCTGGAACGCCGCGGTGAGCGGACCCGCCGCGACCCGCCCGAGCACGTCGATCGAGAGCATGTCGTCGTTGGCCGCGGGGCCCGCG
>JBKDQC010000724.1:0-10960 GCA_046342295.1 Deltaproteobacteria bacterium | reverse complement strand
GCGTGCCACCGGTCTGTGTACTGCCGGTCTGGGTGCCACCGGCCTGCGTGCTCGGCGTGCTGGTCTGGGCGACGTCGTCCCGGAGGACGGGTCCGGCCTCCGTCCCCGCGTCCGACCCGCGGCCCGCGCTGGCGGTCGAGGCGCTGCCTGCCGGCTCGATGGGTCCGCCCGCCGCCGCACCACCGACGCTCGCGACCTCGGTGGCGCGTTGGAGCCGGAGCGCGAGACGAGCGTTGCCGCCGCCCTCGACCACCACCGTCTGGCGCTCCGTCCGGTAGCCCTCGAGCTCCACGACGACCGTATGCGAGCCCGAAACGACCCGCACCGGCTCGGCGACCGGTGCGCGGCGCATCTCGCTACCGTCGATGGTGATCTGCGCGCCATCCGGTGTGATCTGGAGCGTGATGGTGCCGACACGCTGGCGGAGCCGGGCGATCGCCGACTCGACCTCACGGCGGCGGGCAGCGGGCGGCCGATCCGCTTCGACGAGGAAGTTCTCGTAATGCACGAGCGCTTCGATCGGGCGGTCGAGCTGGTCGTAGCAGTTGGCGATGTTGACCCGCACGTTCGGGTGCGGCGCGAGTCGATAGGCCTCCTGGAAATGCTCGAGCGCCTCTCGGAATGCCCCCGCCTCGAAGGCGCTGCGCCCCCGCTCGAACTCGGCCCGCGCGGCCTCGCGGTCCTCCTGCGCGGAGGCCGGCGCGCACACCCCAGACAGACCGATTGCGAAGAGACAGGCCAAGCCAAAGCGCGCGAGAAACTGCATGCGGAACGCTCCAATGCTCATCCAAAGACCGACGACCGACCGTCTCGGAGAGTACGGAAGCGGTGGGCTCGAGGTCAAACCAGGTCGGTGGCGGGCAGGAGCGAATGCGTTCACACGAGTGCGCCCGCGCGTCTCTCCGAGACGGCGGGCGCGAGATCGACGCGAGGAGGCGGTCAGGGCGAGAGAACGACGGTTCCTTGCACGGTCACCGGCGACGGCTGCTGCACCACGACCGGCGCGGGCTGCACCACGACCGGGGCGGGCTGAGCGGCGGGCTGCTGCACGATGATGATCTGCCCACCGTAGCCGATCTGTTGGCGGGCGAGCTGCCCGACGTGGGCAGGGATGTCGCGCGAGAGGTTCGACATCCAGCGCTCGTAGTGCGGGGAGGTCCCATCGGGTCGGAACCTCAAGCCGGTCGAGCCGAGGTAGGTGATCGTCGCTTGCGTCGGCCAATACTCGATCTGGATACGGACCGTCTCGCGGCCGCGCGCGTAAGAGGCGACGATGCGCTGGCCGTCTTCGCCCTCGGTCTGGTAGCCGAGACCGCTCAACGCGCGCACGATGCCCGCGCGCACCAGCTGGGGCTGCTCGGGCTGTGCGAGGAGGATCGTCGTCGGCGGGGGCTGGTAGTACTGCGGCTGCGCGACAGCCACGGCCGGGGTCGCGACCCGCACGCGGCGGGCACAACCGGAGACGCCGGCAAGGGCGAGCGCGGCGAAGATCAGAGCGTGCAAGGGGAATCGATCGGTGCGCATGGGCCGCGCCGGTCTGCACGACCCGGGCCACCGCGCGGGAGGCTAGGAAGACTCGGATCTCTCGCAGATCCCACGCCCCTCACCGTGCGCAGCGAGGAGGACCGCCAACCCGCGTTCACGGCATGCCAACCGAGGAACGAGGCACCTCCGGACAGGAGAGCTCGTCGCCGAGACGCGATGCGGAGCGTCGTCCGCGCGGTGGGGCCGTGCTCGCCGCCGACCCAGAGGCTTGAAATCTGCCGCGCCGGGGGCAACCTCGCGCGAATGCACACGCTCTATTTCACCCCCGGCGCCTGCTCGATCAACCCGCACATCGTGCTCCGCGAGCTGGGCATCCCGTTCGAGCTCGTGCAGGTCGACCTGCGCACGAAGAAGACCGCTGACGGGGGCGACTTCCGCGCGGTGAGCCCGAAGGGCTACGTGCCTGCGCTCCGCCTGCCCGACGGGCAGGTGCTCACCGAGAACGCCGTGATGGTGCAGTACCTCGCCGACCTGGCGCCCGAGAAGCACCTCGCGCCTGCGCCCGGCAGCTTCGAGCGCCTGCGCCTCGCCGAGACGCTCGTCTTCATCGCGACGGAGCTCCACAAGGGCATGAGCCCGCTCTACAACCCTGCTGCGGGCCCCGAGTTCCGCGCAGCGTTGATCGAGCGCCTCGACCTTCGTTGGCGCCACCTCGCGAGCGCGCTCGGGGAGCAGCCCTACCTCCTTGGCGACTTCAGCGTCGCGGACGCGTACGCCTTCTACGTGATGCGCGCTTGGCAGCGCGTGCACGGCCAGCGGCTCCCGCCGGCGCTCGATGGGTACTACGCGCGCCTCTTGGCTCGGCCCAGCGTGAAGGCGGCGCTCGAGGCAGAGGGCCTCGCGCCCGAGTGAGAGCACGTGGCACTCGGATGGATCGATGCGGGTGCCACGGGCTCGAATCGGCGGGAGGGAGGCTCTCGCCGATTCACTCGGCGAGAGGGAGGGGCTGCGGCCAGACCCTCCGGCAAGAAACGTCAGAGCATGCGTCAATCCAAGTGACTCATGCTCTGAGTCCGGGGGGCGGGCTCGTTTCTTCGAAACGGGGGCGTCCTCGGATCTGTAGGTCGATCGAGCCCTCAAGCGCCGCCGCTCGACGTCCGATGAGCGGACACATGGTCGCGAGCGCACGAACGACAGCCATGGGCCTGGGCGCCCCGAGGCTCCGACGACGGCTCGATCAGCAGCTCCACGAGCTGCCGGTGCTCTCCGAGGTGGCCGTGGAGCTGACTCGGCTGCGCCCCGAGTCGCCGCGACACTTCGAGGAGGTGCGCAGGCTGGTGGAGCTCGAGCCGGCCTTCTCCACGCGTCTGCTCGCTGCCGCCAACTCCGCCGCGAGCGCCCCTCGCCAGCCGATCCTCGGAGTGGCCGCCGCCCTACAGCGCATCGGGAGCCGCGCCGCCGCGAACCTGCTGCTCGCGAGCGCGGTCACGAATACCTTCGCGCCTCGCGACGACTGGGAGAGGGCGCTCTGGCGCCACGCCCTCGAGGTGGCCGTGCTCGCCCGCGCGCTGGCCCCGAGCGAAGGCGCCGACCCCGAGCACGCGTACACGTGCGGCCTGCTGCACGACGTCGGCCGCTTTCTTCTCTTGAGGGACGCGCCTGAGCGGCTCCGAGAGATCGAAGAGACGGTGTGGAGCACGCCGGAAGAGCAGGTGGCGGCGGAGCGGGCGGTCTGCGGCCTCACGCATGCGGATCTCGGCGCGCTCGCCTGTCGAAAGTGGCGCATCCCGGAGACCATCGCCCAGGTGGTGGCGGACCACCACGCACCTCAGCGGAGCCGGGGCCCTCTGGCGAAGGTCGTCATGCTTGCGGACGCGCTCATGGGTCAGAGCGCCGAGGACACGGCGGCCCGCGAGCCCATCCAGCCGGACCTCGTCGTGACGGGCGCTGCGAACGCCGCAGCGGCTGCGCGCGCACGGGTCGAGGCGACCGCGATGCTCCTCGCTCTCGGCTTCGATTGAGCCAGGGTCCGAGGGTCAGACGGCGAGGCCGGGGATCGGTCCGCTCGAGGCGTCTCCGAAGCGGTCGATCCGGTGACCCATCGCCTGACAGATCGAGACCAGCAGATCGCCGTGTCGACGACCGGCGAGCTCCATCACCCGACCGCCCGCGATGCTGCCACCACCTCCGCCCGCGAGCACGAACGGCATGTCGCCGTGGAGGTGCGTGTTGCCGTCCGACACTTCGCTGCAGAGGAGGACCACCGAGTGGTCGAGCATCGTAGCCTCGCCCTCGGGGCGTGACGCGAGCTGGTCGAGCAGGTACCGGAACTGGCTCACCCACCACACGCGCTGCTGCACGTAGCGGTTGAAGAGCGTGTTGTCGCCCGAACGATCGTGGCGCGCGCCGTAGTGCGACGCCTGGTGGCTGCGCATGTCGAAGCCCGGCGTGTACATCGGAGCGCCCATGATGCGGCTCATGATGAGCTCGCTCGTGTGGTGGCTGCACTGGATCACGCCGACGCGCGTGAGGCCGCAGGCCATCGCGCTCACGGTCAGATCGATTTGCGCGCGAAGGAGCGCCGCGAAGCTCTCGGGCGCGTAGAGCGCGGCCGGGTCGAGCGAAGTCCCGCCGGAGGAGACGGCGCCGAGATCGGGGGCGGTGCAAGTCCCCATCCTCATCCCCATCGAGGTGAGGCTCGCGTCGACCTCGTTCAGGGCGTCGAGGTGGAGATCGAGCTTCACCCGCTCGCTCCTGCCGAGCGCGGCTCGCAGATCGGTCACGTCCTCGCGCACGACATCGAGGATCGCGCGCTCGGACGCGCTCGGATCGGGGCCGCCCATGGACATGCCCGCGCCCGTGAAGATGCGGTCGCGGAGGCGGAGCGGATCGTCCTCGGGCGACGTCGTGATGCCTGGGCTGACGTAGCTGATCAGCTTGTCGCCGGAGGCGCCGCCCGCGTTGGCCTGGACGCCGCAGTAGAGGTGGCGCGTCGGATGGCCCGCCCCGACGCTGCCCGCGAGCACCTGGTCGATGGAGGCGCCGTAGCCGCCGTCCACGGCGGTGAGCAGCTTCTTGGCACCGCCGGGGTGGCTGCCCTCGTCGGCCGGGCCCCTCGAGAGACCGTGCAGAAAGACGCAGCGCTCCTCCAGGCCGCGCAGGGGCTCGAGGATCTCCGAGAGGCGCACGGCGCCGCCGTCGCTCTGCGCGGGAAAGAGGCTGGGCTCCCCCTCCTGGCTGCGGCCGGCGATTCCGTCGGGGAAGTAGAAGACGAGGAAGCGGCGCGCCTCGCCGAGGGCGCGCGTCGGGCTCGGGCGGCCGAGGAGGTGCGCGACCGGCCACGCTGCCGCCGCCGTGCCGAGGCCCCGCAACAGCGTGCGGCGCGTGAGGAATGAACGCCGGTTCATCGCGAGCCTCCCTCGGTCGCCTCTGGCATACGTCGCGCGAAGTCGGGGCTGAGCACGACGTCGAGGAGCAGCTCCCGCAGATCCCGGTGACTGCGGTAGCGCCCGACGAGCGCCTCGATCGCGCAGCGGTCGGCGACCCGCTCGTGGTAGCCGCGCGCGAAGCGGAAGTACTGACGCACGAAGCACTCGGCGGGCTGTTCGGCCGAAGCGAGGATCGCGCCGAGCTCGGGCATCGTGGCGAACGGAGCCATCGAACCGGTGCCGAGACCCTCGACGTCGCTCAAGCCGCCGCTCGTGTCGATCGGCCTACCGGACTCGGTCGTGCGGAACGCGCCAACGCCATCGAAGGCCTCGAAGCCGAAGCCCACCGGATCGATGTACCGATGACAGCCCGCACAGCGCTCGCTCGCCGTGTGCTGCGCGAAACGCTCGCGCGTCGTCGCGGTCGGATCGACGTCGGGCACACCGCCGGCATCGGCGGGCGGCAGCGGGAAGGTCTGGCAGAGCAGGCGCTGCCGCACGAAGAGACCCCGCCGGATCGGCGAGCTCTGGTCCGAGTGCGCCGTGGTCGCGAGGATCGAGCCGTGGCCGAGCAGGCCCGCGCGCTGCCCCGACGGCAGCGTGACGCGCACGAACGAGCCGCCCCGGACGCCGGCGATGCCGTAGTGCCTCGCGAGGCGCTCGTTCACGAAGGAGGTCTCGCTCGTCCAGAGCTCCTCGACGCGGTGACTCGAGTCGAAGATCACGTGCGTCACGAAGAGGCGCGACTCCTCGCGCATGTCCTCTGCGAGGTCGATCGACCACTCCGGGTAGACGGCGCCGTTCTTGGCCCTCTGCGCGACCTCCTCGATGCCGAGCCACATCTCGGTGAAATCGGCGATTCGGGCGCGGGCACGCGGATCCGCAAGCAGCCTCCGCGCCTCGCGCTCGCGGCTCGAGAGATCGACGAGCTCGCCGCGCCCCGCGGCGTCGAGGAGCGTGTCGTCGGGCGTCGTTCCCCAGAGCTGGTAGCTCAGCGCGGTCGCGATCTCCCACGGAGAGAGCGCGTAGGAGCCGTCGGCGCCGGGGCTGCCCATCTCGCTGCGGTAGAGGAACGCCGGCGAGACGAGCATCGCGCGCACGGCGAGCTCGATGCCCGCGGCTGCGTCCGTAGTGCTCGTGGCAAGCGCCTCGTAGCGTGCGCGCTCGGGGTCCGTGAGCGGGCGTCGGAAGGCGCGGCGTCCGAAGGTACGCACGAAGGCCGCGACGCAGCCCGTGCGATCCGCGGCGAGGTCGCAGCCGACGAGGCGCGCGAGCTGCGGGCGGGCCCCCTCGACCGAGACGCGCGCCGCCTTGAGCTGCTCGCGCACGTGCGCGCCGGTCACCACACCGCTCTGCGCGTCGGTGTCGAAGTAGAAGCCTTCAGGCCGCGTCTCGAGCGGCAGCGAGGCGGCCGGGTCGATCTCGGGCGTCTCGCTGCCCCCTGCGCAGTCGACGACGAGCACGGAATTCTGACCGCCGAAGCCGTCGTCCGCGCGCATGGGGTTGGTGGGATCGAGGACCCACTCGCTGCCATCGACGACGAACTTGTACTGGTGCGTGCCGTTCGGGAGCTCGCGCTCGAGCGTGTAGCTGCCATCGGTACCGCGGGTCATGGGCCACGCTGCCGGCGACCAGCCGTTGAACGAGCCGGCGAGGTGCACGCTCGTGACGCTGCGACCGGGCGTGTATCGGAACGTACGGAGGTTGCAGGCGCTCGGGCCCGACGGGGCGTCGGGGAGATCGAGCAGATCGCGGACGGTCGCGCGGTACTCGCGGCGCGAGAGCAGGCGCAGGCGCCGCGGCGAGGGCGGCACTCCCTCGTCGCACGAGAGCGCGCCCGCGCGGAAGGTCGAGAGGATGTACTCGGCGAGCACGCGCGGGCAGCTTCCGTCGCAGCGCTGCGGTGCGCCCTGCGGCATGCGCTCGTCGATGATCGTGGTCAGCTCGTCGATCGTGCGCGGTGAGTCGAGCAGCGCGGGCCCGAGACCGCCTTCCCCGAGGACCCCGTGGCAGGACGCGCAGAGGCGGCCGTAGAGCTGCTCGGCGCCCTCGGCCGGGGCCGCGCTCGCGGCGTCGATGGGGAGCGCGGCGTCGCGGCCCGGTCCCGCGTCGCGACCCGGCGGCTCGCTCTCTCCGCAACCGAAGAGTGCGGCCGCGAGGAGCGCCAAGAGCGCACTGGAGCTGCGGAAGGGCGAGGGCGACATGCGGCGCGCATCATAGCCGCAAAGTGTTCCCGCTCCCCCGGTGCGCCCCGGGCATCCAGACGCTCGCCCGGCACGCCATCGTGCTGCGCACGCCTCGCCAGGAGGGGCTCAGCGACGAGCGAAGAGCCCGTGGAGCCAGCCGAAGAGGCCCCGCTGGGGCGCCGAGGCGGCCGTCTGGGCACTTGCGGTCTCGTCCGCGTAGGGCCCGAGCTCGGTGGCGATCTGCTGCACGCTCCCAGCGCGATCGAGCCGCACGGGGAGCGCCTCCTTGGACGAGAGCTCGGTGGCGCGCACGGTGAGCCGGCCCTGCTCGTCGAGCGCGAGCGCGAGCTCCACGTTCTGCCGGTTCGGTGGCCCAGGCGGGATCTCCTCGATGACGACGGTGCCGAGGTACTCGTTTCGCACGGCGTCCGCGCGCTCGCCCTGGAAGAGGTGTTGCCGATACTCCCGCTGGTCGGTCTTGGACGTGGACACCACGAACGCCCGCTCCGCGGGGACGGGCGAGTTGCGCGGCAACATGCGACGAAAGCGCCGGCCCTGTCCGGCGATGCCGATGCTGAGCGGCAGGACATCGAGGAGACGTACGTCCGTGTCCTCGGGCTCGGCCGCCAGGAGCGCGGCGCCGACCGACACAGCCTCGTCGGGGTTGATGCCCCGGCTCGGCTTCTTCCCGAAGAACGCTGCCACGCGGTCGTGTACCGTCGGCATGCGTGTGCTGCCGCCGACGAGCAGAATCTCGTCGACCGAATGCGGGTCGACCTTCGCGGAGTCGAGTACCGCCGCCGTGATGCTCATCGTCTTCTCGAGGAGATCGGCGCAACAGGCCTCGAGCTCCTCGCGACTGAACGTGAGCGAGAGATCGCGAAGCTTGCCGCCGACCTCGACGAACTGGGGGACAGCCACCTGGATACGGCTCTGAACCGACAGCGAGCGCTTCGCATGCTCGGCGGTCTCACGGAGCCGCGCGAGCTGCTGCGGAGTCGGGTCGAACTGGATCCGCTCTCGCTGCTTGAACTGCTCGAGCAGGTGCGTCGCGATCCGCTCGTCGAAGTCGAAGCCCCCCAGGAAGTCGTCGCCGCCCGTGCCCACGACCTGGAACCGCTTCGCGCTCACGTCGAGGATCGACACATCGAACGTGCCACCGCCGAGGTCGAACACGGCGAGCCGCGCCTCTTGGCTGCGGCGGAACCCGTAGGCGACCGCCGCCGCCGTGGGCTCGTTGACGACGCGAGCGACGTCGAGACCGGCCGACTTCCCGGCCTCGCGCACGAACTCGCGCTGCACCTCGCTGAAGTAGGCCGGAACCGTGATCACCGCGCGCGTGACGCGTGAGCCGAGGTGGGTCTCTGCGATGGCGCGCACCTCCGTGAGGAGATGCGTGGCCACCTCCTCCATGGGCATCACGTAGCCCTCGAGCGCGGCGCCGAAGCGGTGGCCTTCGGTCTCGACGATCGGGTAGGCGTAGTGCGGCTGGTATTGCGCGGCGAGATCCTGGGAGTAGGTGCGGCCGATGAGGCGCTTCGAGCCGTACACCGTCCGCCCGGGGTTGAGGACGAGCCGCTTGGCCGCCGCTTCACCGACGAGGACCTTCCCGCCCGCACCGAGGGCTACGACGGAGGGAATCGTGTTCGTCCCGTATCGGGTCGGGATCACCTGGGCCCGGCCGTGCGTGACGAAGGCTGCGCAGGTCGTGCTCGTGCCGAGGTCGATCCCGATCGCGAGGCCGCGAGTCGCCGTGCCGGGGCCGCCTGTTCTCGTGGTGACCTGTACCTCGGTGGAACGCTTCTCGTCCCTGGTGCTGCTGGACATGGTCGAAGCATCGGCTTTCTCTCGCCGATCTGAAGGGTCTCGCGCGCGTCCGGAGAACCGCTCCGCGAAACAGCATCGCTTCGGCAGGGAGGGTCAACGGCTCTGCAGTCCGTAGGTGGCGCCTGAGGTCGCCGGCAACATGGATGGCCGGGTGGCGTCCTCCCGCGCGCTTTCCAGTCGTTCCGCGCGGCCTGCGGGTGGCACGCCTTTCGCCTGAAGGACGGGCATGGCGACGTCGACCTCCTCGGTCTCATTCCTGTTCCATGCGGCGCTGGCTCTGTCCCTGCCGCTCGCTGCGTGTGGCGGCGAGCGCCCGGGAGCAGACGCCGGAGTCAACGGCGACGCCCCGGCCAGCGACGCCCCGGCCAGCGACGCCCCGAGCCGGGACTCCGGGGTAGGCTTCGATGCGGGCCCTGACGCGAGCCTCGCTGACGGCGGCGGTGGCGGTCTGCTCGACTGCCCCGAAGAAGACCTCGGCACGGCCGTCGGCGAGGGGCTCCGGACCGGCTCGACGACCGACGCGCCCTCGAGCTTCGCGCACGAGTGCGGTGGCGGCGAGGCCTCCGAAGCCGTGACGTTCGCTTGGTCGGCTCCGAGCACGGGGCGCTTCGTGATCGACACGTTCGGCTCGGAGTTCGACACCACCGTGTCGGTGCTCGAGGGGAGCTGCTCGGGTGGGCTTCGGAGCTGCACCGATGACACGAATGGCGTGCAGTCGCGGGTCGATCTCGACGCGAGCGCGGGGGAGCGCTTCGTGATCGTGCTCGGGGGGTACGATGGGACCGCGACGGGTGCGTATGTCCTCTCCATCACCCAGCCTCCGGTCTCCACAGAGACGGGGCTTTGCGACGACGACCGCGACGACGACCGCGACGGCGCGACCGATTGCGCGGATGACGACTGCCTCTCCGACGCTGCCTGCATCGAATCGCTCTGCAACGACGGCGTCGACAACGACGGCGACTCTGCCGCTGACTGCAACGACTCCGATTGCGTCGCCGATGCGGCCTGCATCGAGTCGCTCTGCACCGACGGCGTCGACAACGACGGTGACTCCGCCATCGACTGCCGAGACCGCGACTGTCGGCGCGACGCCGCGTGCATCGAGGCGATCTGCAACGACGGCGTCGACAACGACGGTGACTCGGCCGTCGACTGCGGTGACTTCGACTGCCGTCGCGATCCCGGGGGAGATCCCACGTGTCCGCCAGGCCGGCCGGAGTGCACGCTCACGATCGCCGGCCCGACCGAGCTCACGCTCGACTGCGGCTGCGGGCCGCAGCCCATCCGGCTCTTCGGCTTCGACCTGCGCATGTGCCGGCTCTCCGGCGCGCCCGACCCGGCCGACGAGACCATCCCGCTCAGCTGCGCGGGCGTGACGCTCATCAGCCCGACCGGCTGCGAGGCTCCCTGAGTTTCTCGAGGGTCCGTGCGGACCCTGCTCCCGCGAAGCGCGGGGCGGTCAGGGGGAGTCGACGAGCGCGGCGAGGAGGGCCGCGCGCATGGGCGCGAGCGGGATCTCGTCGACGGGGCGCGCGAGCCAGCGCGAGAGAGAGGCGGCGCCCTGGCGAACGAGCATCTCGGTGCCATCGACGGTCGCGAGGCCGCGCGCCCCGGAGGCCTGGAGAAGGGCGGTCTGGCGCGGGCGGTAGACGAGGTCGGTGACGACGGCATCGGACGGCAGGGCCTCGAGCGGCAGCGACCCGACGAACCGAAGCGCGCCCTCGCCCATCGTCGCGCTCGAGGCTTGGAGCAGGAGCGCCGCGCGAGAGAACGCGGCGCGAAGCGCGTCGGCGTCGACGAGAGCGATCGCGTCGATCGAGCGATCTCCTGCGGCCAGAAGGCCGGCCTTGTCGCGATCTCGGGCCGCGACCGTGATGTGCCCCGAGCCCAGACGTCGTGCGACGGCCAGCGCCGCGCGCGCCGCACCGCCCGCCCCGAGCACCACGACCGGACGGCCACGAAGGCCCGCCGCATGCGCCCCGAGCGACGCGAAGAGGCCCTCGGCGTCGGTGTTGGCGCCGACGAGCGCGC
>JBKDQC010000723.1:0-5688 GCA_046342295.1 Deltaproteobacteria bacterium | reverse complement strand
CTCCCGATCCGCAATGCGGTGCTGTTCCCCGGCGCCGTCGCGCCCTTCGACGTCGGACGCGAGAAATCGGTCGCCCTCGTCGAGGATCTCGACAACCTCGGCTCGCCGGTCATCGCGATCTTCGCGCAGCGGGATCCGAACGTCGACGACCCGGGCGGGCCCGACCTCTTCCCGGTCGGCGTCGCGGCGCGCGTGCTCAAGGCCCTCAAGCACTCGAGCGGCAACTACTCGCTCATCTTGCAGGGCCTCGTGCGCGTCCGGCTCGAGGGGGTCACCGGCAACGATCCGTATCTCAAGGCCCGCATCTCGCGCCTCGACATCCCGAAGGCCGAGGACGTCGAGACCGAGGCGCTCGCGATGAGCCTCCGGGACATCGCCAAGCAGGTCATCCAGATGATGCCCGAGCTGCCTCGTGAGGCGGGCTCGCTCGTCGACTCGATGCAGGAGCCCGGCGCGCTCGCCGACCTCGTCGCGGCCAACCTCGACGCGCCCGTGGACGAGAAGGCCCAGCTCCTCGAGACCATCGACGTGAAGGAGCGCATCCGCAAAGTGCTGCGCCTGCTCACGCGGCAGCTCGAGATCCTCAAGATGCGCGAGCGAATCAACTCGCAGATCAAAGAGGAGATGGGCAAGAACCAGCGCGAGTACGTGCTCCGCCAGCAGCTCAAGGCCATCAAGGAAGAGCTGGGCGAGGAAGAGGGCGACCAGGGCGATCTCGACGTCCTCGACGAGCGCATCGCGAAGGCGAACCTGCCCAACGAGGCCGAGCAGGTCGCTCGCAAGCAGCTCAAGCGCCTCCGCTCGATGCAGGTCGGCTCCGCCGAGTACACCGTCGTGAGGACCTACATCGACTGGATCCTCGACATCCCGTGGTCGAAGGAGACCACGGACAACATGGACATCGCGGAGGTGCGCCGCGTGCTCGAGGAGGACCACTCCGGCCTCGACAAGGTCAAGAAGCGCATCGTCGAGTACCTCGCCGTCCGCAAGCTCAAGCGCGACAAGAAGGGCCCGATCCTGTGCCTCATCGGTCCGCCCGGCGTCGGGAAGACCTCGCTCGGCCGCTCCATCGCACGATCGCTCGGGCGGAAATTCGTGCGCGTCTCGCTCGGCGGCGTGCACGACGAGGCGGCCATCCGCGGCCACCGTCGCACGTACGTCGGCGCGCTTCCGGGCCAGGTCATCCAGGGCATGAAGAAGGGCGGCACCATCAACCCGGTCTTCATGCTCGACGAGATCGACAAGATCGGGCACGACTTCCGCGGCGATCCCGCTGCGGCGCTCCTCGAGGTCCTCGACCCGGAGCAGAACGACACCTTCGCCGACCACTACCTCGAGATCCCCTACGATCTGTCGAAGGTGATGTTCGTGGCGACGGCGAACGTCGGCGACACGATCCCGGCGCCCCTCCGCGACCGCATGGAGATCATCGAGATCCCCGGCTACACGCGCAAAGAGAAGCTCGACATCGCCAAGAGCCATCTCCTTCCCAAGCAGATCGAGGAGCACGGCATCAAGAAGGACCAGCTCGACTTCACGAGCAAGGCCCTCGAGGACGTGATCGATCATCACACCCGTGAAGCGGGCGTGCGCAACCTCGAGCGTCAGATCGCGACGGTCATCCGCGGCTTCGCCGTCAAGGTCGCCGAGGGCAACCCGGGGCCCTTCAAGGTGGCGGGCGAGGACGACCTTCGCCCCTTCCTCGGGCCGCCGCGCTTCGTGAGCGACGTGGCCGAGCGCACCGCGGAGACGGGCGTGGCCACCGGCCTCGCGTGGACCAGCGTGGGTGGCGAGATCCTCTTCATCGAGGCCACCCGCATGCACGGCTCGGGCAAGCTCCAGCTCACCGGGCAGCTCGGGGACGTGATGAAGGAGTCGGCGCAGGCCGCGATGAGCTTCGTGCGCACGCGCGCCAAGCAGCTCGAGATTCCCGAGGATTTCCTCGAGAAGCACGACATCCACATCCACATCCCCGCGGGCTCGATGCCCAAGGACGGTCCGAGCGCCGGCGTCACGATGATGACCGCGCTCGTGTCGCTCCTCACCGGCTTGCGCGTGCGCGCCGACGTCGCGATGACGGGCGAGATCACGCTGCGCGGCCGCGTGCTGCCGGTCGGCGGCATCAAGGAGAAGGTGCTCGCCGCGCACCGCGCGGGCGTCAAGCGCGTGATTCTCCCCGAGCGCAACGTTGCGGACCTCGAGGAGGTGCCCGCGGAGATCCAGCAGGAGCTCGAGTTCATCGGCGTCAGCCGCATGGACGAGGTCCTGCGGGCTGCGCTGGAGGACGGCGCCAAGGTCAAGCTGGACCTCTCGCAGCCCGACGCCGCCAAGCCGGCCGAGGCCGCCCCGGCGAGCTGATTCGACCGTACGACCCGCGCGGAACCTTCACGCGCCGACGCGTGTGGAGGGGCCGCGACCCCGCTCGAGCGCCTCGCGCTGCTCGGCGGGGGTACTGCCGTGCGCGGACGCGAAGGCCCCGCGCGTGGCCCGAGCCGCGCTTCGGCGACGGAGGGGCCGACCGCAGAGGTTGCGCAGCTGTCACGGCCCTCCGTGACGTGCGGCGTCCGCGCGTGACATGGTGCGTCGATGTCGTCGCGGTCCTCGCTGCGCTCGAGCCATTCCCGGCATGCGCCTCGGGCTTCGTTGTTTCCGAGTACGTCGCTTTGTGTCCTGACGGTTCTTGCGGCGGGGTGCACGACCGGAATGGGGCGTCCAGAGCTTCCCGACGTGTATGCGCCTTGGGCCGACGCGGGGATGGATGCGCCGCTCTCGGGCGACTTGGAACGCGACGGAGGGCACGACCCGGACCTCGATGCCTCCCGCCCGACGCGGCCTGACGCCGGCAGGACCGACCGCGCGTGCCGCGCGGAGGAGGTGTGCGGCAACGGCGTCGACGACGACTGCACGGGCGAGGTGGAAGACGGCTGCCCGTGCGAAGCCGGGACCTCGCAGGTCTGCTTCGGCGGCGATCCTGCGCACCGCGGCCTGGGTCTCTGCGCGGATGGCGCGATGGCGTGCGAGGGCACCGAGTTCGGCGTGTGGACCTCGTGCACGGGCGATGTGCTCGAGGCCCCCGAGGTGTGCGACGAGGCAGGTCTCGACGAGGACTGCGACGGTGTGTCGAACGAGGGCTGCGAGTGTGCAGGCGACGGCGCTCTGCCGTGCGGCACCGACGAGGGCGAGTGCATGGCCGGCGTGCAGCGCTGCGTGGACGGCATGCGCACCGGCTGCGAGGGCGCGACCGGTCCGCGCGGCGAGCGTTGTGACGGGCTCGACGAGGACTGCGACGGCGCCATCGACGAGGGCGTCACGCGGCGCTGCGGCTTCGATCGCGGCATCTGCGTCTCGGGGGTCGAGGCCTGCGCGTCCGGCGAATTCGGCGAGTGCGAGGGGGCCGTGCTGCCCGTCGCCGAGGTGTGCAACGGACTCGACGACGACTGCGACACGCGAACGGACGAGTCCGTGACGCGCGCCTGTGGCACGGACGTGGGAGCGTGCGTCGCGGGCACCGAGACCTGCGCGGGCGGTCGCTTCGGCGCTTGCGCGGGCGCGACCTCGCCGATCGACGAGGTGTGCAACGGCGCGGACGACGACTGCGACGGCAGCACCGACGAGGGCCTCGTTCGAGGCTGCGGTACCGACGTGGGGGAATGCGTCGCGGGGCGCGAGACGTGCCGCGGCGGGGCCTATTCGGCGTGCGAGGGATCGGTCGGGCCGACGCGCGAAGCCTGCGATGGCGCGCGCGACGAGAACTGCGACGGCGCGAGCGACGAGGGCTGCACGTGCACGACGGGCGCGACGCGCCGCTGCGGCACCGACACCGGTCGGTGCGTCGCGGGCACGCAGACGTGCGACGCCTCGGGCATGTGGGGGCTCTGCGCGGGCGCGGTCGATCCGCGCGGCGAGAGCTGCGACGGCACCGACGACGACTGCGACGGCCTCACCGACGAAGGCTGCGAGTGCGTCACCGGCGCGAGCCGCGCTTGCGGGACCGACGTGGGCGAGTGCGTCGCGGGCCGCGAGACGTGCGACGCGGCCGGGCGTTGGGGGGTGTGCACGGGTGCCTCGGGGCCCGCGGGCGAGATCTGCAACAGTCGCGACGACGACTGCGACGGGCTCACGGACGAGGGCGACGTCTGCCCGCGCCTGCCGCCCTTGGCGATGTGCCCGGGCCCGCTCTCGGGCGTGGTGGGCACGCCGATCGCCATCCTCGGGACGGGCAGCGATCCCGACGGTGGCGCGGTCGTGCTCGACTGGACCGTCACGGACCGACCCGTGGGATCGTCAGCCCCGCTGGGGCCCTCGGGCGCGGGCAGCGTCACCTTCACGCCTGACGCTGCCGGCAGCTTCACGCTGCGCATGTGCGCCACGGACGACGAGTCGCAGACCGCGTGCTGCACGACGTCCCTCACCGTCGTGAATGCGTGCGCGCCGCCGACCGCCCCGGCGCTCGTCACCGCATGCGGCACGAGCTGGGATCGCCGCCCGATCGTCGAGTTCGCGCCGCTACCGGCGGGCCTCCAGTACGAGCTGTTCCTCGACGGCGCGGCCTCGCCCTTCGGCACCGTGACGATGGTGGGGCAGAACTACTTCCGGCCCCCGTCCGCCCTCGCGGCGGGTGGTCCGCCGCCCGGGACGTCGCACGCGATCACGGTCCGCGCGTGTCGCACGAGCGATCCGACGTGCTGCGCGAGCGCGCCGTCGCCGCTCCTCGTGAGGCTCGTGGAGGAGTGCACCACGCCGATCGCCGCGAGCTCGTCCAATACGATCTTCAGCGAGTACATCATCGACGGCGACGAGAGCGAGCTCGGCGAGGCCATCGAGAGCACCAACCTCTCGCACTGCCCGGTGACGCTCAGCGGGACGCATTTCTCGTACTGCAACGGGACGTGCGCCTCGACGGCGTACCGCTGGATGAACTTCGGTGCCGGGGAGGTCGTCCCTCCTCGCGGCGTCTACGTGGCGGTCCGTGATCGCGCCGGCTCCACCTGCTCGTTCCCGTTCCTGGGCGCGGACGACCCGTCGCTGTTCGGCCTTCGCGTGTCGGTTCTCACGATGGAAGGGCTCAACATCGCCAGCGGATGGTTCAACAACTCGGGTGGAGCGATGTCGCAGCTCCGCCTGGCCACGGGCATGTGGCCAGGCACGATCGGCGGGGGCACGACCTTGGACGTCATCTCGCCGTACCGGCTGTACTCGCCTTCGAGCGCGGCCGCATGCAACGCCATCGGCTACGACGCGCTCGACGCGTGTGGAGAGGTCACCGCGGCTGGGAATCCCACGTCGCAGCTCTCACCCAACCAACTCGGGCGGCTTTGGCATCCGTGCGACGCCGTGGTTTCGCCCGTCCCGGCCGCGTGCCGCTGAGCCGCGATGCGCGGAGCGGGGGCCGTGTTCGATGAGGCTCTGATGGGCAGTCGTGCGAGCGCCCCCCGCCGATTCTCTCTGGGTCTTCGCGCACAAGGTCCCGTGACCCGCTCGGCGCTCCTCGAGTCAGCGGCGACGACGAGCCCGACTTCGCCTTCACGCCCGACTTCGACTTCGACTTCGACTCCGACTTCGACTTCACCTTCACGCCCGACTTCGACTTCGACTTCGTCTTCGACTTCGACTTCGACTTCGACTTCGACTTCGACTTCGTCTTCGCTCTCGCCTTCGAGCCTGAGCCCAGCCGAGACAGGACCAGCG
>JBKDQC010000722.1:0-7112 GCA_046342295.1 Deltaproteobacteria bacterium | reverse complement strand
GTCGAGCTCTGCCCACGCCCCCAGGTGCTCTTCGCTCGCGGGATCCCATATCACCCGGTGGGCCGTGGTCTCGTCCTCCAGCAGCAAGAGACCGCGCCCTGCCCAGACGATCCGCCCACGCAGCGTGCGCCCCGAGAGCGTCACCGTGGCCCCCGACCCGCGCGGCCCGAGATCACTTCGTTCGGATGCGCTCGACGTACTCGCCGGTGCGCGTGTCGACCTTGAGGGTCTCGCCTTCGTTGATGAACAACGGGACCATCACGGTCGCGCCCGTCTCCATCTTCGCGGCCTTGAGCGTGTTCGTGCTCGTGTCGCCCTTGAAGCCCGGCTCCGTCTCGATGACCTTGAGCTCGACGAAGGTGGGAGGGGTCACGCCGATCGGCTTCTCGTTCCAGAAGAGGACATCGACGAGCATGCCGTCCTGCATGTAGTTCACGGCGTCTCCCAGTTGGGCCGCCGAGATGTGAAGCTGTTCGAACGTCTTCGTCTCCATGAAGACGAAGTTGTCGCCCTCCTTGTAGGAGAAGGAGTACTGACGCTCTTCGATGTCCGCCTTCTCCAGCGACTCGTTCGATTTGAAGGTGCGCTCGACGACGTTGCCCGTGAGCAGGTTCCGCACGCGCGTCCGCGTGAAGGCCTGGCCCTTGCCCGGCTTGACGAACTGAAACTCGACGACGGTGTAGGGCGCACCGTCGAGCACGACCTTCAGGTTCTTGCGGATATCGGACATCTCGTACATGGCGTTCTCTCTCTGGTCGGGGCTCGTTCGGTCCGGAAGACGCGATGCCCCGCGGCTGCGTGCGGCGGGGACGTCCGCGGAAGCGCGGTGGGTTCAGAGCTGGATCTCTTGCGAGAGCACGAGGTGCTCGCTGGGCGTCGTCGCGCTCGCGTCGCGCTCCGCGGTTACGAGCAGCGTGAAGCTGCGCTGCGGGGTCGTGATCGTCGCGCGCCCTGTGCGCTGGTCGGGCTGGTAGGCGAGTTGGCTCTCCATTTGGGCCTGTCCCGTCGGTGTTCTCACCCAGACGAGGTACACGGTGTTCCCGGAGCCGATGCGGTCGGGCGGCGTCACGTTGGTCGCGGTCAGGGTGACGAGGTGGTTGCCGCCGTCGAGGGTCTCGACCTGTACGCGCGCGTCCGAGCCCGGGTCCCGTTGGGTCCCCCGCGTGGCGTAGCTCCGCACGCTGCCACCGCAGGCCCAGAGTGTGGCCGCCAGGAGGCTGATCGAGAGTCCGCCAACGAATGGGCGCGCGCGCATGCGAGCCGCTTGTACGGTGAGGTTTTTGGCGCGTCAAGCGAGGTCGCCCGGCCGTGCCGGCGCCGTCGCGACGGCTGTCGAAGTTGCCGGCGGGCTTCCGAAGGGCTAGGCGTGCCGGCCATGGCCGATGTCGATGACGAGGTCCGCGAGATCAAGCGCGAGATCATCGAGTCGCGCGCTCTCGTCATCAAGACGAGCAACGTGCTGAGCGCGCTCGCGGCCGACGTGAAGTCCATCGCCAAGCGCCAGGCGACGTACGAGCGACGGATCTCGTGGAACAGCTGGGTCGCGTACATCCTGTTCGCGGCGCTGTCGTTCTTCGGGCTCTGGCTCGCCAAGAACGCAAGCGTCGGGGACATCGAGGACCAGATCGGCCGCCTCGAAGGACAGGTCGGACAGCTTCAGCGCGAGCTCGGCGAGGAGACCCAGCGCGCGGAATCTCGAGCGCACGCCGAGGCCCAGGCGGCCCAGTTCTACCGACTGATCCGCGAGCGCCGCCGCGAGGAAGCGGTCGAGCAATACCCCGCGATCCGACGTGAGCAGTTGTCCGCGGCGGAGGCGGCTTTCTTCCGGGACACCATCGATCGCTTCCAGGAAGATCTTTCCGTCGCCGCCGACCAGAACGGAACGGATCTGGTGCGCACGGGGCGCTTCGCGGAGGCCGCGGAAGCGTTCCAGGAGTCTCTCCGACTGCGAGAGGACGGCCCCCACACGCCCTCGGTGCGCCTCCACCTCGCGCGCGCGCTGCGCCACCTCGGGCAGGACGCCAGGGCCAAGGACTTGGCCGCCGAGGTCGCCGAGCAGAACGTCGACCGGGAGCTCCAGGACGATGGGCTGCTTCTCTTCGCCGAGTGCGCGGAGGCGATGGACTCGATCGACGAGGCACGCGCGGCGATGCGCACTTACCTGCGTCGCTGGCCTCGAGGCGCGTATGCTGTCGACGTGCGGAGGCGCCTCGCGGAGCTGAACCGCCGCGTCATGCGTGGAGAGTCTCGCCGTGAGCCTGCCACGTCGCAGCGCGTCCCCGAAGACTGAGAGCACGTGGCACTCGGATGGATCGATGCGGGTGACATGGGCTCGAATCGGCGGGAGGGAGGCTCTCGCCGATTCACTCGGCGAGAGGGAGGGGCTGCGGCCAGACCCTCCGGCAAGAATCGTCAGAGCATGAGTCAATCCAAGTGACTCATGCGCTGAGATCGGCCCTCGCCCGAACCCGTCCAGAGGCAGCGGCCTGGGCCCGGACGGTGGCCGTCTCGCTCGCGCTCTCGGTGTTCTTCGTGGCCCAGCCGGTGGCCCATGCCGGACCGCTGGAGGACTTCCTCGCGGCCCGCGAGCGCTACGAAGCGCAGGACTGGCAGGGCGCCATCGACGGCTTCGAGCCGCTCGTCGGAGGCGAGAGTCCGCGCCTCGAGAGCTTGCCTCTGGTCCTCGAGTCGCGGCAGTACCTCGCGACCGCGTATCTCTTCGTGGGTCGCGAGGGCCCCGCGGTCGCGCAGCTCGAGCGCCTGATCGGTGAAGATCCGAGCTACCAGATCGACGCGGCGCAGTTCCCGCGCGAGGTCGTGCAGCTCTTAGACCGCGTGCGGCAGCGGCTCGCGGAGCGCCGCGAAGCACAGGCCGAGCGCGCACGTCTCGCGGCGGAGGTCGAGCGGCTCTCCGCGGAGAACGCAGCGATGCGCGCGGAGCTCGAGGCAGAACGGACCCTCGCCGTTCCGCGCTCGCAGTGGTTCGTGCAGATCCCGTTCGGCGTCGGTCAGTTCGAGAACGGCGAGGAGGCCCTCGGCTGGTTCTTCGCCGTGGCCGAGCTCTTGGCCGGCGCGGGCGCGCTGGCCACGCTGATCGCGCAGCAGGCGCTCGTCGCCGCGATCCAGAACAACGGCATGGGGGTCGACGGGGACCTCTGGCGTCGCGTCAACGACGCTCTCGACATCGTCGAGCCTCTCGCGTGGACCTCGATCGCGCTCTTCGGTGTCCTCGTGGCAGCCGGCATGATCCAGGCGAACCTCGCATTCGCACCGACACGGTCGGTTCGTGTCCCCGGCCGCGCGCCGCTTCCGATTCCGGTCCTCTCGCTCCGCCTCGAGCCGTCCTTCGTGGGCTGCACCGTCGGTGTGACTGCCACCTTCTGAACCGCCGCGTTCGCGGGTTGGATCATGAACGAGGCCGTCGATGCTTGACACGAGGAGCGTCACCAGTAATGTTCCGGCCCCTCTCTGAGGCCTACCCTCGTTTTCTGCGGATTTCCGCCGAATTCCCGAGCCTCTCTCCGAAAGATCCGCCGCGCATGCCGACCATCAACCAGCTCGTTCGCAAGGGCCGCCACCAGATCGTCAACAAGACCGCGTCGCCCGCGCTCGAGTCCTGCCCCCAGAAGCGCGGCGTCTGCACGCGCGTGTACACGACGACCCCGAAGAAGCCGAACTCGGCACTTCGGAAGGTCGCGCGCGTGCGGCTCTCGAACGGCACCGAGGTCACGTCCTACATCCCCGGCGAGGGCCACAATCTCCAGGAGCACTCGGTCGTGCTAATCCGTGGCGGCCGCGTGAAGGACCTGCCGGGCGTCCGCTACCACGTCGTCCGCGGCGCGCTCGACGCGTCGGGCGCGGCGGGGCCCTCGAACACGAACAAGGCCTCGCGCACGCAGGGCCGCTCCAAGTACGGCGTGAAGCGCCCGAAGAAGTGAATCGGCCTGGTCCGCTCACGCTGAGATCGTCAGGAGACAGAGATGCCGCGTCGTCGTGAAGTCCCCAAGCGCAAGATCCTTCCCGATCCCAAGTACCACGATCGGATGATCGCCAAGTTCTGCAACGTCGTGATGAAGCAGGGCAAGAAGAGCACGGCGGAGGGCATCGTCTACGGCGCGCTCGACGTGATCGCGAGCCGCTACAAGGAGGACGCGATCGAGGTCTTCCGCAAGGCGCTCGACACGGTCAAGCCCAAGGTCGAGGTCAAGAGCCGCCGCGTCGGCGGTGCGACGTACCAGGTGCCCGTCGAAGTTCGTCCGGAGCGCCGCGTCGCGCTCGCGATGCGCTGGCTGGTCGACTACTCCCGTGATCGCGGCGAGAAGACCATGGTCTAGCGCCTCGCGGCCGAGCTCAAGGAGGCCGCCGAGGGCCGCGGGAACGCGGTCAAGAAGCGCGAGGACGTTCACAAGATGGCCGAGGCGAACAAGGCCTTCGCGCACTACCGCTGGTGAGGGGCGATGGCGCCGGGAAGAAACTCCTGGCGCCTCTGACGTTCTCGATCCATACCCCGGCCCCCTTTGATTCTGCCCGGTAGGTCCACACGGATACCACCGAGCTCCGAGGATCCCGACCTCTCGATGACGACCCCGACATAGACGGGTGCTTCCAACCGAGTCTAGGCTCCGCTGACCAGCGGGCCGAAGCCGACAGAGAAACCACTCGAACCCTCTCAGGTAGCGCCGGTCCAAGGGTGACCGGGAAAGGCCTGGGGGGGTTTTCGTCCGTCCAGGCCCCTCGATTCAGGTCCCTCGCCCGACTCCAGTCTGTCTCTTCGACTCGACACCCAGGAGACCATCGTGCCCCGCGAATATCCGCTCGAGAGAACCCGCAACATCGGCATCATGGCCCACATCGACGCGGGCAAGACGACGACGACCGAGCGCGTCCTCTATTACACCGGCGTCAATTACAAGATCGGTGAAGTCCACGACGGCGCAGCGACGACGGACTGGATGGAGCAGGAGCAGGAGCGCGGCATCACGATCACCTCCGCCGCCATCACCTGCAGTTGGAAGCCGGCGACGGGCCTGTTCAAGGACCAGCGCTTCCGCATCAACGTGATCGACACCCCCGGCCACGTCGACTTCACGATCGAGGTCGAGCGTTCGCTCCGCGTCCTCGACGGAACCGTGTGCGTCTTCGATGGTGTCGCGGGCGTCGAGCCGCAGTCTGAGACGGTGTGGCGCCAAGCGGACCGCTACGGCGTCCCCCGCATGTGCTTCGTCAACAAGATGGATCGCGCAGGCGCGAACTTCGAGCGCGCGATGCTCTCGATCAAGGACCGTCTCACGAAGAACGCGGTCGCGGTGCAACTCCCCCTCGGCGTCGAGGAGAACCACAAGGGCATCATCGACCTCGTGCGCATGAAGGCCTACGTGTTCGACGACACGTCGAAGGGTCAGAAGTTCGATACGATCGACATTCCCGCCGACTTCAAGGACCAGGCCGACGAAGCGCGCGAGAAGCTGATCGAGATGGTCGCCGAGGTGGACGACACGCTCGCCGAGCGCTTCCTCGAGGGCGACACGAGCTTCTCCACGGAGGAGATTCTGGGCGCGCTCCGCAAGGGCACGCTGTCGCACAAGTGCGTCCCCGTGCTCTGCGGCTCCGCCTTCAAGAACAAGGGAGTGCAACAGCTCCTCGACGCCGTCATCGACTTCCTCCCCTCTCCGCTCGACATCCCGGACGTGAACGGCCAGGACCCGGACGACGCTGAGATCAAGATGACCCGGAAGGCGTCCGACGATGCGCCCTTCTCCGGCCTCGCGTTCAAGATCATGACCGACCCGCACGTGGGTACGCTCACGTTCGTCCGTGTCTACTCCGGCCAGATCCGCACGGGCGATCAGGTCCTCAACTCGACCAAGGGCAAGCGCGAGCGCATCGGCCGCCTCGTCCAGATGCACGCCAACAAGCGCGAGCCCATCGAAGACATCCAGGCCGGCAACATCTGCGCGGTCGCGGGCCTCAAGGACGTCCGCACCGGAGACACGCTCTGCGACGAGAAGCACCCGATCGTGCTCGAGCGCATGACGTTCCCCCAGCCGGTCATCAGCCAGGCGATCGAGCCCAAGACCAAGGCCGACCAGGCGAAGCTCGGCGAGGGCCTCTCCAAGCTCGCAGCCGAGGACCCGTCGTTCCGCGTCCGGACGGACGAGGAGACGGGCCAGACCATCATCGCCGGCATGGGCGAGCTTCACCTCGAGATCATCGTCGACCGTCTCCGCCGCGAGCACAAAGTCGAAGCGAACGTCGGCGCCCCCGAGGTCGCCTACCGCGAGTCGATCCAGCGCGACGTCCGCGTCGAGGGCAAGTGGATCAAGCAGTCGGGTGGCCGCGGTCAGTACGGCCACGTGTGGATCGAGATGGGCCCTGGCGAGAAGGGTACCGGCCTCGTCTTCGAGAACAAGATCGTCGGTGGCACCGTCCCGAAGGAGTTCATCCCCTCGGTCGAGAAGGGCATCAAGGAGGCGATGGAGCGCGGCGTCCTCGCTGGCTACCCGGTCATCGACGTCAAGGCTCGCCTCGTGGACGGCAGCTACCACGACGTCGACTCGCAGGCCCAGCATTTCGAGCTCGCGGCCTCGGTCGCGTTCCAGGACGGCGCCAAGAAGGCGGGCCTGCAGCTCCTCGAGCCGATGATGGCCGTCGAAGTCGTCTGCCCCGAGGACTTCATGGGTGATGTGATCGGCGACCTCAACAGCCGCCGCGGTCAGGTGAAGAACATGGACCAGCGCGGCAACGCGAAGGTCGTCACGGCGGACGTCCCGCTCGCGAACATGTTCGGGTACTCGACCGACCTCCGCAGCAAGACGCAGGGTCGCGCGACGTACTCGATGGAGTTCGCCAACTACTCGGTCGTTCCGAACAACGTGTCCGAGCAGATCGTCGCCAAGGTCAAGGGCAAGGGTTGAGCTGGGCTCCGCCCGCCGACCGAGAAGAGTTTTCGCCACCGAGAGTCAGGAGACACGGTCATGTCGAAAGAAAAGTTCGTCCGTAACAAGCCCCACGTGAACGTCGGAACGATCGGTCACATCGACCACGGCAAGACGACGACGACGGCAGCCATCACGAAGGTGGCGTCGAAGGCGTACGGCGGCGGCAAGGAAGTG
>JBKDQC010000721.1:0-6844 GCA_046342295.1 Deltaproteobacteria bacterium | reverse complement strand
GCGGCTCTCTGGCGGCGCTCGCGGCGAGGCGGCGAGCCTCGCGGCCGAGGCGACCGGCGATCTGCGCGTAGCGGAGCGCGTCCTCGTAGGCGGCCTCGGAGGCCTCGTGGTGAGCCTCCGCGAGATACTCCCGCGCCGCGTAGTACTCGTAGGGCGCGAGGTCGGCGGCGCCCGCTTGCTCCGCCTCGGCCACGACCGCCTCGGCGGTGAGGACGTCGACCTGGTAGAGGGTGGCGCCGCATCCGGAGCCACCCACGAGCGTGAAGAGGATGAGCGCCCCCCGCAGTCCCCACGTGCCCGAAGCACGGACGGTCCCGCGGGCCGGGGCGGGCCGGGACCGGAGCGCGCATCGGGGTTCCCGGGCCACGATCATGATCGCCGCGAACGCTAACAATTCGCGGGCTCCCGCGTCAACGTCGCTCGCCGATCCAGAGCCGGCCGAGGAGAAAGCCCGTGGCGCAGAGGAGCGCGACAGCCATGAGGATGGTCCCGGCGAAGAGTGGTCCGGCCGTGAAGTCGACGAGGCCGAAACCGCCGTTGAACTGCGCGTAGCTGCCGACACGAGACAGGCGGGCGCGCAGGAGGAGAGGCACGAGCCCCGCCAGGCCGAGCGCCGCGGCGGCGACCCCGGCCGCCACGCCCTCGCGCTGGCTCCGGAGAAGCGTGGCGCCGAGCGCGAACCCGCAGACGCCGACCAGCGCCTCGAGCACGAAGCCCACGAGGGCGATGGCGGAGGGGACCTCACGCACGTCGATCAGGTAGAGGAGGAACCAGTCTCCGTGGAACACGTAGAAGTAGACGGAGATCGGAATCAGCACGCAGAGCACGAACGCGAGGAAGGCCGCGAACGAGCGCGTGAGCAGCGGGTGTCGCGGGCTCAGCTTGATCTCGGCGCGGCCCGCGAGCGCGGCGAGCGCGCCCACCATGAACGCGAGGGCCACGACCGTCGGAAGCGTCACGGCCGCGACGGTAGCACGTCAGCGTCGAGTTCGGCGCAGCGAGCGCGCGAACGCGCAACCGACGCAGAGAGCCCAACAGGCGGCGCTCGAGGGTCCTCTGCGGTGCGCGACGGCGCAGCCTCCCGCGAGCCCGGGCGGAGCGCCGCTCGGTTCCGCGATCGTGACGGTGCACGCCGGCGCGAGCACCCCGCCGACCTCCGCCTCGAGGACGAGCGTGCGCCCGAGCGCGAGCGGGGGCAGCTCGACCGGCACGGCGGCGAAACCATCGTCCATCCACCGCGTGCCCGAGCGCTCCATCCCCGAGACGCGCGTCCGCACCCGCGCCGCGCCACCGAGCGGAGCGCGGACGACCACCTGCAAGCCCTCGCCACGGGGCGCGACCGCGCGCGCCGTGCAGCCGAGCTCGATCGGCCCCAGCTCGGCGGGGCGCGGCGTGCGGCGCAGGGTCACGAAACGCGCCGCGTCGAGACTGCCCGCGCCGACGCGGGGGTCGTAGGGCGCCAGGGCCTCGATGGAGGGCGAGCGGGCGCTCGCCGCGAGCAGCGCGCGATCGTCGCGCCGCGAAGCGTCGCTCGCACGCCCCAGCGCGATCGCGCCCGCCACCACGGCCGCCGCCATCGACGTCCCCGCGAACGCGATGCGGTCGGCGCCGCGGCGGAGCTGCTCGAATCGAGCGCGGGAGAGCGGCGCCTCCGCCGCGTCCGGATCGAGGTCGCCCGACAGCGCGACGAGCATCCATCCGCCCGGCGCGATCAAGGTGGGCAACGGGGCCCCATCGACACGCGGCCCCCGCGCGGAGTAGCTCGCGCGACCGGCCGCATCCGCGCTCGCGGTGCGCCCCGGCCCTCCAGCCTCGCCCGCCAGGAACTCACGCGACACCGAGGCGCCGACCGAGATCGCGCGGTCGGCGGTCGCCGGCACGGTGACCTCGTGCCCGACCTGCGCAGTCTCGCCCACGAAGCGCGGCAAGAAGAGGGGCTCGCCGAGAGCCGCTTCGACGAGCCACGCGTCGACGACTCCATCGAGGTCGCTCAGGGCTCGGGCCTCGATCCTCAAGTCTCCGCCGGCGAGGCGACCGCGGGCGACGACGTAGGTCGCCTCCGGAGCGGTCGCGTCGAGCCGCAGCACCGAGTCGTCGGATTGCTCGCCGCGCGCGACCCATCGGCTCGGCGCGCGGCCGGGCAGCGACGCGCGTACCTCGCGGGCGCCGCGCACGACGACCGCAAGCACCGCGTCGTCTCGCTCGCTGCCGGGCGAGCGCAGGGAGAACGTGAGGTTCGCATCTCCCACGGCGCGACCTCGCGCGTGCACGGCGCGCTCCGCGTCGTTGCCCGCCGCCACGACGATCGCCGCGCCTCCGGCCGCGACCGCGTCGATCGCACGCTCGTACGCGCTCGTTCCGTCGTGCGCGCCGTCGTGTCCGCCGAGCGCGAGCAGGATGACCGTGCGCGCAGGGTCGCTCACGCGCGGGTCCGCGCAGAAGCGTGCGCCGCGCACGACGTCGTCGTGGTGAAAGCCACCGTCTCGCTCCGAGAACGCAGACACGATCACGAGCTCGGCCTCGGGCGCGATCCCAGCGTGAGGCCCGGGCGCGCCCGCGCCTCGGCCCGCGCCGTCACCGGCGGCGGCCGACGCGACCGCGGTGCCGTGGGCCTCGCGGTCGGACGGGCGCGGCGCGCCGGTCCCGAGCGCCGCGTCGCTCGCCCCGCGAGACCACACCGCGCCGCCACCACGTTCGAGCGCGGCGTGTACCCCGCGCGGCTCGGCATCGAGGTCGAGCAGCCACCGGACGCGCGTACGGCCGAGCGCGTCGCGGAAGTCCTCGTGCGCGAGGTCGAGGCCCGTGTCGACGACGCACACCGTCGCGCCCGCACCCCGCGTCCCCCCCTCTCGCTCCCACACGAGCTCGGCCCCGACCGCGGCGCGTGCCTCGTCGAGCAGCGGCTGCGCGGGCCACGCGCGCGAGGCGACACCGTCGAGGCTGCGCGGCGCCAGCGCGGCACGCACGCGCTGCTCCGCGCGCTCGTCGGCCTGCGCCGCCGAGACGACGACACAGACCCAGAGGCCGACCGCGACGGCCGCTACCGCCCAGCGACGCATCCGCCCCTCGACTCCTCAGCGACGCTTGCGTCGGCGTCGACGTCGCTCCGACTCGGCGTCGCTGGGCCCTGCCGCCGTCCCCGCGTGGCTCGGCACGTGCCCAGGCGTCGCAGCCGGCTCGATCGACAAGAGCGTGGGCTCGATGCCGCGCGTGCGGCACTCGATCTCGGAGAGGTCGAGCGCGTCTCTCCAGAACTCGCGCTGCGGCAGCGTGCCCACCTTGCCGCTGCGGAGACGGCGCTGGCAGCCGATCACGACGCGCATGCGCTCCTTGATGCGACGAGGGAGCGAGAGCAGTTCGCTCACGCCTGCCATGAGCTCCTCGTAGGCGTCGAGCGCGTCGCGCGCCCCGTCGAGCGCCTCCTCGATCGCGCCGGCGAGGAAGGCGGAGAGAAGCACGGTGTCGCTCGGGACGCGTCCCTCGGCAACGACCGCGTCGATCGCGTCGAGCCGGCGCCAGAACCATGGCGCCGAACGCTCGCGCGGAAGCGCCGCGTCGTCGTCGAGCATCGTGCTCACCTGTGGCACGAGCACCGCGAGCACGCCGCTCTCCCACATCAGCCACATGGAGCGGTGCGACGCACCTCCGCGAAGCAGGCGCAGCACCTCCTCGAAGAGCCGTGCCTTCGCAGCCTTCCGGAGCTCTTCGCGCTGCGCGATCATCGCGTCGAGGCATTCGGGATCGATGCCGATGTCGAGGCGCGCGCTGAACTTGATCGCGCGGAGGATCCGAACGGGATCTTCACGGAAGCGAACGTCGGGAAGGCCGATCGTGCTGAGCACGCGCGCCTCGACGTCCTTCATCCCCCCGACGAAGTCGATGACCTCCTGACGCTCCACGTCGTAGAAGAGGCCGTTGAGACGAAAGTCGCGCCGCAGCGCGTCCTCGTGAGGCTCGCCGAAGACGTTGTCGTGACGGATGAGGAGGTCGGCGTCGTCCTCGCGCGACTTGACGCGCGGGACGAGCGGCTCCTCGGCGGCGTCGATCTCGAGCTCGAGCTCGGCGGCCGACGGGTCGCGGCGGAAGGTCGCGGTCTCGATGACCTTGCCCGCGCCGAACAGAATGTGCGCCAGGCGGAACCGTCGCCCGATCACGCGGCAGTTGCGAAAGATCGCCTTGATGTCGTGGGGCCGCGCGTTCGTCGCGACGTCGAAGTCCTTCGGCTTCTTGCCGAGGAGAAGGTCGCGCACACAGCCGCCGACGAGATACGCGTGAAAGCCGTTGCGCACGAGCCGCTTCACGACCTTCACCGCGTCGTCGTCGAAGTGCTCCGCGGGGAAAGCCCGCCGGTAGACCGCCGGGCGCGGACCGCGCGGGAAGCGGGCGTCGGCCTCGCGCGCTTCGGGACGGTCGCTCGGACGCTCACGTGGCTCCTCAGCGGCGACCTCCGCGCCCTCGACGAGCGAAGCGGCTGCCTCGGGGGCGGATACGGCTCCGGCGCCCGATCGCTTGCGCGGCGCGCGGGGCCGCGACGAGCGCCGCGCGGGCGTCCCGCCCTGCTCCGGCCCGTCCTGGGCGCGGGAAGCTTCGTGCTGGCTCGATCCTTCGGTCGGATCGGTCCTCTTGGGCTCGCCACCGGGGCTCTTGCCCTCGGTGTGGAGCGACTCGTGGTCGCGGTCGTTCATGTGTGGGCTCGGTCCCCGGGGCGTGGATCGTCCCGACCGGGGGTGGCTCCCTTCTTCCCGGAGGTCGGCAGCCCAAAGGGCTCCGAGGGGGCTTCCTCCGCGTGCTCGGACTGTGGACGGATACCAGGCCGCCGCTCGAGCGCGCAAGCGGAGAACGCGTGCGGCGTCGAATTCATGGGACAATTCGGGCGCGAGAGCGCGCCCGGGCGAGCTCGGCTCCGCCAGACGGGCGATCGAGCTGTGACCAGGCTCTGAGCTGAGGAGCCGCTCGAGGGCGGCTCGAGGACCCTCGCCGGTGCCGGGGGCGAGGAGCGCACCGAGGAGCGCGAGGAGCACGCCGAGCGGTGCGAAACGACGAGGTCGGGGCGCGCGAGGGGGACGCGCACGCGCCCGAGCAGACGCGGGACCGGCGTCGCGTCCGTGAGCTGCACCTCGAAGGTCGCGCTCGAGCGGATCCACGGGCGACCCTGTTCAGGGAGCGCCTCGCAGATCGACACGGCGCTGCGCGCGGGCGCGCTCACGCGGCGACACTTCATCGCGGTGGAAGCCCGACGGGCCGGGCACCGGACCCTCGTCCGGGCCTCGCCATCCATCGCCTCGGCGAGGCAAGACGTCGATGCGCACCGGGTTGGTGAGCAGCGAGAACGCTGGGCGATCCTCGGGGACGCTCGATCGCTGGATCTCGACGCGCACGAAGGAATCCGCCGCCGGCACGGGCACGGTGAAGCGGTGCGAGACCGTCACCCCGGGCGCGAGCGGAACCCGGGCGCGGAGATCGCGCCCCACGAAGAGCTCGAGGGTCCCGCCCTCGGCGGAGCGCGCCCTGAGCTCGCCAGCCAGGAGCGTGCCCGCGATCGCCTCGACCACCTCACCAGGCACGCGCCCCGCAACCTGGAGGTCGATGCTCGGCCCATCGGTCACGTAGAGACGCCCCGACCGCACGGCCTCGCGCAAGCAGTCCCGCGCGCTCTGCGTGATCTGCCGCTCTCGGTTCGCGACGCAGAGCATCGCGTTGCGCGGTTCCCCGAGGCGATGGGAGTCGGCGCGATGGAAGTCGCTGTTGCCGACGATGGGGACGTAGAGCCCTCGCTCGAGCAGGCCGACCCATTCGTCGATCAGCTCGCGCGAGCGCTGCCAGTACACCTGGTTCCAGAGCTCGAGGGCGTCGATCTGCTGCCCGATCCCGCCGCGCCGGAGCGCGTCGTACTGCATCCAGCGGCGCGGATCCCAGGTGTTCCTCCCGATCCACCATCCGGGGTGCGCGAGCACGACGGTCCCGCCCTGCCCGTGCACCAGCGTACCGAGCGCCTCCATCGAATCTCCGGACGCCTCGCTGATGCCGCGGTGAGCTCGAATGTCCCAGATCACCGCGTGCCCGAACGAACCGCCGACTTCTTCCCCGATCAAGGCGTGCACCGGACCTCGGTACTCGCGCTCGAGGTAGTCGCGCCCGGCGCTCGCGCCGTGATCGGTGAGCACGAGCAGATCGAGATCGCGCCGCTCGACGAGCCACACGAGCTCTTCGATGGGATGCACCGCGTCGCGCGAGAAGGCCGAGTGCACGTGACCATCGAAGGCCATGACGCGGAATTGTCGAGCGCCCGCCTCGACGGGAAGGAAGTCCCACTCCTCGGGGCTGAGACGCAAGCCCCGCATCGTCGGCGGGCGCCGTCCGGGCGTCGGCCACGCGCTCGCTGGCAGAGCGCTCGAGAGCAGCACGAGACACCCCACCAGGCCGCTCGCGCCGAGCGCACCCCAGAGCGTCGAGGCACGGTTCGAGTTCACCGCAGCCATGTACCGCAGCCGCGTCCTCGATGGAAAGCAGGCGCCGCGCGCGCCCCGTGGCATCCTCGGCGCCCCGTGAGCACACCCCACCGAGCCGCCGCGCTTTCGTTTCAGGGGCGCGGGCTGGTCGTGGTGGCGCTCCTGCTCTCGATCTTCATGTCCGCGATGGAGGCGACGGTCGTCGGCACGGCGATGCCGACCGTCGTCTCGGAGCTCGGCGGCCTGCTGCTCTACGGCTGGGTCGGCAGTGCGTACCTCCTCGCGTCCACGGTGAGCGTGCCACTCTACGGCAAGCTCGCGGACCTCTACGGACGTCGCCCTGTGATGCTCTCGGGCATCTCGCTCTTCCTCGTCGGCTCGGTATGGAGCGGCCT
>JBKDQC010000720.1:0-6198 GCA_046342295.1 Deltaproteobacteria bacterium | reverse complement strand
CACTTCCTTGCCGCCGCCGTACGCCTTCGACGCCACCTTCGTGATGGCTGCCGTCGTCGTCGTCTTGCCGTGGTCGATGTGACCGATCGTTCCGACGTTCACGTGGGGCTTGTTACGGACGAACTTTTCTTTCGACATGACGCTGCTCTCTCCTTGAGGCACCTCCCGCAGGCGGGTGGCGTCGTGTGGTCTTCGCGCCGCCGGGCGCGAAATCGCGGCTAGGGTGAATCGAGCCCAGGACGAGAATCGAACTCGCGACCTCCTCCTTACCAAGGAGGTGCTCTACCTCTGAGCTACCTGGGCGTGGGCGAACGGAATCGAAGACAAGGGCATGGGCAGAACCAAGACTGCGCGAGGCGGTTGAAGGCGAGGTTGGTGGAAGAAAAGGTCTCCGCCGGCGCGAAGAACGAAGACTCGGGTGCACGCTTCGCACCGCTCCGACTCGGGTCCCGCGAAGGCGGGGGGTGGACAACCAGGAACCGACGACCGGGAGCGGTCACCTGCCAGCCATGAGCGGCCAGCCGGGAGCGGCCAGCCAGGAGAGGCCAGCCAGGAGAGGCCAGCCAGGAGCGGCCCGGAGAGGACAACCGGGAACCGACCGAACACCGGCCGGCACCGCTGGGGCGCTGGGCCCCGAAAGAGCGGGCGATCGGATTCGAACCGACGACGTTCAGCTTGGAAGGCTGACGCTCTACCGACTGAGCTACGCCCGCGGAATGGAGGGTGGTGGATTCGAACCACCGAAGGCTGGCGCCGGCAGATTTACAGTCTGCTCCCTTTGGCCACTCGGGCAACCCTCCGATTCATGAGGAGAATCCGCGGCAGCCGCAGACTCTCCGGTACTCGATGCGAAGTGAGTTGTCAGCTAGCGGTGGGACTCGAACCCGCAGCCGCCTGTTTACAAAACAGGTGCTCTGCCATTGAGCTACGCCAGCAAGGTCTCTGACGCAGGCCTTCGAGGAGTGCGACGGTGGACGCACGCAACGAAGACCGAGCGAAAAGCACACTGATCCACGCGCCCGGGACGCGAGGGGGCGCTCATGTACCTTGGCCCCGGAGGGGTGTCAAGGTCGTTCGCGCGAGTCCCCAGCCGCAGCCGCCGGAGTCGCAGCGAGGACGAGCGCGCGGGTTCTCTCCAGATCTTCGCGGACTCGGGCCGTCCACTCGGACTCTACCCCGGTGCGCTCCACCATCGTGAGGGTGAGCTCCCAGTAGCGGATGGCGTGGCGCACGAGCGGCATCACGCGATCTCGGAGCTGCGATCGGTAGCTCTCTCGGTAGAGGGCGAGCTGGGCTTCGTGCATCGGTCGAGGCGGCGGCGGGACGGGGGCCTGGGTGATCGCGTCGAAGAAGGCGCGGTACATGCCGCCGATCCGATAGCCGGAAGCGGCCGCCCAGTGCGCGTTGGTGAGACGGATCGCGTCGAAGTAGGCGCGCTGGGCCTCGAGCAGGAGCGCCGCGCGGCGGTCGAGCACGTCGTGCTGCTCGAGCACCGAGCCGTCGGGGAATGCGAGCGCCTCGGAGCGAAGGCGGATGGTCTCCGCGAGCACGTACGACGCCATGGCGGCGAAATACTCGTCATGGATCACTTCGTCGCCCGAGCGCGTTCGGTAGTAGCTCGTCGCCTCGCGCGCGAGCCGGGCGGCGTCCTCGAGCCGGCCGAGCCCGAGCACCGCGCGCGAGCGCCGCGCGAGGGCCTCGAGGCGCTCGGCGGAGCTGAGATCGTCTCGGCGCAGCAGCGCCTCGGCGTTCTCGAGGCCGCGCTCCCACCGCTCGAGGGTCTCGAGCCCCTCGGCGAGCTGGAGCCGTGCGTGTTTCTCGTCGGCAGAGCCCGGGCGCAGGGTGAGCAGTTGCTCGTAGTGCGAGACGGACGCCGGCCACGCGTGCGCTTCCTGAAGGCAGAGTCCCGCGTTGTAGAGCGACGCCGAGACGTAGCGCGAGGACGGGAATTCGCGGACCAGGGTGTCGTAACGAGCGACGGCCTGCTCGCATTGGCCCGCACGAAGCAGGCCGTTGCCCTCGTCGAAGAGGACGTCGGCGCTCCACACCTGCACCTCCGTCTCGCCACCAGCGCCCCGGCTCGCGACCACCCTCGTCTCCTCGACCCGGACGGATCGAACCGGAGAGGCGCCACCGCAGCCCACGAGCCCGAGCAAGACGAGGAGTTGGATGCGCATGCTGACCACGACCGCTCTTGGAGCGCGGAGTTCCGGAGTTGGGTGGGAAGGGAGCGCGGAAGCGCCGCGTAGGAGAGAACGTTCGGCGCTCGAAGGATGTCACAGCGTAACCGCGTTACACCCGCCGCCGGTTGCACCGCAGGCTGTTACACCCCGCGCGTTCCCTCCCTCCCCCGCGATCTCTCGCGTTTCGAGGCTGATCCTCCTCCTCACCCGCCTGGCACGGTGGCTGCTCATGGCGGCCCGCGTCGATGAACGACGCAGAGGAGCAGAGGGTCATGGATCGGATGCACGGACTCGAGCCTTGGTCGGACGAAGAGCTTCTCGAGCGCATGCTGCGCAGAGAAGGTCGAGCGTGGCGCGAGTTCCACGTGCGCTTCGACCGCCTCGTCTACCGATGCATCCAGAAGGTGACTTCGCGCTTCGCGCGCTCGGTCGGGAGCGACGACGTCCGCGAGGTCTACGCGCAGTTCCTTCTCTCGATCACCGCGCGAGACATGCACAAGCTGCGAACCTTCGCGCCCGAGCGCGGCAACAAGCTGTCGTCCTGGGTCGGCATGCTGGCGACGAACGCGGCGTGGGATCATCTGAGGACGCTCGCGCGGGCGCCGCAACCGGTGACGCTCGGTGAGGCCGAGGCGATGCCCGCCCCCGAGGCAGACCCGTTCGACCGATTGCTCGAGCGCGAGCGGTGGGCGCGCGTGAACGATGCGCTCCAGACCTTCTCGGAGAAGGACCAGACCTTCGTGCGGCTCTACTACATGGACGGCCTGAGCCCCGAGGAGGTCGCGGAAGAGATGCAGATCTCCGTCAAGACCGTGTACTCGAAGAAGCACAAGATCCGCTCGCGGCTCGAGCACGCGCTCTCGCCCCTCGCGAGCGAGGCGGCCTGACGCCCGCGTCGCCGAGGTGATCGACGCGCGTGCGCGCTCCGCCTACGCTCGCGGCGTGCCCGGGTCGCTCTGGAAGATCGCGCTCGTGGTCGCCGCCTACGCGATCGGCTCGATCTCGTTCGGCCTGATCATCGCGGCGCGGCACGGGGTGGACATCCGCGCGGTGGGCTCCGGCAACCCCGGCGCGACGAACGTCGGTCGCACGGTGGGCCGGCGGGAAGGCCGCGTGGTCCTGATGCTCGATGGGCTCAAGGGGGCGCTGCCCACGCTCGCGGCCGCTGCGTGGCTCGGGGGCCAGAGCCCGTGGACGGCGGCCGTCGGTGTGAGCACCGTGGCAGGCCATTGCTGGCCGATCTGGCACGGCCTCCGCGGGGGCAAGGGCGCCGCGACCGCCGCGGGCGCCATGCTGGTCGTGGCGTGGCCGGCCGGCCTCGCGGCAGTGCTCACGTATCTCCTCGGCAAGCGGCTCACGCGAACGGTCAGCGTGGGCTCGCGCGCCGGGGCGGCGATGGGCGCGGTGGTCGCGGCGACGCTCGGGGTCGATCGGCCCGCGGCCTGGGCCGCCACAGCCATCGCTGCGCTCGTATGGGCTCGCCACGGGGACAACCTCGCGCGCCTGCGGCGAGGCGAGGAGCCGGACGGTTGAGGCTCCGGGCGCTCGCGCTGTGTGTGCCTCTGCTGTGCTGCTCCGGCTGCGGCGGAGCGCCCCGGCCGCGGCCCGTCGCGGCCACGGACCTCGCGCCCGAGCAGGTGGGCGCGCACCGGGTGGTCGTGGTCGAGCGCCCCATGGAGGGTCATGTCGCCCTCACGGTGTGGATCGACGCTGGCTCGCTCGATGGCCCGAACGAGGCGCTCCTCGCCGCCGAGATCGTCGCCGCCGCCGGCGAGCTCGACGTGTTGGTGACGCCCGACGGAACGCGCTTGCGCAGGATGTGCGCGAGCGCCGAGCTCGAGCACTGTGTCCGCGAGCTCGACGCGGCGCTCGGCGCGCGCGGCATCTCGGACGAGGCGCTCGAGGCCGCGCGAGCGCGTGTGGCCGGGCGGCGTGCGCGGGGCGCCTCCTCGAGCCGGCGCGAGGCGGAGATGCTGGCCGCCGGCGCGGCGCTCGGCCTCTCGATCGAGCCGCTGGGCGTGGCGGACACGGTGCCGGGCCGCGAGGGCGTGCTCGCGTTTCTCGAGGCCCACTACGGCGCCGACCGCACGCTGGGGATCGTGGTCGGCGACGTCGATCGCGACCGCGCGGAGGCGGCGATCGAGCGCGTCGACGCGCGCGCCGCGCGAGCCGAGCGCGCGCGACGAACGCCGACCGAGCAAGCGCCGCGGACACGCGCGTCCGAGCACGCCGGAGCGGGGCATTGGGCGATCGCGCGACGAACGCCGAGCGAGGGGGAGGCGCTCGCGATCGCGAACGCGTGGCGGGCCCGCCGCGGTCTGGCGACCGGCGTGGAGGTCAGCGCGTTCCCGACGCGGGCAGGCTGGGTCGCCATGGTCTCCTTCGCGCGTCGAGAGGGCGACGCGCCGATGCGCTGGGCGGGCGTCGCGCCTTGGCCGGTCGCGACGCGCGAGGTCGCGGAGGGGGCCTTCGAGATCGCGGATCGGGTCGGCGCGCTCTGGGTCACGGGCGCGGGCTCGGAGGCCGGCGAGCGGCTCGGCGTCGCGGTCGTCGGGCGCGACGCCGAGAGCACCCTCGCCTCCCTCGAGCCCGCGCGCATCCCATGGGAGTCCGCGGCGTCCGTGGCCGTGCCAGGCGCGGCGAGCCTCTCGATCGCATGGCTTCTCCCGGGACCCGCCGAGGATGGGGCGAGCGCGCTCGGCGCGAGCCGGATCGCCGCGGAGATCTTCTCGCTGCGATGTGGACAGGGCGCACAGATGAGCGTGGAAGGCGCTGGCGTCTTCGTCGTCACCACGGGCCCGCCGGTCGAGAGCCGCGCGGTCGCGTCGGTCTGGGCCGACTGCGTGGCGCTCTCTGAGCCGAGCGTCGCGGACGTCGAGACGGCGCGACGAGCGCTCGTCGCACGAACGACGCTGGACGACGAGCGGCTCGCGGCAGCGGCGGCCGCGATTGCGCCGCGCGCCCCCGGCGTCGTGGCCTCGGAGGGCTCTGCCCAGGCGCTGTCGGACGTGGCGATCGAAGACGTGCGTGCGCGCTGGCGCTCCTGGCGCGACGGGGGGAGATGGGGACTGGCCGGAGCGGTCGCGGACGCGTCGGGGCCCGCGCCGTCGGCGGATGTCTCGGGCGGGCTCGAAGCGTCGACGACGCGGCGCGAGCGCGTCGCCATCGACCGGCAGGAGCTCGTGATCATCGAGGCGATCCCCTCGTGCGGAGATGTGTCGTTCGGCACCGCGCTCGCGCGGGCGTGGGCCAGACACGCGAGGCTCCTCGGCCTGGAGGTGACGTGGCAGCGCTCGGGAGCCTCGAGCGGGGCCTCGTGGGGGGCGATCAGCGCGCGGGGCGACGCCGGTGCGCTCGGCGCGCTCGCCTCGGCCGAGCTCGACCCAGGGGCGCGCGCCAACGTGGCCGAGGCGGCGGCGCGGCTCGCCCTCGAAGGCCTCGCGGAGCTCGCGAGCACTTCGGAGCTCGCGCGGCGGGCCGCGGTCGGCGCGGCACACGCGCGCTGCGAGAGCGCGCCCGTCCGCTCCAGCGTGTGGCTCGAGCCGCACCCGACCGGCGCGCGGCGTTGACCGGAGCGAGCGCGGGTGGTAACCGCGGGCCGTGCGCGAAAATGAATCGCCATTCAGCGCCGCGTCGCAGGCCGAGGTGCCAGGCCCCCGCCGCGGGCGCCGGCGCGCCGAGGGCGAGGACAAGCGCGCGCGGCGCAGCGAGCGGACGGCCGACAAGCGGGAGCGGATCCTCAAGGCGGCGATCAAGGTCTTCGCCCGCAAGGGCTTCTATGCCGCGCGCGTGAGCGAAATCGCCAAGGCCGCGGGCGTCGCGGACGGGACCATCTACCTCTATTTCCGCAACAAGGACGACGTGCTCACCTCCGTGTTCGAGAGCCGCATCACGCGGCTCGTCGAGGTCCTGCGCGAGATCGTCGGAGGCGGCGGCAGCTTCGAGGAACGGTTCACCCGGATCGTGGAGCTCCAGCTCGGCGTCCTCGACGGCCGGCGCGATCTCGCGGAGGTCG
>JBKDQC010000719.1:0-26904 GCA_046342295.1 Deltaproteobacteria bacterium | reverse complement strand
GTCGAGCGGAGATACCGATTCGTCCTCGACGTCGATGGTCGATCCCAGCCGACCGGCAGCACCGCGGCGCGAGGTCGGCTCGCGCCTCACGTGATCCACCGCGCCGAGGCCGGGCTCGTCGTCCGATTCGACCCGACGCTGTGGGCGAGCATGCTCGACTTCGAGGCGCTCGCCGCGCTGCCCGCGCCGGAGTCGGGCGACGCGGTCGAGGTGCCGAGCGCGCACCCGTCGCACGACGCCCTGGTCGCAGCGCTCACCGCCACGGGCCTGCCGTCCTTCGAGTGGCAGCCCCAGTGAGGCTGGTCGGCGACGCCGACCGCGAACGCATGTCTTCTTGATGCAACGGAGATACACATGAACCACGATGACAACCACACGGTCCGACTCACCACTGACCTTCTCGCCGGGGGCGCTCGGTGCCTCGGCGGCTTCGCCGCAGCTGCGCTCGGCGCGGCCGTCGCTGGCTGCGGTGGCTCGAGCGCACCGACCGGGGAGCTGACGGTAGCAATCCAGTCCGAGGACACGATCACCGGAGGCTTGAGCGCTGGCATGGGAGACGAGGACATCGTCGACGGCTGGGACGTGACGTTCGACAAGTACATCGCGGCGTTCGGGGAGGTTCACATCCACGCGATGGCAGCCGGGGGCTCGGACGTGCACACCGACGCCAACCTCGTCATCGACCTCCGCACCGTGCCGGAGACGGGCCGCGTGGTGGGCACGAGGACCCTCCCCGAGGGTCGCTATTCGTTCGAGTACGACATGCCCCACGCGACGGCTGCGCTGACGCGCGACGGCTCGGTGTCGCAAGCCGACTTCGACCGCATGGTCGCCGAGGAGTGCAGCTACCTCATCGCGGGGACTGCCACGAACGGCAGCCGCTCGATCGACTTCGACTTCTGCCTCGACGCCGAGGCCCGATACGAGTGCTCCGCGATGGAGGGCATGGAGGGGATCGCCGTCTCGGCGGGTGCGACGACCGCCTTCATGACCATTCACGGAGATCACCTCTTCTTCAATGGCTTCCCGGTCGGGGACGAAGCGGTCGTGCGTCGCCGCGCCGGCTGGCTCGCCCTGGTGGACGACGCGACCGGAGCGGACGGCACCGTCGACAACGCCGATCTCGAGGCGACGCCGATCTCCATTCTGCCGTCGGCAGACTACTCGCTCGCCGGTGCGCCGATGGTGGAAGGGATGGCGGTCACCAACATGGCGCTCTACGCCCGCGCTCAGCTGGTGACCCAGGGCCACCTCAATGGCGAGGGCGAGTGCCTCGCCAACGGTGTCGGTCACATGCACCTCGACCGCGGTCTCTGAGCGATGTCCCGCGCTCTGAAGCTCCTCGCGGGCTGGACTGGGGGCCTCACGGGACTGGCGATCACGGTGGCCTCTCCGGGTTGCGGCGAGAGCGCGCCCACGGCGGACCCCTGCGCGCCTCATGGCGAGTCGCACGGCGATCATTGTGACTGCGACCCCGGCTACCGCGAGCAGGGCAGGATGTGCCTGCCTACTTTCCCGGACGCGGGCCCAGCCGACGCGCCTGCCTCATCGTTCGACGCTGGCGGTGGGGCGGATGCGTGGGAGCTCGACTGCGGTCCCCACGGCCACGCGCACGCCGATCACTGCCACTGCGACGCAGGGTTTGTCGAGGTCGATGGCATGTGCTCCGAGCCCCCCCCGTGTCTGGGCCCGGACGATGCGCTTGAGGAGAACGACACGCCCGAGACAGCCTCCCCGGCTCCCTCTGGCATGGTTTCTCTCCACTCATGCAACGTCGACGACGATTGGTACTTCGTGGAGCTCGCTGCAGGCGGACGTGTAGACGTCTCGGTCGCGTTCGCGCATGCGAGCTCCGACATCGACGTCTATCTCTTCGCACCGGGCGCCGACCCGCGGCACGACGAGCCGCTCGCCTCGAGCGACTCGACCGACGACGACGAGGTACTCTCCTTCACCGCCACGACGGCGGGCCGATACAACTTCCTCGTTCACGGCTACGACGCCAGAGAAGCTCCCTATACGCTCTCGGTGAGCACCACCTCGCCTTGAGCTCGTCCTGCCGCCAAGACCGATGAACGCTGCGCCACGACCCGCCGTGGGCTCGGCTTGCGCGCCGCGCCCATCGGGTCGTGGCGAGCGGGCGTGTCCGTCGACGAGGTGCTCGATGTGCTCGGTCGCGGCGCGCCAGCGCAGCGTCTCCTCGGACGACGATGCGTCATCAGTAGCGACTTATCTGTATCGCGATTGCATTTGTATCCTGGCTGAGGTAACCCTCCTGCCATGCGCGACAACATCCAGCTCGTCTCCACCGCCGGCACCGGTTACGCCTACGTCACCAACAAGAACAAGCGCACGACGCCGGAGAAGCTCGAGAAGAAGAAGTTCGATCCGATCGCTCGCAAGCACGTCGTCTTCGTCGAGAAGAAGATCTCCAAGGGCTGAGCGATGACGACCACCGACTCACGGCTGCCCGTCACGGTGCTCTCCGGCTTCCTCGGCGCCGGCAAGACCACGCTGCTCAACCATGTGCTCACGAACCGCGAGGGGCTCCGCGTCGCGGTGATCGTCAACGACATGAGCGAGGTGAACATCGACGCGCGTCTGGTGGCCGACGGCGGGGCCAACCTGTCCCGCACGGAAGAGAAGCTCGTCGAGATGTCCAATGGCTGCATCTGCTGCACCTTGCGTGACGATCTCCTGGCCGAAGTCGCCAAGCTCGCGCGTGAGGGGCGCTTCGACTACCTCCTCGTGGAGTCGACGGGGATCGGCGAGCCGCTGCCGGTGGCCCAGACCTTCACGTTCCGGGACGAGCAGGGCGTGAGCCTGGCCGACCTGGCACGCCTCGACACCCTCGTGACGGTCGTCGACTGCCACAACTTCCTCCGCGAGTACGAGTCGACGGACACTCTGCCCGACCGCGGCGTCGGTCTCTCCGAGGAGGACGACCGCAATCTGGTCGACCTTCTCGTGAGCCAGCTCGAGATGGCCGACGTGGTGGTGATCAACAAGGTCGATCTCGCCAGTCCCGAGGAACTCCGGCGCGTCGAGGGCATCGTGCGCGGCCTCAACCCGGCTGCCCACATCGTGCACTCCCGCTTCGGGAGCGTGCCGCTGCAAGAGGTGCTCGACACCAAGCGCTTCGACATGGAGAAGGCGCAAGAGAGCGCCGGCTGGCAGAAGGAGCTCGAGGGCAAGCACACGCCGGAGACCGAAGAGTACGGCATCACGAGCTTCGTTTGGCGCGCGGACCGGCCTTTTCATCCCAAGCGCCTCCAGGATGCTCTCGAGGCAGACTGGCCGGGTGTCGTGCGGAGCAAAGGCTTCTTCTGGGCAGCAACGCGACCCGCCGAGGTGATCGGCTGGAGCCAAGCAGGCCGCCTGGGCCGCCTCGACCGTGCCGGTTGGTTCTGGGCCGCGGTCGGGAAAGAGCACTGGCCGACGGAGCCGGAGCTGGTGGCCAAGATCGAGGCGGATTGGCACCCACGCTGGGGCGATCGGAAGCAGGAGCTCGTCGTGATCGGCCGTGTCGGCGCGATGAACCGCGCCGAGCTCGAAGCCCGCTTTCACAAGGCGCTCCTCACCGACCAAGAGATGAAGAGCGAAGCATCTTGGGCGAAGCTGCCTGACCCGCTGCCGCGTTTCGAGGCCGAAGAGGACGAGGGCTCCGACGAGCCCGCCGAGGCGCGGGCGTGAACACCACCGACCAGGCGCCCGTCGCCCGTGGCCACGTGTCGGTGATCGAGCCGTGGTTGGGCCTCGACCCGATCACGCGGGACGGGATCAATCTCGTCCACGTGGCGCGCCCGCTCGCGCTCGACGCAGAGCTCCAGCCGTGGCTCGCCACGACGCGTGAGACGGGCTGGGAGTGGAACGGCGCCCCCGAGAGCCTGGTCGGCTCCACGCTCGAGACGTTCCTCGAGCCCCTTCCGCCCCAGACGCGCAGCATCGCCCGGCAAGACGTGCCGGAGCTCGCGCGTCGCATCGCGCTCTACACGCACCGCAAGCACGTTCGCGTCCGCTTCGACGTGGTGCGGACGGATTCCTGCCGCAAGTTCCATCAGGACTACGTCGCGCTCCGACTGCTCGTGACCTACGCGGGCGCTGGGACCGAGTGGGTCGAGAACCCGAACGTCGTACGGAGCGAGCTCGGTCGCGTCGATGTGCCCCTCTTGGAAGCCAATACGCGCATCGTCCCTGACCCGAGCACGATCAAGCGCGCCGCAGTTGGCGACGTCCTCATCCTCAAGGGCGCGTCGTTCTCGCGCAACGAGCACAACGGCGCCGTGCACCGCTCTCCGCCCATCGAGCAGGAGGCAGGACATGCGCGCCTGGTCCTGCGCATCGACGTGGCCTCCTGCTCCTGCTGAACACCTTCCAGACGACCGAGGGACCGATGGACTCACGCATTCCCGTCACCGTGCTCACCGGCTTTCTCGGCTCGGGGAAGACGACCCTGCTCAACCGCATCCTCACCGAGCAGCACGGCAAGCGAATTGCCGTCATCGAGAACGAGTTCGGCGAGATCGGCATCGACCACGCGCTGGTCATCGGTGCGGACGAGGAAGTCTTCGAGATGAACAACGGGTGCATCTGCTGCACCGTGCGCGGCGACCTGATTCGCATCCTCGGGAGCCTGATCCGGCGTCGAGACAAGCTCGATCACGTGCTCGTAGAGACGACGGGCCTGGCCGATCCGAGCCCGGTTGCCCAGACCTTCTTCGTCGACGACGACGTGCGCGAGAAGTTCCGCCTCGACGGGATCGTCACGATGGTCGACGCAAAGCACGTGGAGCTCCACCTCGACGACTCCGACGAGTGCCGCCAGCAGGTCGCGTTCGCCGACGCCATCGTGCTCAACAAGACGGATCTCGTGACGCCCGAGGCGCTGCGCGCGGTCGAGGAGCGCATCCGGTCGATGAACGCGATGGCGCGCGTGCACCGGGCGACCCGCGCGGACGTCCCGATCTGTGACGTCGTCGAGATCGGGGGCTTCGACCTCTCTCGTGCGCTCGAGACGCGCCCGACGTTTCTCGAACCGGAGTATCCCTTCGAAGGAGTCCAGATCTTCGCGCTCGAGGCGGGAGTCGCGGAGCTCCAGGTGGCCGGTGGCGTCGACGCGTCGATGCGTCTTCAGCTCGTGCCCGTGGCGGACGCGACGCAGAGCGCCGCGCAGGAGGCCAGCGAGCGGTGTGTCCGGACCTGGTCGCGCGAGGCGCGCGAGGCACGTCATGGCCAGACGGTCGCGCTGCTCGATGGCGCGGTCGAGCTCCAGCTCGCTCCTCGGGACGAGCGCGGCGTGCGTCTCGTGGTTCCCATCCCCGTCCCCGGTCACTACGCGCTCATCAGCGAGCACGCTCCGGAGGAGTTCTCGGTCCTCGGGCTCTGGCAGCGCGGAGCGAGGGTGGTCGCAGGCGCGTCCCTCACGCACGGGGCGGGACATGCCCACGACGAGAGCGTCGGCTCGGTCGGTCTGGTCGAGGAACGACCGCTCGATCGCGCGCGTCTCGATGCGTGGCTGTCGAGACTCCTGCGCGAGCGCGGCACGGACATCTACCGGATGAAGGGGATCGTGCAGCTCGCCGGCTCGGAGCGCCGCTTCGTGTTTCAGGGTGTTCACATGCTGGTGGACGCCGCGGAGGACCGCCCGTTCCGCGAGGGAGAGCTGCGCCGAACGGAGATGGTCTTCATCGGCAAGGACCTCGACCGCGAGCTGTTGCGTCGCGGGCTCCTCGAGTGCGTGGCGTGAGGCGAGCCACCCGCGGTTGCCAGAGCCCGCAGTGAAGACGAGAGACACGGCGGTCTCCCATCCAGCGACCGTCAGTCGAGCGCGTCGAGTGTCCAGAGGATGCGCACTTGCCCGTCGCAGGCCGGCGAGCGGTGGACGAGGGCACGCCCTGCCATGCCTGGCCAGGCCTCGCCCTTGAAGAAGGCGAGCATCGAGGGCGCTAGCTGTTGCACCACCGCGCCTGGCCGAAGAAGCCCGGAACGCTCGTCCGGCGCCCCTCGGGATCCGTGACCGAGCTTGGTGCGGTCGAGGATGTCACGGTCGTCGACCCATTCGGTGGTCGGGCCGAGCCACACGCCGACGGCTCGCAGGGCGACCTGGTCGACGTGGAACCGCGGGCACGAGGGTCGGCTCTCGATGGCGAGTCGGAGTCCCACCTCGCGCGCCCCGCTGAGGTCCGCGAAGAGACGCACGGCGTCCGCGAGCTGTGTCACCGCGGCCGAGGAGGTCGACGAGCCGAGCAGCGTCGCGAGCTCGTGCACGTCCCCGTCCGTCGAGACCCGAGCACGGATCGAGCGCCCGGGTTGCGCGGTTGGCCTCTGGACGTCAGGCACGTCTCGCGCAGTCAGCGCGGTCAACTCCTCTGCGGGCACAGGCCGCACCCGGAGCCCAGCCAGCACGACGCTCGGCTCGAACAGCACGGCGAGCTCGGCCTCGTCCTCGACAAAGACCACGCGGCTCGCGGGCCGGCGTGGGATCTCACGCGCTCCGGGTCGCCACAGAACGAGGGCAGGCTTCACGGTTCCCTCTCGATCTCGGCCAACCGCAGCCGAGCGGACTCCCCAGCTCGAACGCCGTAGACATCGAGGAGGGCCCGAGTCGCGAGATGAGAGAACAGCGACGGTGACTCATCTCGGCCCAAGCTGCGTATGCGGTTGGGGCTCCCCTCGGGATCTCGCAGGAAGCCGAGCAGCTGGAGCCGATCGAGCGAAGCCCGTGGCTGTTGCCCGTGCAGATGCCTACCGGCGGCGGCCTCGAAGCGGAGCTCGTCACCGTCGAAGAGCGCTTGGACGTAGAACGCCAGAGACGGCCCCGACTCGATCACCAAGTAGGCGCCGCGCCGGACCTGCCGCATGCGTGGGCTCGAGCGCTCGTACCGCCGAGCTCGCGCGAGGCGTGTGGCGAAGACCGAGGTGGCCTGTGTGAGCGTGACGTCGGGGACTTCGGTCAGCGGGAAGGTGGTCACCAGCTCGGGGCCTGCGGTGTCGATCGCGGTGAGGCCCTCGTCGAGCGCGGTGTCGATCACGTCCTCCCGGGTCTCGTCGTTTTCCCGTACCTCCAGCCATCCGTCGTGCAGGACCGCGCGCGCGCCTGTGCGGCGCGCCAGCTCCTCGCGCACGTAGCGGAGCCGCGCCCGGAGCGCGGGGCTCGTCGACGCGGGCATCCCTTCGCGCCATCGCCCCGGCAGAACGACGGCCTCGAGTCGTGTGAGCACGAGCGCAGCAGTCACGCGACGTTCTTATTGCATCAGTGCTGTAAGTGCAATACTTATGCGGCTGTTCGCGGAGCACAACCTCTCACGGAGAACACGATGTCTCGTCGCTGCGACCTCACGGGCAAGGGATACCTCAAGGGAAACCAGGTCTCTCACTCCAACCGCAAGAGCCGGAAGCTCTCCCAGCCCAACCTCCAGTGGCGTCGCGTGTGGGTCGAGTCGGAGCAGCGTTACGTGCGCATGCTGCTCTCGACGCGGGCGATCCGCACCATGACGAAGCTCGGTGTCGAGCGTGCGTTGCGGGGTGAGTGACGCCTCGGGACATGGCCTCTACGAGGACCAAGCGTAGACGTGGACGGAACGTGTGGTGGTGCACGCGAGCGAGCGACCGTCGCTCGAGAATACGAGCCCGGTCGGCGGTGCACCGAGCGCGACGCGGACCCGGGTGCCCGCCACGGCGTCGAGCGCGAACAGCGTACCGGCCTTGGTGACGACGGCCAGCCCTCGGCCGAGGGGCTGGAAGCGCACGAGGGAGACGGGCTCGGCGTCGGTCTCGACGAGGGTGGCTTCGGCCTCGTCACAGTCGAGCCGCGGAAGGGACCACACCACGAGCAGGTCCATGCCGCTCGTCGCGAGCGAGGTCCCATCCGGCGAGAACGCGACGTCGCGCGGTGGGCGGACATAGCCCTCGAGTCGGCTCAGGCGGCGGTCGGACATCCGCAGGCAAAGGAGCGTCTGCTCCTGCGTCCCGAGCGCCCACCCCGCTCCGGCCGGATGTGCGGCGAGCGAGCGGCCGGTCGCGCGGACGCGATGCTCTTCCACCCGTCCTAGATCCGCGGCGTCCACCAAGAGGAGCGAACCGGACACCGCGACCGCGACGATTCCCGGCGCCCGGCTGCTCGAGGTGGCGAGCGCCATCACCCCCCGCCGGAGGTCTCGTTGCTCGCTCTGCCCGTCCACATCGAGGCGGGCGAGGTGCGTGCCTGCTGTGCCGACGGCGCGCGCGCGATCGACCCACGCGACGCGGTCGACCCAGTCGCGACAGGCCACGGAGAGCAGGGCGCCCGCCGTGGTGCTCACGACCAGGTGGCCATCCGCTCCGCCGCTCAACACATGGCGTCCATCGGGGCTCACCGCGAGCGCGAGCAGACCGGCCTCGTGCAGCGCCACGCGCGCGAGCGCCCGACCGTTGCGCCAGTCGAGGTGCAGCACGCGGCCATCGTCGAGACCGAGGACGAGCGCGGTGGCCGTCTCGGCGATCGCGACAGGCTGTGCGTCGAGCACCGCGTGCCAGCGCTCCACGATCATCGGGTGCTCTCCTCGGCGCCCGAGCAGCGACCGCTTCTCGCGCTCGAGATGCACATCGGGGCTCGTCCACTGGCAGCCGACCGGCAAGAGGCGAAGCGAGCGTGAGTCAACGTGAGTGGCTCGCGCTCTGGGTGCGACGACGCAGCATCGTCTCGAGGCCGAAGCGGTCGACGACCGCGGATGCGGCGAGCGCGCCCATGCCAAGTAGCTCGAGACTCGTGGGCTCGCCGAGGATGTGCGCGAGCGTCATGAGCGTGATGCCGACCAAGGACAGCGAGACAGGCCAGCCTCGGCGCGTGAGGCGGTAGCGGTACGCGCTCACCAACACCGACACGAGCATCGCCGTCGCGAGCAACGCCGCGTGCGCGGCCTCGCTGATCGCGAGACCGGCGCCGACCACGCCCGCGAGCTTTGCATACAGGGACAAACAGGCCGGACAGAGCGCACAGGCAAGCAAAGGGGCCAGCGCCGCGAGGCCCGAGGCCTTCCCCGAGCCGTCCGCCATCGGGGCGGGGCGGGCGCAGGCGATCTCGCCGCAACCGCAGGGACTCCGAAGCTCGTGCGGCAGCAGGGGACCGGCCATGCCAGTCCGTACCGCGCCTCGGATGCGGTTGCAATACAGTCGCAACAAAGCCTCGTTCCGTTGTGTTGAACGAGTTCTATGAAACCTTCGAAGACCGCCCGAAGCCTCGTCGCTCCAGTGAGGACGACGGACTCATGCGCAGGATCTATTGACATTTGCCCGCTGCACATCAGAGTGTCGATACCGTTGAACAGGTTCAATTCCATTCGGAGGCCCCCATGGAGAATCCCGCTCCCGCCGACCTTCTCCCGTTCGTGTACGTCGCCTACGGTCTCGTCTCGGTCGGGCTGACCATCTGGCTCGCCCGCACGCTCGGGCACAACGGGCGGGTCTTCCTCGAGAAGGTCTTCGCCGACGAGCCGGCCTTCGGCGACGCGGTGAACCGCCTGCTCGTGGTGGGCTTCTACCTGGTGAACTTCGGCTATGCGTGTCTGCACCTCTCGGGCGGCTACGCGAGCACGGTGCGCGAGGCGATCGAGGTGCTCGCGAACAAGCTCGGCTCGCTCTTGCTCGTCCTGGCCGCGATGCACTTCGGCAACCTCTTCGTCTTCAACCGCATCCGCAAGAGCGCGGCTCGGACGATCGAGATGCCGCCGGTCGCGCCGCAGCTCCGGCTCGCGCGGGCCGCGAGCTCGGTCGAGTCGGCGGCCCCGGCCCACGACGCGGCGCCCGCCGGGCAGTGGTGACGCCGTGCTCGTCGTCTTCTACGACGGGCTCTGCCCCGTGTGCGTCCGCTGCAAGGAGTGGCTCGAGGGCTCGGCGCAGCGGGTCCCGCTCTCCCTCCACGACTGCCGCGGGCTCCTGGCGCGGGCCCGCGCGGCGGAGCTGCCGTGGCTCGGGCGCGAGCTCGTGGTCGTCAGCGACCGCGGCGAGGTGTGGGTCGGTCCACGCGCGTTCCTCGTGTGTCTCTGGGCGCTGGCGTCGTGGCGCTGGCTCGCGGAGCTCCTCGCGACCGAGCTGCTCTGGCCGCTGGGCGAGGCCGCCTTCGAGCTGGTGTCCGAGCACCGCGGCGCATTCGCCTCGCTCGTCGGCGTGGACGCGTGCCACGATGGCCACTGCGGCGCGCACCCCGCCGCGATGACGCGCGGTCCCTTCCGTTGACGCGGGCGCCGCGCGCCCCGAGCCCATGGCCTCCAGACGAACGAAGACCCCACCGACACCGGAGCCCCGCCCCGCTCCCTCGCGCAAGAAGGCCAGGCCGAAGGCGGCTCCGCCCCTCACGCGCCGCGCCTCGGCCGAGCAGACGCGCGAGCGCATCCGGGACGTCGCGCTCACCCTCATCCGGAAGAAGGGCTTCGACGCCACCACGATGCGCGACATCGCGCAGAGCGCCCACGTCTCGCTCGGCCTCGCGTACCACTACTTCGACAGCAAGGAGGCCCTCGCGCTCGCCTTCTACGGCGAGCACATCGAGCGGCACGACCTCGAGACCAAGCGTGCGCTCGCGAGCCGCACCGATCTCCGCGAGCGGATCGAGGCGGCGCTGCTCATCGGCCTCGACGTGCGCGCGGCGGACAGGGCTGTCCTCCTCGTCATGGCGCGCACGGTGCTCGATGCGACGAACCCGATCTCGCTCTTTTCTGCCGGCACGGGACCTGCCGCGCTCCGTGCGCGCTCGATCGGGCTCTTCCGGGAGGTCGCGGAGGTGCCGGAGCTCGAGGAGTCGCTGAAGGAGCCCTTCGCGCTCGCGCTCTGGGCGATGCATCTCGGGGTCATGCTCCGCTTCGTGCACGACGAGTCGCCAGGGCAGCGCGAGACGCGCGCGATCATCGCGCACGCCGCGCGCCTCGCGGCCGAGATCGCGACGCTGCTGAGTCTGCCGCTGCTCGAGTCGATGCGGAACGACCTCGTCTCCCTCTTCCGCGAAGGAGGCCTGCTCGGCGCGGACCGAGCCTCGGCCGCGCCGCCCGGAGCGGCCGAGGTGCTGAGCCATGGTACAAGGGCCGCCGATGCGCCCATTCCGCTGGATCCTGCCCGCCCTCGCCCTCGCGGGCGCATGCAGCGGTCGTGACCGCGGCAGCCCGCCTCCGACGGCGGCGATCACGCCGCAAATTCCTGCCGATCAGGTGCTCGTGTCGGTGTCTGCGGCGAGTACCCCGCCTGGCGCGACCGTGACGGGCGGCGGCGCGCTCCTCGGCTCGACGCCGCTCACCACGCAAGTGCCCGTGCCGCGCCCGCGCCCAGGCGAGACCCAGAGCTTCGAGTTCACCTTCCAGCTGCCCGGCTACCAGACGCAGACCCTCACGGCCTCGCCGGTGAACAACACGCTCACCCTCAACGTGCTGATGCAGCCCATCGGTGCGACCCCCACGACTCCGACCACGCCCACGACGCCGACGACGCCCGCGCCGCCGGGCGACGATGCCCGGTCGGTCACGGTGCGCGGACGTGGCGGGGGCCGCATCGTCGACGACTCGCAGGCGACCGGGACCGCGACCGTCGACGTGAACTGCGTCATCGGCGATCTCGACGTGACCCTGTCAGGGAGCCACAGCTACAACTCGGACCTCGTGGTCACGCTCGTCGGCCCCGACGGCCAGCGATACCAATTGCAGAACCACTCGCGCGCGAACCCCTTCCGTCGCCACTCCGTCCGCCGCGCAGTCGGGCACACGTCGGCAGGCCAGTGGCAGATCATCGTGCGCGACGACGTCCGGGCTGACTCCGGTCAGCTCACCGGCTGGAGCCTGCAGCTGCGCTGTCAATGAGGGTGGCTGCTGAACGCGGCCGGTGAGCGTGGGCGCTCCGGCCCGAGGCCTTCCCTGACGAGGATCATTGAAGGGCGGGGCCCTCGTCGATCGGGCCGAACGCCTCTTCGTGTCGCGCGAGGGTGTCGCCGAGCACACGGTGAAAGCGCTTGGCGTGCACGGGGGACATGAGGATGCGCGCGAGGAGCCAGCCCGTGCGACCGTGCATGAAGGCGAAATCGAAGGAGAACGCGTCGGTGGTGCTCCCGACCTGCGCGAGGTTCGAGAAGCGGCCCTTGGCGACCTCGTCTTCGGCCTTGATGGTGATCTCGGGGGGCTGACGTTCGGACATGCCCCGAAGGTGGCACGCGCGGGGCGAGCCCGGGATGGAAAACGCCTGGGCGCTCACCCGCCGGGGCGGATCCGTACGTCCCTCCCATGCCGAGCGCGCTCGGAGCCGAGCTCTCGGTCGAGCTCGACGCGCGCGCCGCGGTGCAGGGCCGCCGGAGGGGCGCCATCGCGCGTCATCCAGTCGAGACGCGTGAGGCCGTGCGCGTGACAGAGGTGCAGCTCGACCTTGCCCTTCGTCACGATCGGGCCTCCGACGATCGTCGCTGCGCGCGGCAGCGCGCCGCTCGGCGGCGCGTTGCGCAAGACGAGCGTCGCGTACGAGAGGCCCTCGAAGCGCAGACCGGCCTCACGGGCGATGTCGGCCAGCGGCTCCGGCAGCGCCAGCGGCAGCTCGGCGTGACACCAGTCGCGCTCACGGAGAAGGAGCGGACACGCTTCGCGGTGGGCGCAAGGGAAGGGGACCTCCAGGCCGGCGGCGACGACGCGGTCCCGCAGCGTCTGGAGAACGCGGCTCGGCCCGCGCAGCGCGGGCTCGAGGACGACGAAGCTCGAGCCCGGCGTCAGCGCGCCCGTCACGCGCGTCATCCACCGCTCGAGCAGGGCGATGCGCTCGGGATCCTCGGGGGTCCGCGCCTCGGGGCCTGCGTGGAAGAGCTCGTTCGAGACGAAGCCGGCGAGCGCGAGCGAGGCGCCTCGGACGAGCGCCGAGGGATCGGCGACCGCGACCGAGCCCACCGTGGGCTCGAGCTCGATCGGGACGGCTTCCTTCGCGAGCAGGCCGCCGCGCGTCTCGCGGGCGAGCGCCTCGAGCACATCGAGCGCGCGGGGGTCGTCGTCGATCGCGCGCACGTGCAGCGTGTCCGCCAGATCGAGGCGCTTGGCCAGGCGCGCGAGCCCGAGCGTGCTCGCCCCGTAGCCGGCGCCGAGGTCGACGACGCGCCACGCGCGCTCTCGAGGCAAGAGACCGCGATCCGCGAGGAACGTCAACGGCCCTTCGATCTTCGGGAGATCGCGCGGGAGAAAGAAACGCACGCGCGCGGCGCGCGGACCTGCCGCCAGGTGGAGCGCGTGGCGGGCGCGGGTGTAGAGCTCCGAGAGGGTCCGCACTTCGGTCACGAGCGATGCTCCCGTGCGGTCGTCGGGCCCCAGAACCTGCCGCGCCGTGCGGTCGATCGCCGAGAGCCAATCGCTCGAGAGCTCCGGGACGCGTTGCATGCGGCCAGCTTGGCACTCCTGCGCCGCCCGGCGAAGTCGCGCTCGTCCGGAAGTCCGTAGTTCGGTCGACGCCTATGCACGCGAGGATCTTTCTGGTCTCGAGCCTCCTTCTCGCCGCGGTGTCCGGCGCGGCGACCGCGTCACGGGCCTCGGCGCAGTCGGACGCCGGGAGCGACGCCGAGGCGCGCCGGTATTTCGAGGAGGGCCGCGTGGCCTACGACGCGGGCCAGTTCGACGCGGCGGTCCGCGGCTTCCGCCGGGCGTACCTGCTCTCTCCGAGGCCAGGGCTGCTCTACAACATCGGTCAGGCCGAGCTCCGCGCCGGCCATGACGCGCTCGCGCTCGAGGCGCTCGAAGGCTTCCTGCGACAGGCGCCGCCGGAGGATGGGCGGCGTGGCGAGGTCGAGGAGCGTGTGCGCGTGCTGCGCTCGATGGGCGTGCGGCCGGCGTCGGAGGCCGAGGCCCAAGCGGCGCAGCAGGATGCCAACGCAAGCCCCGTCAGCACGACCGAGCACGGCGCGCAGGGCACCGACGGCGAAGCGCGGCGCACCGACGCGCCCTCCGAGGGGGGCCCGGGGGTCGCGCCCTGGATCGTGGCCGTCGCCGGTGCGGCCGCGTTGGTGGCGGGCGCGGTGCTCATGGGCGTGGCCGCGGGGGAGGCCGGGCGCGTGACGAACGCGGCGGACGATGCGCGCTGGCCCGAGCTGCGCGGGGTCGCCGAGGGCGCACAGACGCTCTGGGGCGTGGGGATCGCGCTCCTCGGCGTCGGAGCCGGGGCGCTCGGCGTGGGGCTCGTATGGGGCCTCGTGCCGAGCGAACGAAGTCAGCCTGCCCAGGCGCGCCTGCGCCTGGCGCCCGGCTCGCTCTTGCTCGAAGGAGAGTTCTGATGTCGTCGCGCGTATGGACCGCTGCTTCCCTCGGGCTCTCCTGGCTCTTCGCGGCCGGATGTCTGGGGGTCGAGCCGCCCGAGGGGCGGCTCCGCTGCGCGCCTGCGAGCGTCGCGACCGACTGCCCCACGGGCTGGTTCTGCCGGGCCGACGAGCGCTGCTGGCGAACCCCGGGGGAGGGCGTCGACGCGGGGATCGACGGTGGGCCCGACGCAGAGACGAACGACGCATCCCGCATCGACCCGGATGCGTTCTCGCTCGACGCTCCGGGGCTCGATGCGCCGATGCCCGACGCGCCGATGCTGGACGATGCCTTCGCGCCGACCGACGCCTTCGCGCCGACCGACGCGGGGACCGACGCCTCCGTTCCGCTCGACGCAGGGTGCGCGCCGGGCACCCACGACCTCGACGGCGTGCCGGGCTGTGAGTATCTGTGCACGCTCGTATCGGCGGAGGATCCCGCCGACGATGCGGCGGTCGATGCGAACTGCGATGGCGCCGATGGGGTCGTCCGACATCCCGGCTACATCTACGTGACGCCGTCGGGGATGGGCGCACCGTCGATCGGAGACTCTCCCGCCACGGCCGTGGGCCTCGGGCGGGCCTTCGAGCTCGCGACGACGCGGGCGAGCACGGGCACGAGCGTGACGCTGCTCTTGGCGGGCGGGACGTACACGAGGAGCATGCCGCTCACGATGCCCGACCGCACCGTGATGTGGGGTGGCTACGACACCGCCTTCCGCGCACGAGGGGCGAGCCGATCGCTCGTGTCGAGCTCGGCGTCCCGCGCGCTGCTCGTGAATGGGGTGAGCACGACCATCGACTCCGTGGACTTCTCGACCCAGGACGCCACGAGCCCCGGGCAGTTCACGGCCACGGTCTGGATCACGGGCTCTCCGAGCACGACGCTGCGCAACCTGACCGTCACGGCCGGACGCGGCGGGCCCGGGGCGATGGGGATGGTCGGGGCGTCGTCGCCGACCCCCGCCCGTGCGGGTGCGGACGGTCTTGCGGGAAGGGCATCGGGCGGACCCACGATGGGCACGGGTGGCCCCGGTGGCGACTCGGCCGAGGGCGGGGGAGCGGGTGGCCAGGGTGCCCCCATGTCGCTGTCGGGCTTGGGCGGAGGCTGTTCGATGGGCGGCGCGGGCGCGGCCCCCTTGGCGAGCGAGTGCCTCTGTCCGAGTGTGCCGACAACGCTCGTCGGCGGAAACGGACGACCCGGTGAGCCGGGCTGCCCGGGCGTGCCCGGCGCGCACGGCACGGGAGGCCGCGGCGCCGGGACCCTGTCTGCATCGGGATGGATGCCCGCCGTCGGCACCGGCGGGGATACCGGACGCCAGGGAGTCTCTGGGTCCGGCGGTGGCGGTGGTGGCCTCATCGCGTGCACGGTGGGCTCGGTCAACGGCAGCGCAGGTGGAGGCGGGGGCGAAGGGGGAGCCGGGGGCATGGGTGGCGGCGGCGGCAGGCCCGGCGGTCCAGGCGGCGGCTCGTTCGCCGTCGCGATGATCGACACCCGCCTCAGCCTGTCTCGCGTCAGCGTGGTCACGAACGGCGGAGGAGATGGCGGTCGCGGGGGCGATGGCGGCGCGGGCCAGGCGGGTGGCGCAGGCGGCGCCGGCGGGATGGGCGCGGCCGCGACTGCGTGCAGCCTCACGGTCGTCGGGGGCAACGGCGGCGCCGGAGGCAGCGGCGGCGCCGGTGGTGCGGGAGGTTGCGGCGGGGGCGGCGCGGGCGGCCCCTCGATCGGGATCTTCGGCGCGGGGAGCTCCCTCGATGCGCTCGACGTCACGTACATGGTCGGCGCCGGCGGATTGGGCGGGAGAGCCTGCGCAGGCGGCAACCCTGGGGAGGCTGGCGTTCGCGAAGACAGACGGCTCTGACGCGAGCGCGGCGTCAGCCGCGCGCGTAGAGCCAGCGGTAGGGGTCGGCCTCCCGCCGAGCGGCGTCGATGATCTCCGCGGCGCCGCCCTCGAGGAGGCGCTCGGCGAGCTGGGTGCCGATCACGCGCGCTCGCCCTGCGGCGCCAGCGCCGAGCGCGAACGTCTCCGCCGTGCCGGCCGCGAGCACGTGGTCCCCATCGAGTGAGCCGACCAGGCCGTCCATCCGGAGCATGCCGCCCTCGAGGCGCGCATGCGCGGCAAGCGGCGTCGAGCACGAGCCGTGGAGCGTCTGGAGGAATGCGCGCTCCGCCTCCACACAGACGCGCGTGGTCGGGTCTTCGAGCGGCGCGAGCAGCGCGGCGATGCGGGCGTCGGCCTCGCGCGCTTCGATCGCGAGCGCGCCCTGACCGACGGCGGGCACCGACAACTCCACCGACAGCGGCGCCACCGTGAGGCGGGCGTCGGTGCCTGGTTTGGTGACGCGTCCCGAGAGGGGCTCGTCCGTGACCGCGAGCCCGAGCGCGGTCAGGCCGAGCCGCCGCATTCCTGCGAGCGCGAGCACGGCGGCGTCGAGCGAGCCGTCGCGGACGCGAGAGAGCCGCGTGCCGACGTTGCCACGCAGCACATGGAACGCGACGTCGTTGCGCTCGCGGCGGAGCTGGATCGCGCGCCGCAGCGAGCTCGTGCCCACCTTCGCGCCCGCGCCGAGGTCCATGAGGCCCGACCCGTCGCGCGTCACGAGCCCATCGCGCGGATCTTCGCGCGCGGGGATGCAGGCGATCACCATCCCCGGAAGCAGGGCCTCGGGGACGTCCTTCATCGAGTGCACGGCGATGTCCGCGCGGCCGTCCGCGAGCGCCGCCTCGACCTCGCTGACGAAGAGCCCCTTGCCGCCGACCTTCGCGAGCGGCTTGTCGAGGACTCGGTCGCCCTCGGTGACGACGTGGACCTCTTCGATCACCAGCCCGGGCGCGTGGGCGCGCACGAGCTCGCCGACCATGCGCGTCTGGGCGAGCGCGAGTGGGCTCTTGCGGGTGGCGATGCGGAGCGTTCGGGTCATGACCACGCACGCTACAACGGATCGGGGCCGGCACGGGCACCGACCTCGCCCGCCCGGGCGCGGCAGCGCGATCGGCTTCTTGCTATGTTCCGCGGCCGCCCGGGCTCTCCGCCCGCCGGCTCCACGAAGTCGCCCACGAATTTCGGATTCTCCGCGTGAAGACTCTCCTCGGCCTGCTCAAGACGATGCGACCCACGCAATGGGTCAAGAACCTCGTCGTGCTCGGGCCGCTCGTGTTCGCGCACCAGCTCCTCAACGTCGAGCTCGCCCTCCGGGCGCTCGCGGGGTTCTCGCTCTTCTGTCTCCTCGCGAGCGCGATCTACGTCCTCAACGACATCGTCGACGTCGAGGCCGACCGCGCGCACCCGGTGAAGAAGCTCCGCCCCATCGCCGCAGGCGCCGTCCCCGAGAGCACGGCGCGGGTCGCCTTCGGCCTGCTCGTCGCGATCGTGGCCGCCGGTTCGGCGGCGCTCTCTCTCGCCACCTTCGCCGCGATGATGGGCTACCTCGTCCTCAACCTCGCGTATTCGTTCAGGCTCAAGCGCGTCGCCTACGTCGACGTCGTGTGCATCGCCCTCGGCTTCGAGCTCCGCGTGCTCTCGGGGGCCTTCGCCACCAACGTGCTGCCCTCGTACTACCTCGTCATCGTGATGTTCCTCGCGGCGATGTTCCTCGGTCTCGGCAAGCGCCTGCACGAGCTCGGTGTCGCGGCCGGATCGGGCGAGACACGCACCGTGCTCAAGGCCTACGATCCGGTCACCGTGACCCGCCTGCTCGCGGGCTTCGGTCTCGGGACGATCGCCACCTACGCGATGTACACGCTCGACCACGCGACGATCGCGCGGTTCGGGACGCCCTACCTCGTGATCAGCACGCTCCCGGCGGCGGCCGGCATGTTCCGCTTTGTCCAGCTCGTGCGCCGCCGGAGCCACGCCGAGAGCCCGACCGACGCGATGCTTCGCGACGGGGCCTTCCTCGGGAGCCTCGCGGCGTGGGCGACCGCGGTGACGGTGATCCTCTACGTGACCTGAGGAGTCGGCCGGGTCGACGGGTCGAGCGGGACGAGCGTCTGCGCCGGGCGAGGGCGATCACCCGCGGTCGACGCGTTGCGGCCGGCGTGCTGCAATGCGCCGCTGTGCGCAATCTCTCGTTCGGTTCCGGCGTGCTCCTCGGGCTCCTGAGCTCCTGGCTCTGCGCTTGCGCCTCGGGCCGCACCGAGGCGGATGCCGGCCGCCGCTTTCCGGACGCGATGGGAGAGGACGCGTTCGAGAGCGCCTGCGAGCCGGCCTGCACCGAGGGCTTCGTCTGCATCGACGGCAGCTGCCAGCCTCCGAGGGTCGATACGGATGGCGACGGCATCGACGTCGCGCTCGACTGCGACGACTTCGACTTCGATGTCGGGCGCACCCTGGAGCGGACGTGCGCGGGGGAGTGCGGCAGCGGTGTGGAGCGCTGCACGGATGGCGTGTGGTCCGCGTGCGACGCGCCGGTGAGCTGCGACTGCGAAGCGGGCGCGGCGCCGCGCGTGGTCTCGTGTGCGATGTGCGGTCAGCAGCGGCAGATCTGTGTCGGCGGGCGCTGGGTCGATGACGGCGCCTGCACGGCAGGCTCGTGCACGCCAGGCGCCCGGGAAACGGGCGCCGCGTGCGGGAACTGCGGCGTGCAGTCCCGCGAGTGCCAGGCCGACTGCACGTGGGGCGCGTGGATGTGCGCGGGAGAGGGCGAGTGCGCCGCCGGCTCGGTCGAGCCCGAGACCCAGCGTTGCGGGCTCTGCGGCACGGGCACGCAGTCGCGCATGCGCTCCTGCGGGATGGACTGTCGCTGGGGCTCGGTGACGCCATGGGGCGCCTGCGGCGGAGACTCGGTGGAGTGCATGCCCGGCGCGAGCGAGACCGACACCCAGAGCTGCGGCAACTGCGGCACGGGCACGCAGTCGCGCACGCGCACGTGCATCGCGACGAGCTGCACGTGGGGACCGTGGTCGGCCTTCGGAGAGTGCGCAGGCGGGGGTGCGTGCGCACCCGGAGAGACGCGGGCCTGCAGCAACGGCGACTCCTGCGGCGTCGAGCGTTGCTCGGCAAGCTGCGGCTGGGGTGGGTGCGAGCCCCGCGACGCCGGCGGCTGTCTGCGGATTCGTCCCGGAACCAGCGGTCCAGCGGGCAACAACTACCGCTGTTGCTCGCTCACCGCGAGCGACCAGGGCTGGCAGTTCTGTCTGCCGAGCTGCGCGTGGAGCACGGCGTGTGACCCGACGACCGCCTGCTGATCGGTGCGCGCTCGATCGGGCCGAGCGCGCCTCCTTCGCGACAGACCTTCGCCCCGAGCCGACGCTGACGGAGCTGGCGAAGAATCAGGCCGCCGCGCCGTAGTCGGAGCCGCTGCCTGCGAGCGCGTCGCCAGCCTGGAGCGTCGGGACCCAAGGCTCGTCCGCGCGCGGCGGGCCGAGCACCACGGGCGTGCCGTCATAACGCATCCGACGGCCCGGGAAGACGAACTGCTTGAAGACGTAGAGGAGCAGCGACTTCTGGTCGAGTCGCGGATCGATGTGAGGCGCGTACTCCTTCGCGTGGACCTCGGGCGCGAGCGACCAGTGCAGGCCCGGGTGCTCGTGGTGGATCCCGTGGTAGCCGTTGTTGAAGGTGAACCAGTTCACGACCTTGCCCGTGAAGTTCCGGCTGTGGTTGTACTTGTGGTCGGGGTCGGTGCCGTCGTGCTGGACGAAATTGATGCCCATGATCCCCCACGCCGCGTACTGGTGAGGGAGCACGACGAACACGAGCCATTTGCCGATCCCCTCGAGCGCCCCGCCTCCCGCCGCGTGGGAGACCGCGAGGAAGCCGCCGAGGCTCGCCGCGAGGAAGAACACGTAGAAGGACAGCTCGTAGACGAACTGCCGGTACCACGACGGGCTCTTCACCTTCATCAACCTCGCGAACTCGGCATTGTCTCGGAAGATGATCGGGCCGACCACGAACATGAAGAAGACCTGGTTCAGCAGGTTCCACCGGAAGCGCAGCTTGTCCGTGCGCATCCGGTCCTTGGGTGTCTGCGTGAACTTGTGGTGCGAGAGGTTGTGCCCGGGCACGTACATCGAGACTGGATGTCCGTAGCTCGGCGAGAGCACGATCTGGAAGAGGCGGTTCAGCTTCCGGCTCTTGAAGACCGGCGAGTGCACGGTGTTGTGCGTGATGACCGCGCAGAAGAACGAGAGGAAGCAGAGGACGAGCACGTGGAGCGCCGAGGCCCACCAGGGGACCGCGGCGCCCGTGAGCGGCGATGCGATCGCGAGCAGGACGAGCGCGTAGTACGTGCCCACGAAGGCGAGCGTTCGAACGTCGGCGGAATAGCGGAGCATCGTGCCTCGGAGGCGCCGAGCATGTTTCCGGCCCGTGGGAGCGTCCAGTCCGCGACGGGGAGGTCACTGCACCTCGCGTGGCGCGATGGGGGCCGCTGGTGCACGATGCCGCCGCCGTGACCTCTCGACTGTCCGCGCTCGCCGTGCTCGGGGCGCTCGCATTGGCGTCGGTGGCCTTGGGCCAGGACGGCAGCGCGCGGGGGGACGCCTCGCGGCCTCGCGTGTTCCGCACCGCGCGCGGCGGCCCGGAGCTCGTCGTGCGGGCGCGCGCCCGCACCGGCGTCCAGCCCAAGAGCGTCAACGTCTCACCGGACGGCACGCGCGTCGTCGTCTGCAACTTCGGGCGCCCCGACCGTGACAACCTCTCGGTCTTCGACAGCGAGACGCTCGCGCCGGTCGGCTCGATCTCCTTCGTCGGCAACGCCGTCGAGACCGTGTTCTCCGCGGACGGACAAACGCTCTACGCGTCGAACTTCCGCGAGAACATCGTCGAGGTGATCGACTTCCGCGCTTGCTACGGGGCGAGCGTCGCGGCCCCGTGCGCGCCGGCCCCGCGCGCAACGGTCGCGACCGGCAGACTGCCGAAGTTCATGGCGCTCTCGCCGGACGGTCGGACGCTCTACGTCGCGAACTGGGGCGAGCGAAGCGTCAGCGTCGTCGACGTCGCGACCCTCCGGGAGACGCGCCGGCTTCGCACCGAGCGCCACCCTCGCGGCATGGTGGTCCGACCCGACGGCGCGCTCCTCGCCGCGGCGTTCCATGGTGACGTCGTGCATGTGTTTCCGGAGGGCGCGGGCGAGGAGAGCGTGCGCTTCCCGATGTGCGAGCTGCCGCGCCACCTCCTGCTGTCCCCCGACGGGGCCACGATGTACGTCACGTGCTCGATGGGTCACGTCGGCCTCTACGATGCACGGAGCGGGGCACGGCTCGGCATCGGAACCCTCGGACGAAACCCTCGCTCCATCGCGATCACGGCCGACGGTCGCTACCTCGGGGCCGCGAATTTCTCCTCGAGCGACGTCTCGCTCGTGGACACGGTCGAGCGCACGCACCGCACCCATCCTGTGCCCGGCGCCAGCCGCATCGTCGGGCTCGCGATGCACCCGAGCTCGAGCCCCGTGCGCCTCTACGCGACGAGCTGGGACACGAACGAGCTGATCCTCCTCACGGCCCGCTGAGGGTGTTCCGATGGCAGAGACACCGAGCACACCCGACCAGCGACCCCCGCACGAAGAGGCGCGCCGGGAGGGCCCCTCGCCCCGAGCGCTCGCGGTCCGCCTGCTGGCCGCGGGCATGCTCGTGCTCGCGGCCTATGCCCTCACCCAGCTCGGAGGCGGCGCCGAGCAGGACATCCCCTCCCTCTTCCCCGTCCCTGCGTTCGAGCTCACCGACCAGGAGGGGGCGATCTTCCGCTCCGAGACCCTGCGCGGTCGGGTCTGGGTCGCGAGCTTCCTCTTCACGAGCTGCTCGCAGGCCTGCCCCACGCTGGCCGCCCAGCTCGCCAACGTGCGCGCACGGCTCGCGCACCACGGCGACCGCTTCCACGTCGTCTCGGTGAGCGTCGACCCGGAGGTCGACACGCCGGCGCGCCTGCGCGAGTTCGCGGAGCGCTTCGGAGGCGCGTCCCATTGGACGCTGCTGACCGGCGCGCCTGCGGACGTCCGCGCGGCGACCGAGCGGGCGTTCTTCCAGCCCGAGGCGCGCCGCACCGAGATCGAGGCTGCCCCCGGGTACGACATCCTCCACGGCACGGGCGTGTTGCTCGTCGACCGGGACGGTCGGTGTCGGGGCCTCTACCCGACCGATGGGGAGGGGCTCGACCGTCTGGTGCGCGACACCGAGCGCCTGCTCGAGTGACGGCAGGAGCGCAGGGCCTCGAATCCTTGCTACACCGCGGTCCGTGAAGACGTCGCTCACGGGCATCAAGCCCACGCACATCCCGCACATCGGCAACTACCTCGGCGCCATCCGCCCCGCGCTGCGGCTCTCGGAGACCTACCGCACCGCGTACTTCATCGCGGACTACCACGCCCTGACGACGGTGCGCGACCCCGCCGCGCTGCGCGGCCACGTGCACGACGTGGCTGCGACCTGGCTCGCCTGCGGGCTCGACCCCGAGAAGACGCTCTTCTACCGCCAGTCCGATGTGCCCGAGGTGTTCGAGCTGAGCTGGGCGCTCGCGTGCGTCACGGCGACGGGACAGCTCGAGCGAGGGGTGGCGTACAAGGACGCGCTCGCCAGGGGCGAAGCGCCGAACGCCGGCATCTTCTACTACCCGGTCCTGATGGCGGCCGACATCCTCCTCTTCGATACCGACGTCGGGCCCATCGGGGCCGACCAGAAGCAGCACGTCGAGCTCGCGCGCGACATGGCTTCGCGGGTGAATCACCTGTTCGGCGAGGGCACGCTCGTCGTCCCCGAGCCGCTCATCGGCGAGGCACCGCTCGTTCCAGGGCTCGACGGACAGAAGATGAGCAAGAGCAAGGGCAACACGATCCCTCTCTTCGAAGGCGGCAAGAAGCTCCGCAAGCTCTGCATGTCGATCGTGACCGGGTCCGAGACGCTCGAGGAGCCGAAGCCGGCCCACGGCACGACGGTGTTCGAGATCTACCGGCACTTCGCGAGCGAGGCGGAGGTGCGTGCGCTCGAGGACAGGCTCGCCGCCGGCAATTTCGGCTGGGGCCACGCCAAGGAGGCCCTCTACGAGCTCCTCGAGCGGAGCCTCGCGCCTGCGCGCGAGCGCTTCGTGGCCCTCCGCAGCGAGCCCGACGAGCTCGACCGCGTCCTCGCGCGCGGCGCCGAGCGGGCCCGACAGACCGCGCAGGCCACCCTCGCCCGGGTGAGGTCGCGGATCGGCGTCCGGTGAGCGAGGCGGGAGCGTTCGTGATCCACGCAACGTTTGCGTAGCTCCGCACCGAATGCGCTCCGGAGGCCGCCGGATCGTCCCTCGCCCAGCGATCGTCTGGGGTTTCCGACGTTCGTTCCCTGGAATGGGGCTTGCTCGACGAGGCGCGTGACCAAGCGCATCCCCTCCCGCAGAATGCCTGGACGCACGCGCTCCCGAGCCGGCTTCACCCTCATCGAGCTGATGATCGTCGTCGTCATCGTGGGCGTGACGACGGCCCTCGTCGCCCCCGCCGTCATGCGGACCATGGGGATTTCCCGAGCCAACCGCTGCCAGTACGACGCTGCGCGGATGTTCCGAGCGGCCCGCACCAACGCCATCGGCACCGGGCGCGCCCACCTCGTCGACTTCGCGCCGGGCGTCGGGGGCGTCGAGCTCAACGTCTACCTCGGAGACTCTTCGAGCTGTCTGCGCTCGAGCTGGGGCGAGATCGTCGGCGTTTCGGCGCCCGTCGATGGCATCCGCGAGGCGGATTTCACCCGGGACCCGCATGGAGTCCGGCTCGCCTTCCTGCCGGGCCCGGGCGGGGCGCCCGCTCCGCGTCAGGTATGCTTCGAGCCGCAGGGCGAGCGCTGGCAGCGGCCCGGTACGGTGGGTCTCTTCACGCGGGGCGTGGCGACCCTGATCTTCGCGATGGACCGCCTCGAGGGCGGCTCGATCGCGGGTGACCCGCAGCGTCAGGTGATCATGCCGCAGTTCGGCGCGGCGAGGGTGTTGCGATGAGCACGAAACGTCGAGTCAGGGTCGCGTCGCGCCGATCTCGCGCGGGCTTCAACCTCGTCGAGGTCATGATGGCGGTCGCCATCCTCGCCGTCGGCGCGACCGGTATCCTCGGTCTCCAGACGGCAGCCATCCGTGGCAACCAAGAGGCCAACGAGTTCGCGACTGCCACGCGCACGGTCGAGCTCTGGATCGACCGCTACCGCCTCGATGCGCTCGCGTGGCGCCAGGGCGGTCCCGGCGTCTTGCCGGGCCCCGCGATCCTCGCGAACACTGAGCTTCTCCAGGCCGTCACCGTGACGCCGGGCTGGCAGGTGCCGACGACCACGAGCTTGACGTTCCCGGCCGCGAGCCAGCTCTCCTTCAACGGCAACCCGAACCCTGCCCCCGGCGCGCCCGTGCCGGTGTTCTGCACCCAGTCCCGGTTGCGCTGGGTCTACGACGGCACGGCCATCCGCGTCGACGTGCGCACGTTCTGGCGTCGGCGCGGACCAACCAGCACGGAGGGCGCGCTCGTGTGCCCCGACGCTCCCGACCGGCTCAACTACCACGTGGTTCAAGGGAGCACGCTCGTGCGCTGGACCCCCGAAGACCCGAGGCGGATCTGATGTCGACCTCGACGCCACGCACCGCCCCTCGGCGCCGCTCTGCGGCCCGCGCGGGCTTCACGCTCATCGAGATGATGGTCGCGCTGACGATCGGCGCGATGGTCATCGCGACCGTGTACACGATCGGCGCTTCGGCGGCGCGCCACTTCCAGGAGCAGCAGCGCATCTCGCAGCTGCAGCTGGGGGTGCGTCTCGCGCTCGATCGCATCCGGCGCGACGTCTCGCGCGCCGGCTTCCTCGCCACGATGAGCAGCACCGGCGACGTGCCCTGCGGGCCACCGCCGCTCGGGCAGATCCGCGGCCTCAACGTGGTCGACCGCAGCCCGACGACCCGCGCGGCGCTCGAGCGGATGACCGGCTGGTCGCCGCCCGTGTCCCACGGCGACACGCTGGACATCACGGGGAACTTCCGCACGGGTGATGCCTACGTCGTGCGCGAGTGGCAGGGGCTCAACCTGCAGCTCGGCACCCAGTTCATGAGCTACCGGCGGAGCTTCACCGCGAACCCGGCCGACCCGACCTTCTCGGTCGACACGGCCCTCGTGGGGGAAGTCTTCCGGCCGGGAACCCCGATCATGGCCCGCATCGGCAACATGCGCGCGTGGACGCGGGTCGAGTCAGTGACCGCGGACACGATCGGCACCCGCGCCACGCTGACGACCTCGAACACGTTGGCCTGCGCTGGCCAGGTCGGCATGGAGGGCTGGGCGCAGGGCGGAGTCACCATCGCCCCGGTCGCGCTCGTGCGCTACGAGATTGTCGACGCGGCAGACGCCTACCTCGGTCGGCCCGCCGTGGCCGGGCTCGCACCGCGCAACCTCGAGGTGACCGGGCGGAACACGGTGCTCATGCGCACCGAGCTCGACCCGCTCAACCCGGCGAACGTGATCGACGGCCCCTCCCCGGTCCTGGAGTATGCCGTGCACTTCGACGTCGACGTGTTCGCGGACATGGCCGTCGGTGCGAACCCGGCGCAGCACCGTCTCCTCGACGATGCCGCGGCCGCGGCGCGCACCGCGGCAAACCCAGCCACCATCCGTGGCGTTCGGATCAGCCTCGCCGCGCGCACGCCCGAACAAGACCCGCGCCTGACCGACCAGATGCCTGCGCTCGGTGATGGAACCCCGCGCGTGTTCCGTGTCTTCGCTGCGCCGCGCGTCGGCGGAGCGCGGGTGCGCTCCGCGTACACCGAGGTCTTCCTCCCCAACTCCGGCTTGCGGTGACACGATGACGATGCCTCACGAGGTCCAAGAGACGGTGCAGGTGCGCGCACGCGCAACGCGAGCCCCGCAGCGTTCGCGCAGCGAACGGGGCGCCGCGATGCTGATCGTCACGCTGGTTCTCCTCGTCGTGTCGGCGAGCGCGACGCTCGCCATCTACTCGACGCAGTTCGAGGTGCGGGCGAGCGGCCACCAGCGCCAGGCCATGCAGACGGCGCTGGTCGCGGTGGCCGGCCTCGTGGCAGGGACCACGACGATCGAGATGCTCGGTGGCGCCCGCGTGCTTCGCTGGCGCATGGAGCGTGCTCCGCGCGCGCCGGGCCTGAGGTTGTCCGCCGAGGATCCGCAGCTCGGCGCCATGAACAACGAGACGGAGCGCTTCCTCTCCACGGAGCTCGTCCCGGGCCTCGCTCCGAACGTCCGGATCCCGACGATGGAGGCCGACGCCTTCGGTCTCTCGGCCTTCGAGCCCCGCTACATCGTCGACGTCAACGACGGCTACAACGTCCTTCCGACGTTCGTGGGCCAGGCCGCCGGGACACGCGTCGATGGCAACGGCACGGTGCAGCTCCAGTTCTACGTCGCGACCGTGACTTCGCGGGGGCGGCTCGTCCGCAACGGGCTGCTCGACGCGAACGGCGGCTACGCCGCGGGCGTGTTCACGGCGCCGGAGGCTGCCCGTGCCCAGCACCTTCGGCGCGACATCTTCGAGACGGCGGCGACCGCGCGGTCCGTGACGATCTCTGGTCCTTACTCACCGATGTGAACGGAGGAATGCGATGAGCCACCCCAAGAAGTCTGCGCTCCGCCCAGGGTCGGTCGCGACCCGTCTCGCGCTCGCGCTCGCGCTCGCGTCGGGTGTCCTGACCCTGGTCGGCGAGGCCCGCGCGCAGGAGCCCGAC
>JBKDQC010000718.1:0-1963 GCA_046342295.1 Deltaproteobacteria bacterium | reverse complement strand
AGGCTCTGGCCGATTCACTCGGCGGGAGGGAGGGTCTGGGGCCAGACCCTCGGGAAAGAAACGTCAGAGCATGAGTCAATCCAAGTGACTCATGCTCTGAGCCCGGCGCAGAGCGCCGGTGCGTCCCGCCGAGCGGCGCATTGGCTGGCGGAGCGAGGGAGAAATGCGTCAGATGAGGTCAGTCGGAGCGCACGTCGACACGCCCGCGCCCGTGATCACGTACCCCGCGTCGGCGGTCACGCGCTCGACCTCGCCGGTCTCGACGCGCACGCGGAAGATCTGTGAGTGTTCCGCGCTCTGTGAGAGGAATACGTAGAATCGGCCTCCCCAGAAGGCGAATGCCCAGGCACCCGGCGTGTCGTTCCTCCAGCCCTCTGGAAGGTTCTCGGTGACGTGAATGGTCCTGAGCGTCGCGCCGGTACGTGGATCGTACCTCCGGAAGAAGAGCCCTTCGAGCTGCGGTGTGCCCGAGGTCATCGCACTGCCGTTTGGGTAGTAAGCCCACAGCTCGCCGGTGGCGGTACCTGTGAGCTCCGGGGGAGACATCGCCAGCGCGGGGCTCTCGAGCCTCGCGAGGGGGGTCAGCTCGGTGCCGTCGATGCGACCGAGCCAGACCCCGTCGGACACCAAGGGGTTGCGCTCACCGGCGACGTAGAGGACCTCCGACTCCTCTCCTTCTCCGACGAAGGCCATCCCGTAGCTGCCGAAGCTTGCCTCACCTGCCGGGGGCCCTTCGCCTTCGCAGGCTCCATCGACGGTGCTCACCCGCCGGACGGCGTTGTCACCGAACCGGACGAACGCGTTGGCTTCGCGGTCGATGCCCATCGAGTACGCGCCCGTGCGAGTGGCACAATCGATGGGCGCGATGGGCGTGAGGGTCCCGGTGTCGGGCTCGAAGCGGAGCAGCCGGCCTTCGATCGTCGCGAGGTAGATCCAACGGGCTCTCGTGTCGCAGTCCGGGATACTCCGAGAATCCTCGGGAGTCGGTGCGGCGTCGGGAAGGGGCGCGTCGGGCACCGGTGCTTGTCGAACGGCGCAGGCCGCGGCGAGAATCGCCGAGGAGCACAGGAGAGACGTCGTCGTACGCATGTCCTCAGTATGGCCGCGCGCTCAGGCCCCCTTCACCGACCCAGACAGCGCCTCGAGCGAATGCATTGCCAGCTGCGCGGCGCATCCCGCGGTGTAGGCGACGCCGCCGAGCACCAGGGAGACGAGCGTGGCTGTCCGCAGCGTGCGCCGCAACAAGGGCACCGCGAGGGCGCCGATCCAGCCGGCGCGGAGGTAGAGGCCCGTGGAGAGACGTGTCCGGTGACGCAGGGGCGTGCTCTCGACGACGATGCCCACGAGCGCGAGCGACCACGCGGTCGTGGAGAGCGAGACGAGGACATCGTGGCTCACGGCTGGAAGGCCATGCTCGGGTGCATGGTCCCCAGGGAGGCCGTGGTGCTCCGGGCCCTCCCCAGGCGCATGCCGCCGCTCTCGTCCAAGGTGGACCGCTGGACGCGCGAGTTCTTCGAGAACCTCGGCCCTCATCGCCTGCGTGGAACGAACGCCTGTCCGGAGCAGCCCTCCTGGAAGCAGGAGGCCGCGCCATGCTGCGCCACGAGACCTCGCCGGTAAGCCGCATGTGGGAAATCCGCACGCACGGTTCGAAAAGGGGGTCTTGCCCTTTCGCCGATGACTCGCGTCTCGTGAAAGGACAGGATCTACCCATGGAGTCGCCACTGTCCCGTGCGCCCGGGCGCGGCCGAGCCGCGATCCTCGCTTGTCACTCCTCGTGCTCGGTCTCTCCTCGGCTCTCGCGCTCGGGTGTACCTCCACATCGAACCTCGGTAGCGCGGGCGACACCGGTCCGGACGCACGCGCCGCCGCCCGCGTCGACGAGTGCGGAAACGGAATCGACGATGATGGCAACGGGCGGATCGACGATCGCTGTCCCTGTGCGCCCGGGGAGACGCAGCGC
>JBKDQC010000717.1:0-10611 GCA_046342295.1 Deltaproteobacteria bacterium | reverse complement strand
GCGGCGGGCCCGGCGGCGGCGGCAGCTTCGCAATCTTCGTCCTCCACACGAGCGCTCCGACGGCCTCGAGCATGCCCCGCATCCTCCGCAACACGCTCCGTCGGAGCACCGGCGGTCGCGGGGGCGACGGCGGCATCGGCGGCGGCGGCGGCCCCGGCGGACCAGGCGGTTCCGGCGGCGTGAATCCGGCGGGGAGCTGGGATTCGTACTCGTTCTGCATCAGCGGTGGCGGAGGAGGCGGCGACGGCGGCCGCGGCGGACATGCGGGCGGCGGAGGCGGCGGAGGCGGCGGCGCGTCGTTCGACATCTGGGTGACGCGTCCAGGGACGGCGATGCCGGACCTTTCGACGAACACGTTCACCCTGCCGGCCGGCACGAGCACGGGCGGCGGGGGCGGCTCGGGCGGCAACTCCAGCAACACCGCGACTGGCGTCGGCGGCGCGGGCGCAGCGGGGCTGTTCGGCAACACGCGCGTCGGCAGCTGAGGGCCCGTGCAGGAAGAACCTGATCGGACAGACCTGCTGCTCACGGGGCGAGCTGAAGAGCCAGCAGCAGCATCACGTCGGTGAGCTCGGCCTCTTCCCCCGCACACACGACGCGCGGGACATGCGGCTGGAGCGCCTCGAACTGCTCTCGAGCACGGAGGTCCGCGGGCCAGAGCACGGCGACGCGCGGGGCGAGCGACACCGACCAGGTCTCGCGCGGGTGCGCACACCGAGCGTCGAGCATCACGACGCGGGCACGGGGCAGCTCGGCGAGGGAACGAACGACCGCGAAGCGACGACTCGCGAAACGCTTGCCAATCTGGGCGCGCAGGCTCGGATCCACCGTGACGACCGCCAACTCCAGCGGCTCGGCGCCAGCCTCGGGCGCGGCGACCCCACGCGGGCGAGCCGTGCTCTCGAAGGCGCTCTGCTGCTCGGGATGCGGCGGCTTCAGATCCGGACTGGAGGCAGGACGCCACCGCAGCGCGTCCCGCGAGGGCGGGGTCGGGGAGACCGACGCCGCCCCGGGCCGCGAGCCGGGCGAGGGCCGCGAGCCGGGCGAGGGCCGCGAGGTCGGGCGCATGGCGTCCGACGCCGAATCGGTCGGCGGGCGCAGGGTCGGCGTGGGCGGAGGCGGGACGGGCGTGGGCCGCTCGGCACGCCGCATCAGGCCGAGGACCGGTGCCAAGCCCGCGACCACTGCATCGGCAACCTCGCCGCCGAGCACGGCCGCGACCTCCGCGTGCAACGGACCGCGCGCGAATTCCTCGAGCTCGTTTGCGGTCTCCGGCGGGACGTCGTGGCCTGCGTCGGCGAGCGCGTGGCCCAGGATCTCCCCGGAGACCGCGTCGGACGCGAAGGCCTCGAGGGTCTCGCGGAGCGCTCGGCTCACGTTCGCAGACCAGGCCCCCGACGCCGGGCGTAGGCCCGAGGGCTCCGAGCGGGCGTCGAGCGCGCGAACCACGTGCGCAGGATAGCCGGCTCCATCGCCCGGGCAAAGTTGCAGGCCCCGCTCCGTCGCCCAGGGGCCGTGAACGGTCAGAAGAGCGCCAGCTGGCGCCCCGGCCGCTCGAAGGTCCGGGCCTCCTCCCCGACCACCTCCTCCGACCGCGCGAGCCCGAGCCTCTCGACATGCATCCGGAAGAGCTGTTCGACGAGCCGCCAGCGCTCACCCTCGCCGCGCATCCGGTTGCCAAAGCGCGCGTCGTTCATCTCACCCTCGCGCATCGCACGAATGCCGGCGCGTACCTTCTCCGCCCGGAGGGGCAGCGCGGCCTCGAGCCTCTCGTCGAACACGGGCAACACCTCGCGCGAGAGCCGGACCATCGACATGAACGCGAAGCTCGCCCCATGATCGCGGGCGCGGCTCAGCATCCGAGGGATCGCGTCGTCGTTGACACCCGGGATGATCGGTGCGAGCGAGATCCCGACGCTCACACCAGCGTCAGCGAGCGCACGCATCGCCTCGAAGCGCTTGGAGATGGGGCTCGCAAACGGCTCGAGGGCGCGACCGAGCTCGTCGTCCGGCATCGCGGCGCTCACGGTGACCTTGAGCTGCGCGCGCCTGGCGAGGTCGGCGAGAACGTCGAGGTCCCGACGCACGAGGCTCGACTTCGTGATCACCCCGAGCGGCTGCCGGTAGCGCAGACACGTCTCGAGCACGCGGCGCGTGAGGCGGTAGCTCGCCTCGAGAGGCTGGTAGCAGTCCGTGTTGCCCGACAAGACGATCCACTCTCCGCGCCACGAAGGCGCCGCGAGCGCCGCCTCGAGCAGCTCGACCGTGTTCACCTTCACCACGAGCTTTCGGTCGAAGTCCGTTCCTGCGCCGAAACCCCAGTATTGATGGCTCGGCCGGGCGTAGCAGTAGGCGCAGCCGTGGTAGCAACCGCGGTAGGGGTTGAGCGACCACCGAAACGAGAGGTCGGGGCTGTCGTTTCGAGCGAGGATCGACTTCGCGTGTTCCTCGCGCACCTCGAGGCGCGCCAGCGGTGGGGGCGCGTCGAGATGCTCGCCGGCGTGATCGATGTGGGTGGACGACCAAGGGTTGGGTGGGTTGGCCAGGGGCGTCGGCATGACGGCGATGCTGATATCTGCTCATGCGTTCAGTCAAGGTCGGCACGTCGAGGTCGGCACGTCGAGGTCGGGACTGGCGGGGTGCTTCGGAAGTGGGGAGCATGGGGCCGTGCGTACGCAACTCCTGATCGGTGTGTTCGCAGCGCTCGCCATGGGCTGCGGAGACACCACGACCGAGACTGACGCGTTTCTGGGCCGCCTCGACGCGACCGACCTCTACGCGACCGAACTCGACGCGACCGACGACGCCGGGCGCATCGACACGCTCGACGGCTCCGGCGGCGAGGACGTGTTCTCCGAGGGCGATGCGTGGACGGTCAGCGAGGTCGGTGCGACCGACACGGCCAGCAACGACGCGGCCAGCAACGACGCAGCCAGCAGCGACGCAGCCAGCAGCGACGCAACCGGCGACGCAGCCAGCGACGACGCCAGTGCCAGGGACGCAGGCCGGGGCCTCGGGCCGGTCCAGTGCTCGCCGACCCTCGCGTGCCCTTCCGGCCCGGACCTCTGCAACGACACAGCCCCCGGAGGCGTGTGCACGTGCTTCGCGGGCTCCGAGTCGTGCCCGAGCGGAACGAGCTGCGATGTGGACCGCGGCGCATGCATCCGCGACTGCGCGAGCGACCTCGACTGCAGCGCCGGCATGATGTGCTCGACCCTGCGCTGTCAGATCCGACGGTGCTCCGGCGCGCTCGCGTGCCCTCCGCCCTATGTCTGCTCGAGCGCGACCTCCGGGTTCTGCCGCCGACCGAGCTGTCCTGACGGCACCGCCTGCCCCTCACCGATGAGCTGTGTGGGTGGGATCTGCGTCGAGCCCTGAAACGGTCGCTCACCGCGTCGTCGGGCGCGCTTCGAGGGCGCGCTCGAACGCGAGGCGTACGAAGGGCTCGTTCTCCCGGTCACGCGCCGGCTCGAGCAGCCGGGCCACGACGCGCGGCTCGAGGACTCCTTCGGCGACGAGACGCGCGAGCGCCTGCGCCGCGCCCTCGCGAACGAGCGCGCGGCGGTCCTCGAGGGCTGGCTCGAGCAGCGCGAGCGCGGATCGGCCACGGAGCGTCGTCAGCACACTCAAGGCGTTGCGAGAGACGATCTCATCCTCCGAGGGCGCCCGAGCGAGCGAGGCGAGCACCGCATGAGATGCCGGGACGTCGTAGTGGCGCAACGCCAGGGCTGCGCGCCGACGCAGACCCACCGGTCGAGACCCGTCGTCGAGGATCGCGGCCAGCGCGGCGAGGCCTTCAGCACCGAGCGAAGACCAGAACGACGCCGGAGCGCGGCTGTCGATCGCGAGAAGTGCACGCTCGACGCGGTTCTGCACCGCCCGAGGCACGGAAGCAGCCGGGGCCTGCGGGCTGGTTCGTTGTGCGGAGACGATCGAGTCGGGCGCCATCGCGAGCGAGAGCGCGAGCCAGGCCGAGACGAGCGGACGCGTCCTCATTGGATCACCATCGCGTTGCGGAGGATGCGGCTCTGCCGCGGGCTGAAGCGAGGACCTGGAACGAAGGGGCCCCAGAACATCACGTTCTCCGCCCCGAAACCGACGCACTCGTCGGGCAAGAGTATCCCGTCCCGGTCGAGATCCTGCGCGAGCGAGCACTCCGGCGTGTCGGAGAGGGGCTCGAGCACACTTCCATCGATCTCGGTCGTGTGAAGGAAGCCGACGAAATGGCCCGTCTCGTGCCCGATCACGGTGCCGAGCTGGTCGGGCGGTGCCATGGGCTCGATCGACAGCACGTCCTCCCACGCGATCGCGATGCCCGAAGCGCGCGTCCCGTGCACGACCGTCGCGCCCGGGGCTCCACCCGAGATCCCGAGGAAGTCCGCGCCCGAGCGGACGAGAAAGACATTGATCGCAGGGCGCGGAGAGCCCGCGGAGAATGTGAGCAGCTCGCCGACCTCTTCGTCGCTGTCGAGCGCCTCGAACATCAGCGCGCTCGCGCCGCGCATCGCGAAGTGACGCGCCGTGCCCACGCGGAGGTCGGTCGTCGCGAGCAGCGCGTCGAGCTGCGCGATCATCCGGGCGACCGAGGCAGGGGGAGCGCCATCGCGGGGCCCCTCGACGCCGACGTACACGAAGGTGAAGTCGAGCACCGACCCGGGTGCGTCGCGATCCACCACGATCCGCTGGACTGCGCTGGTCCGACCGGTCTCGAAGAACGCGGTGAAGCTCGTCCCGAGCGGAAAGTCCGGGTCCCCGTTTGGAATGAGGATGGGAACGAGGTCCTGGAATGGCGCGACGACGAGCCCCTGTCGTCTCATGCCGAGTTGGAAAGCGTCGAAGACGATCTCGCCCGCGCTCGAGACGACGCGCGACACGTAGCGGCTGTCGTCGCGCTCATCGGCGACGTGCAGGACCATGCGCGTCGGCGAGGTCAACGGTTCCACCGCGAGCTCCTCGGTCGAGAAGAGAGGCAGCGACAAGCGCTCGAGGCTTCGTACCGTGACGCCGCCAGGCGCCTCGACCCAGGCCACGCACGCCCGTGCGAACTGCATGGCGGTGTCGCTCGTGACGACCGGCACGCGCGCGCAGCGCTCCTGCGGCGCGCAGTCGGTGTCGAGCAAGCAAGGCGCGACGCAGCCGCCCGTCAGCGCGCAGATGCCGTGGTCGCAACCCCGGTTGTCGACGCACTCGCCGCCCGACACCTGCATGCCGATGGCGGTGCCACACCGAAGAGGCACCTCCGCGAGGTCGCGGGGTGGCAGCGACAGATCCTGGACGCACAGCGAGCCCGGGCAGTCGCGGTCCGTCGCGCAGACGCTGCTCGGAACGAACGCGTCCGGAGCCCAGGCGTCGGGCTGCCACGCGTCGGGACGCGGGGGCAGCCCCGAGTCCGGGGCGGGCGCGTCCGGCGCCGGTGGCCCCGCCTCGGGCTCGCCGCGAACGTTGGTGCGGTAGCAGCCCGCCGTCGCGACGCTCACGAGCGCGAGCACGGGCACGAGACGCTGCGAGGTGGGGCGCATCTCGTGTGTTGACGCGGTTCGGCGCGTACCGCCAGCCGTTCTCGTGCGAGGGCGGGCTCGGCACGACGGCCCGCGGCGGCGCGCTATGCTCCGGGCTCGCCATGCCGACCCGCCTCCGCGCCCTCCCCGTCGCCCTCGTCTCGCTCGCAGCGCTCTTCACGCTCTCGAGCCCCGGCTCGGCGCGCGCCGACTTCCTCGGAGACGTGAGCGCTCGGTTCACCGAGGCGCTGTCCTCGGGCAACTACCTCGTCGCGTTCGGCCTGATCTACCTGGTGGGTCTCGGCACCGCGCTCACGCCGTGCGTCTACCCGATGATCGCGATCACGGTGAGCGTCTTCGGCGCCCGCGAGGCCAAGACCAAGGTCGAGGCAGCGCTTCTCTCGAGCGTGTTCGTGCTCGGCATCGCCACACCCTTCGTGCCGCTGGGGATCTTCGTCGGTCTCACGGGCGGCGTGTTCGGCGCATGGCTCGCCAACCCGATCGTGCTCGTGGCCTTCGCGCTCCTCTTCTCGGCGCTCGCAGCCTCGATGTTCGGAGCGTTCGAGCTCGATCTTCCGCCCGCGCTCAAGGATCGCTTCACCGCGGTCGAAGGCGGCGTCGGCTTCAAGGGTGCCTTCGCGCTCGGCTTCGTCTGCGCTTTCATCGCCGCGCCGTGCACGGGCCCCGCGATCGTCGGCCTCTTGAGCTACATCGGCCAGACCCGAGACGTCGTGCTCGGCGGAGCGGGCATGTTCATGTACGCGCTCGGCCTCGGCTCGCTCTTCTGGGTCGTCGGGACCTTCGCGGTGGGCCTGCCGAAGTCGGGCCGCTGGATGGAAGCGGTCAAGAGCGTCTTCGGCATCGTGATGCTCGTCATGGCTCTCTTCTATCTGCGCAACCTCGTCCCGCAGCTCGTGGACGTGCTCACGCGGGGATGGGTGCTGCTCGCGGTGGCGCTCGGTCTCCTGCTCTCGTCGGTCGCGGTCGGCGCCATCCACCTCGACTTCAAGGAGGGCACGACCCTCGAGCGCGTCCGCAAGGGCGTGGGCATCCTCCTCGGCACCGCGGGCGGCTTCCTCGTCGTCATGTACCTGATGCTCCCGCCCCCGGGTGCGAGGATCGAGTGGCGCGAGGACTTCGCGGAGGCGCTCGCCGAGGCGCGCTCGACGAACACGCCGTTCATCGTGGACTTCGGCGCGAGCTGGTGCGGTGCATGCGGCGAGCTCGACCGCGAGACCTTCACCGACCCGCGCGTGGTGCGCGAGGGCGAGCGTTTCATCGCGGTGCATGTCGATCTGTCGCAGCGAACGCCGGAAGAGGACGCTCTCCTCGCGAGCTACAACCAGCGAGGCCTGCCGCTCGTCGTGATGCACGGCAGCGAGGGCGACGAGGAGCACCGCGTCACACAGTTCATCGAGCCCGACGAGATGCTCGGGCTCATGCGCAACGTCGACTGACGCTGCGTTCTCGCGGCCCGCGGGCCCGCATCCACGACCGGCGCCGACCGCCGTTCAGACGCGGTAGTTCGGCGCTTCCTCGGTGACCACGACGTCGTGCACGTGGCTCTCCTTGAGGCCCTGCGCCGTCTGGCGCACGAGCTTGGCCTTGGTGCGGAGCTCGCCAATCGTGCGGCAGCCCGTGTAGCCCATGCCGGCGCGCAGACCTCCGACGAGCTGGTAGACGACGTTGCCGAGCGGGCCGCGGTGAGGCACGCGGCCCTCGATGCCCTCGGGCACGAGCTTGCCTGCGTCCTCGACGTCCGCCTGCGCGTAGCGATCCTTGCTGCCTTTGCGCATCGCGCCGAGCGAGCCCATGCCGCGGTACTGCTTGTAGCTCCGGCCCTGGTAGAGCACGACCTGGCCCGGCGTCTCATCGGTGCCCGCGAAGAGCGAGCCGATCATGACAGTCTCGGCGCCGGCGGCGATCGCCTTCACGACGTCGCCCGAGAACTTGATGCCGCCGTCGGCGATGACCGGGACGTCCCGTTTGCCCGCGGCGCGCGCGCAGTCCGCGATCGCCGTGAATTGAGGGACGCCCACGCCCGCGACGATGCGGGTCGTGCAGATCGAGCCCGGCCCGATGCCGACCTTGACGGCGTCGACGCCCGCCTCGACGAGCGCCTCGGTCGCGTCCGCGGTCGCCACGTTGCCCGCGACGATCTGCACGTGCGGGTGCTCCTTCTTCGTCGCGCGCACCGCATCGATCACGCCTTTGCTGTGGCCGTGCGCCGTGTCGATCACGAGGACGTCGACGCCCGCGGCCACGAGGGCCGCGGCGCGGTCGCCCCGATCGGCCCCGACACCGAGCGCCGCCGCGACGCGGAGACGACCTTTGCCGTCCTTGACCGCGTTCGGGTTGCGATCCGCCTGGAGGAGGTCCTTGATGGTGATGAGCCCGACGAGCTCGCCCTGGTCGCCTGTCACGAGCAATTTCTCGATCCGGTGCGCGTGCAGGAGCTCGCGCGCACGATCCTGCGTGACTCCGAGCGGCACCGTGACGAGCTCTTTGGTCATGAGCTGCTCGACGGGCTGCCCGAGGTTCTTCTCGAAGCGCACGTCACGGCTCGTGAGGATGCCCACGAGCTTCCCATCCTTCACGACCGGCAGACCGGAGATGTCGTGCTTGCGCATGACGTCGAAGGCCTCCCGGAGCGAGCGCGTCGGCTCGATCGTGACCGGATCGAGCACCATCCCGCTCTCGGCACGCTTGACCTTGAGCACCTCGCGGGCCTGGTCCTCCGGCGAGAAATTCTTGTGAACGACGCCGATGCCGCCTTCTCGCGCCATCGTGACGGCCGTGCGCCACTCGGTGACGGTGTCCATCGCAGCGCTGAGGATCGGGATGTTCAGCTTGAGCTCGCGCGTGACGCGCGTACGCACGTCCGCCTCGGCAGGCAGGAAGTCCGCGTAGCCGGGGAGCATGAGGACGTCGTCGAAGGTCAGGGCCAGGCGCGGTTGCTCTTCGATCACGGTTCACCTCGGAGGCAGCGGAGAGGCGCGAGCATAGAGCGGAGCCCGTGTCCGCGCATCCGTTCGGCACGACGTCGCCGTCGTGAGCGCGCTGCGCATCGCTGACGCGGCGAAACGGAATCGCCTCGACGCGGAGCGCTCACGGTCTCGGCGATTCTGTCTGGGTGGAGCTGCGGTACAGTGGTCCGATGCCGCGCTCTCTGCTCACGATGGTCCCCTGGTTGCTGGTCGCCGCTTGCGACTCCGAGACGACGGGCGCCTCCTCGGGACGCGCGCCTCCGAGCCAGGAGACGACGGCGAGCGCGGAGACGACGGCGAGCGCGGAGACGACGGAAGCGGCTGAAGTGTCGACGCATGGCGGCGCCGGTCCGATCGCGCTCCGCTTCGATTGGCCGACGGGCGCGCGCGGGCGCGTGGAGACGTCACGCACCGTCGAGCGCACCGGGCTGAACCAGAGCGGTCGCGCGACTGCACGTTTCCGCATCCGCATCACGCGACGAGGGAGCGAGACGACGCTGCGCACGAGCGAGCTCTCCCTGAGGACTCCCCCGGGGGGGCCGGGGGAGACGCTCAACGGCGTGCTCGTCGCGGCGACGTTTCTGCCCTCGGCGCGCTTCGGCTCGGATCTCGACGCATTGGCGCTGCTCGAGCCCGAACGCACGGCGTCCGATCTGCGCGAAGCCGTCGAAGCCGCGACGAGCCCCGAGGTGCGCGCGCTCCCGGCTTTCCAGAGCATGGCGCCGATGCTCGCGGGCGATCCCGAGATGCTGACACGGCAGGCGCAGAGCCTGCTCCGGCCGATCGCCGCGCTCGATGAGCTGAACGTCGCGCGCGGCGAGCTCGTCGCGGTTCGTGACGAGCGCACCACGAGCGCAGGTGAGGCCGCGCGACAGTCGACGATGACCACGCTGCTCGGCACGGGCCCGTGCTTCGACGGCGACGCGGAGGACGGCTGCGTGTCGGTCGAGGTCACGGCGCACTACGGCGCCGAAGCGCTCGCGAGGGCGGCCGGGGAAGGTCCCGCGACGATCCGCTCCATCGAAGGAACGCTCCGCCTCGTCATCGAACCGACGACACTCCTGCCTCACCGCATGGAGGCAGAGAAAGAGACGGTCTTCACCGCCCCCGGTCCGATGGGCGACATGCAGGAGATGACCGAGACCGAGTCGCTGCGATGGATCTTCCGCTGGGAGCGCCGCACGATCCGCCACTGAGAGCACGTGGCACTCGGATGGATCGTAGCGGGTGCCACGGGCTCGAATCGGCGGGAGGGAGGCTCTCGCCGATTCACTCGGCGAGAGGGAGGGGCTGCGGCCAGACCCTCCGGCAAGAAACGTCAGAGCATGAGTCAATCCAAGTGACTCATGCTCTGAGGCCCGAGCAGAAATGGGAGCCCGGTCTTTCACGGTCTCTCACTCCGGGCGCTCGAGGTCCCGCTGCAGCTCGCGGAGCAGCTCCTGCTCGCTCGGAGGGTCGACCGGAGGCGGAGGAAGCTCGTCGATGGTCACGATCGTGGTGCCCGGGGCTCCGGGCGAAACCACCACGTCCATCACCACGGTCGCGCCCCGCGCCTCACGCGCGGTGGCTCCCGTGTAGCGCGCGCCGCCGCCGGGCAGCGGCTGTACCTGCCCGGTGAGCAGACGTGGGCCGAAGTAGTCCACGTAGGCCTCCGGGACATAGGGTCCCTCGTAGAAATGCTGGCGCTGGTTGACGGCGGTCTCGCGCAGACCCCGAGGCAAGCGAAGCCCTCCGACGTAGGAATCCCCCTCGAGGAGAGAGCCATCGGGGTTGCGATCGGGCGGAGGCGGAGGTGGCTCCTCGGGGACCGGCACTGCAGGGACCACCTCGGCGGCCTGCCCCGACTCGTCCGTGCTCGCTTCGTCCTCACCACACGCGCTCACCCCCCACGCGCCGAGCACGAGGAGGGTGAGCAACCGAGAGCCGCGCTGACGCACCATCGCGCGAGGGTAGCAGCGCGTCGCATGCAGATCAGCAGGAGATCCCGCCGATTCACTCGGGTGCAGATCGCACCGCGTCACGCCGCCTTATTCATCTGGGGCAACTCGGCCGCGGTGCGCTGTTGAAGCCGGACGCGCTCTGCACCCGTGGACGACCGCAGACGGGCGTCGGCGTGGACCTTGTCC
>JBKDQC010000716.1:0-15639 GCA_046342295.1 Deltaproteobacteria bacterium | reverse complement strand
AGGTCGCGCTCGCGCCGAGCCAAGAGGGCTCTCCAGCGCCCCGCGTGCCTCATGTCCCGCGCTTCGCGCCGGTGCGCGCGTGCTCGCCGAGGGCCTCGAGGACGCCTCCCCACGCGCGATCGAAGTAGGCGAAGGTCTCTTCCCACTGAGGCTCGGCGGCGAGGCCGCTTGCGGGCCATCCGGTGTGGGTGATGCGCACGCGCGCGTGCACGCCTTCGTCCTCGAGCTCGACCACCACCCACGTGTGCTCCCACCGCGTTCGGGCGAGGTGCGGCGGCGCGTTCCACGTGAACGAGAGCATCCTCCCGCGCACGAACGAGAGCACCCGGCACCCCTCGCTCCCGCGCAAGCCCTCGGGCGCGTCGTCGCGGAACGAGATCTCGTACGCGCCCCCGGGTCGGAGCTCGACGCGCGCGTGGTTCACGAGCCAGCGCGCGAGGCCTTCGCCCGTCGACCACAACGGCCATGCGGCCGCGCGCGCCATCGGCACGACCGCCTCCTTCACGATCTCTCGCGGAGAGATGTCCTCTGCGTCGGCGGTGACGAGCCTCGGCGCGAAGTGGAGGTTGCGGATGAAGCCGACGGCGTTGCCGAAGGGGTCGAGGACGGCGCCGAGCCGGATCCCTTCTCCCACGTCGCTCGCGGCCTCGTGCTCGGTCGCGCCGAGGGCGATCCAGCGCGCCATCTCGGCGTCGACGTCGTTCACCGCGAGGTACGTGCTCGTCTGCCCCGGTCCCGGCGAGGCGCTCTCGGCGGGCGTGATGCCGAGCTCGTAGCCCTCGACCTCGAAGCCCACGTAGAAGGGTTGCTCGAAGTAGGGCGTCGTGCCGAGCGCCGTCGTGTAGAACCGTGTGGCCGCCTCGAGATCGAGGGCCTCGAGCTTGAGCGTGCGCAGACCGTACATGGGCCGACCATGGCACACCGAGAGGGTCACCGGCACGGTCGAGCCGCCCGGCGTCCGCCAGGGAGGTGGCGCGCCGAACCGCCAGAAGCGGGCCGAATTCCTCGCATTTCGTGGCCAGGGGGGCCGGAACGCGCCCTGCTCGGCCTCCCGCATGACGACGAACTCCGTTAGGCTGGGCGACGTGTCCAGCGACCTCGAACGGCCCGTCCTCGACGCGTCCCTCGGCGTCCGGCCGCCGCGCGGGGACGAGCTCCCGTCGTCGGATGGAGTGCCGATGGAGTCCGCTCGACACCGCGCGCAGATGAGCGTGCTCATCGAGTCGCTCGCCGACTTCTGGGAAGACCGCCAGGACGTCTACGTCGGCGGCAACATGTTCGTGTACTTCTCGGAGCTGCACGCCAAGACCTTTCGCGGGCCCGACGTCTTCGTCGTTCTCGACACCGAGAAGCGCCCTCGTGACAAGTGGTACGCGTGGGAAGAGGGCGGAAAGCTGCCGGACGTCGTGATCGAGCTGCTCTCGCCCTCGACCGCGCACGCCGATCGCCACGAGAAGCGGAGGATCTACGAGCGCGTCTGGAAGCTTCGCGCGTACGCGCTCTACGACCCGACGAGCCACACGCTCGAAGGTCACGCGATGGGCCCCGACGGCCGCTTCGCGGCGCTCGCGCCCGACGCGAGGGGAGACCTCCCGATCGAGGCGCTGGGCTTGTCGCTCGGCCTGAGGCCCGAGGGCTTGCACGAAGAGCCGGGGCCATTTCTCCGGTGGATCGATCGCGACGGTCAGCCGCTTCCGCTCGGGCGTGAGCGCGCGGAGCAGGAGCGCCAGCGCGCAGAGCAGGAGCGCCACCGCGCAGACCAGGAGCGGGCGCGCCGTCAAGACGCGGAGCGTCGCGTCGCCGAGCTCGAGGCGCTCCTCGCGAAGCGTTGAGCGGGGATGGCACCTCGCCGCGAACCCTGCCCGCAGGCAGGGACCGGGCTGATCGACTTGTCCACGCGCGGGCTCTATCGTTCGCGCGTGTCCGAGACCGCGGCCGCCCTCGAGTGCGTCGACGTCGCCAAGCGTTATCCCGATGGCGCACGCGAGATCCATGCGGTTCGCGGCGTGACGCTCCGCATCGAGGCGGGCTCGTTGACGCTCCTCCGTGGCCCGAGCGGCTGCGGAAAGACGACCCTGCTGTCGCTGCTCGGGGGGATGATCGCGCCGAGCGCCGGCGAGATCCGCGTGCTCGGACGCTCGATCGTGCGCCTTCGCGACAGGCACCGCGCCGCCCTGCGGCGCGACGAGGTGGGCTTCGTCTTCCAGGAGCTCGCCCTCGTGCCGGAGATGAGCGTCGAGGAGAACCTCTTCCTCCCGCTCGTTCCGGTGGGCGGACCGAGCCCCGAGGATCGCGCGCGGCTCGCGGCGCGTCTCGAGCGCATCGGCCTCGCCGCGCACCGCGCCACAGCAGCCAAGCGCCTCTCGGGGGGAGAGCGTCAGCGCGTGGCGATCCTCCGAGCGCTCGTGCTCGAGCCCCCGATCCTGTTGCTCGACGAGCCCACCGCGCACCTCGACGCATCGAGCACCGCCGAGCTGCTGACGTGGCTCGACGGGCTGCGCGCGGAGACGGCGCGCAAGGGCGCGCGGACGATCGTGATCGCGACGCACGACCCGCGCGTGATCGCGCATGCGGGCGTGGATCGGATCGTCCCGATGGAGGGCGGACGCATCGCTCGCGAGGACGCCGCCGCCGCCGCCCCCGGGGGGGCGCCGTGATCGAGAACCGCGTCCGCCCGTGGCTGCTCGCGCGTGTGGTCGTCGGCCTGAGCGCCGCCACTCTCGCGATCTTCGCGATGGTCACCGCCGCGCGCGCGCTCGGCCGCGACGAGGCGCGCGAGGGTTCGAGCGCGCGCCTCGAGCTCGACAAGCGCGTGGAGCTCGTCTCGACGCTCTTCTCTCTCGCGGGCGCCTTCGCGTGGCTCGACCTGTTCCTCGCGGTCGCCGGGGCCGATCGCCTCGCCGGCTCGCTCCGAGGCGCCATGTGCGCGTACGGGGTGCTGGCGTCGAGCCCGTGGGGCTTGCGCGCGCTCCTGCTCGCGGTCTCGTCCGCGCTCGCGTCCTCGGTGTGGCGGGCGCTTCACGCCGCCGATCTCACGCAGCGCGAAGGTGTCCTCACCCGGCCCAAGCTCGCGGGCGCCTTCTTCGTCGGGCCCCTCTTCCTCGGGAGCTTCTTCGCCGCGACACGGTTCGCGCTCGACCTCGACTTCCGCGTGGTCGCCTCGTGTTGCTCGACGGGCTTCGGGCCCCGCGCCGCGTCGGTGCTCGGTCGCGACGGCGGCGCCGAGCCGGAGGCGATGGTCGCGCTCGTCGCCTTCGGGCTCCTCGCCGCGCTGCTGGCCGCGTGCGCAGGCTGGGCGCGTCGCCCGGGCGCAGCCGCGCTCCTGGCGGGCGGTGCGAGCGCAGCGGCGCTCGCCGCGGGCGTCGCCGCCGTGCCCGCGATCGTCGGTTACGTCGCCCCGCACGCGTACGAGACGCCGGTGCACCAATGTCCGTTCTGTCTGCTTCGGGTGGAGGAGAGCGGCGGCGTCGGTTGGCCTCTCTATGCGGCGCTCGCGCTCGCGCTCGCCTCGAGCCTCGGGCTCGCCACCTCGGCGCTCGTCGGGCAGCGCGTGTCCGAGCCCGAGCTCGTCGCGCCGCTGCGGCGCCGCTTCGCTCGCACCTCTTCGCTCGCTTGGCTCACCGCGGTGCTCGTCGCGGTCTACCCGGTCGCGCGCTTCGCGTGGATCACGGGCGGGGCCTCGCTCTTCGGATGAGGGACCCCGGAGCGGAAGCGGCGTGCGCTGGCCGTTGACTCCAGGCTCCCGGGGGCCTTGAATGCTGACTCTCTCCAGCCGTCGGAGCCCGCCATGCGCCGTGTCCTCGCCCTCGTCGGTCTCACCCTCGCGCTCGCCGCAGGCCTCACCCTCACCCCGAGCCCGCGGGACGCCGCCTCCGACGAAGCGCGCGCCGCGCTCGGCCCGCTGCTCGACGCGCTCTCGCCCGTCTCGTCGGCGCGCGCGCGCGTCGGCGGCCAACCGCCTCCCTTCACGCTCCCGGCGGCCGTCGGCGGCCCGACGAGCGGACAGTTCCGCATGGGCGAGCTCGTCGGCCGCAACCCCGTCGCGATCCTCTTCTGGGCGACGTGGTGCGTCCCCTGTCAGCAGGAGATGCCGTTCTACGAGACGCTCTACCAGCGTCACCGCGCCGCGGGCCTCCGCGTCGTGGGCATCTCGATGGACAACGCCACGACCGTCTCGCGCGTCGGCCCCGCGGCGCGCCGCCTCGGCATCACCTTCGACGTCGTGACGGACCTCGACACCCGCGTCACGACGCAGCTCAACCCGCGCCGCTCCGCGCCCTTCAGCGTCTGGGTGAATCGCGAGGGCCGCATCACGTGGGAGCGGGAGGGCTTCGCGCCCGCCGAGCAGCAGACGATCGCGAGCGGGATCGCGGAGCTCGTCGGCGGCAGCAGCGCGCCGCGGTGAACGACTGAATGGTGGCTCAGAGCATGAGTCACTTGGATTGACTCATGCTCTGACGTTTCTTGCCGGAGGGTCTGGCCGCAGCCCCTCCCTCTCGCCGTGTCACCCGCATCGATCCATCCGAGTGCCACGTGCTCTCAGTCGCGCCTCGAGCGAACGGTCCAGAGGCCGCTCACCGATCCGCGCGCGTCGCTCGAGCGCGCGGGACTCGACACGAGCGACCTGCACGCGCGGTCCCGTGCATGCGCGCCGCGCACGAAGGTCGCTCAGCCTCGGAGCGTCGCGCCGAGCGCGTGGTTGGCGAGCTCCCGCGCCACGCGCAGCGCGCGCGCGGGGGTGCTCGCCGCGACGCGCACGACCCAGTGGTCCGGCTCTTGGGCGAGCTCGATGCGCGCGTAGGGCGCGTAGAGCTTGGCCGCCGCGTCGACGGCCTCGCCGCGGTAGATCGCGCGGTGAAAGCGCAGCTCGTGCATCAGCCTGCGCCCTTCTTCGCGATCTCGGGTGTCGGCGGGTCCTCCCCCGCCGCGGGCGGCGTCTTCTTCCCGTACTTTTCTTCCCAGCTCATCGCGATGCCGAGCGGATCTTCGAACGCCTCGGCGGAGAAATCGAAGGCCTCGAGCTCCTCGAGCGAGGGCGCGGTCTCGCCTCCTCCCGGGCTCCCCGCGGGCGGCCCGAGCGCTCCCGCGACTGCGCGCATCGTCACGCTCTCGACGAGGGCGCGGTTGTCTGCGTGCAGGCGCTGCCGGTAGGCCGCCGCGAGGAGCTCGTTCGCGAACTCGCCTGCGAGCTGCGTGAGCTGCGCGCGCACCTCGCCTTCACTGCGCTTCGGAGCCAGCGTCACGCGGTAGCGTTCGGGGCTCGGTCGGTCGAGGAGCACGTACGCGCGATCGAGGAACGCATAGCTCGACGCGTACAGCGCCTCGAGCCCGTAGGTGGACGCGTCGATCGAGAGCGCCACGCTCGCGTCGGCGAGCTCGATCGCGGCGAGCTCCGGCGGCAGGGACGGAACCACTTCGCTCATGGGTCTACGCCTAACACGTTTCGTCCGAACGGCGCACTGCGCCCGAGCGCGTGCTCGCCTCCGAGGCTGCCACGTCGTTCGCACTCCGAGAGACGTGGTGTCATGGCACGCTCCGCCGATGCGTAGAGGCTCGCCATGACCGTACCCTCTCTCTCGGTCCCGACCGCGCGCCGCCGCCTCGCGATCTATCTGGTGCTGACCTTTGCACTCTCGCTCGCGATCCAGGCGCGGATCGTTGCGCTCGGCGGGCCCATCGAGGCCCATGTGGGCGAGGTCTTCGCGCTGATGTGGGCGCCCGGCCTCGTGAGCCTGGGCTGTCGGCTCGTCTGGCGAGAGGGTGTGGCCGACGTGTCGTTCCGCGTCGGGCGCGCAGGCGGAGCGACGCCATGGCTGCTCGCCTGGCTCTCGCCGCTCGCGATCTGCGCGCTCGCCTACGGGAGCGCGTGGCTCACGGGTCTCGACCGCTTCGGCGCGCCGGAGGCATCGAACCTCGGCCTCTCGGAGCTGTCGTCGCCCGTCCGCTTCGCCGTCGTGCTGGCGCTGACGCTCACGATCGGCGTGCCCCTGTCCGCCCTCACGGCGCTCGGCGAAGAGATCGGCTGGCGCGGCTACATGCTGACCCGCCTCGTCGATGCGCAGGTTCCTCACCCAATTCTCGCGAGCGGCCTCGTCTGGGGGGTGTGGCATCTGCCGCTCATCGTCAGCGGGCAGTACGCCGCCGGGCCCTATCCGGTCTTGTCGGGGCTCCTCTTCCTCGTCGGTACGATCGCAGGCGGCGTCGTGATCGCCTACGTCCGCCTCGAGTCCGGCAGTGTCTGGGCCGCGACGCTCAACCACGCCGCCTGGAACGCCACGATCCAGGGTGCCTTCGACGGCTTCACCGTCGGCGGCGGAGCCTCGCGCACGCAGTCGATCTGGATCGGCGAGAGCGGGGTGCTCGTCGTCCTCGTGAACGTGCTCGTCGCGTTTCTCGTGCTGCGCGAGACGCGGGTGATGCGCCGCGGCCCGCGTGCGGCAGCCGAGCCGCTCGCGTCGCGCACCTGACCCCGCGCGATCGCCGGGATCGTGACGCCATGTCCGGACGCGCGCGTTTTGGTAGCGTCGGGGCGTGAACTCCCTCCCCACGCACGAAGACGGCGCGCTTCTCCGCGGCCTCACGCCCGACCTCTCGCTGCCCGCATTCTTTCGATTTCGCAAGCTCCCCGGCGGCGATCGCGTGGTCTTGACCAACCTCGAGGGCAACTGGGCGGTGCTCGGCTCCGAGGACTTCCGCGCCTTCGTGTCCGGCACGCTCGCCCCAGGCTCGCACGCGCACGAGACGCTGCGCACACGGAACTTCCTCCGCGCGCACCACGACCCCGATGCAGCGCGTGCGCGCCTCGAGCAGCGCCGCGTCCACCTCGATCGCGGACCGATCCTCCACATGATGATCGTCACGCTGCGCTGCAACGAGACCTGCGTCTACTGCCACGCCTCGCGCGCGGAGATGGACGCAGTGCACACGGACATGACCCCCGAGATCGCCGACGCGTCGGTCGACCTCGCGTTCCAGACCACGAGCCCGTCGCTCACGATCGAATTCCAGGGCGGCGAGCCGCTCGTGAATTTCCCGATCGTCGAGCGCATCGTCCGCCGCGCGCGGCGCCTCGGGAGCGAGACACGAAAGACCGTCGAGCTCACGATGGTCACGAACCTCTCCTTGATGGACGAGGACAAGCTCGCGTTCCTGCTCGAGAACCGCGTGCAGATCTGCACCTCGATCGACGGGCCCGAGGCCCTGCACGACAAGCAGCGCAAGCTCCCGCTCGCGCCCGCCGAAGGTCGCGGCGCCCGCAACGACGGCTCGGCCTTCCGCGTGGCCACCCACTGGATCCGACGCATCAACGAGGCCTACGAGGCCGCTGGCCTCGACCCGAACCTCTACCACGTCGAGGCGCTGCTCACGACGACGCGCGCCTCGCTCGCGCAGTGGAAGGAGGTCATCGACACCTTCGCCTCGCTCGGCGTTCGGTCCATCTTCCTGCGCCCGATCGACCCCTTCGGCTTCGCGGAGAAGACGGCGAAGGTCGTCGAGTACCCGCGCGCCGACTACCTCGCGTACTACCGCCGCGCGTTCGACTACATCCTCGAGCTCAACCGCGGCGGCACGCAGATGCTCGAGCGCTACGCCGCGATCTTCCTCACGAAGATCCTGGCGGGAGAGGACCCGAATTTCCTCGACATCCGGAGCCCCGAGGGCGCGGGCGTCGGGGCGCTCGCGTACAACTACGATGGCAAGGTCTTCAGCTCCGACGAGGGGCGCATGCTGCACGAGCGCGGAGACGACGCCTTCCTCCTCGCGGACGACGTTCGCACGGCGCGCTACCGGGACGTCGTCGGGCACCCCACCGTTCGGGCGCAGCTCATCGCGTCGAACCTCGACGCGCAGCCCGACTGCGTGGACTGCCCCTACAATCCGTACTGCGGCACGCAGACGGCCCACAACCACAAGACGCTCGGCACGATCTTCGGGCGCATGCGCGAGAGCCACGTGTGCGCGGTGCACAAGGGCATCCAGGACCACCTCTTCGAGACCCTCGCCACCGCCGACGCAGCGACGCTCGAGCTGCTGCACCGCTGGACGACCCTCCGCGCGCGCGAGCACTTCCTCCAGCGCCCCGAGGGAGGGAACCGCCCCGGGCCGAGCCCAGCGGCTGAGGATGGCGAGGCGATGCTGTTGCGCGGAGCGGAGTTGGGTGGGGGCACCGAGCCAACGGCGCGTCCGCGAGTCGACGGCGAGCACTGCGGCCCGAGAACGCGCCGGCCATCGCAGGTGGGTTTCGCGCGCAAGCGCTGCGGGCACGACCGCCTCGTGGGCTTCTCGTGCGAGGACCGCGGCTTCTGGCGCTCAATCTCCGCCACCACGGCTCGTTCGTCGATGTTGTGTACGACACCGCTTCATGGCCGCTCTCGTCTGTACGAAAGCGAGGAAGCGCTCGACGTCGATGCACTCGAGGTACTCACCATCGAACGTGAAGAGACCACGCTCGAGCGCTCCGAGGTACGTCTCGAGCCAGGACTCGACGTCGGCGAAGACGGGTGTTCTGGACTCGGGGACTTCATGGGGATAGTCGACGAGCTGTCCAGAGAGGCCCCCGTCGATCCCCTCGGCATCGAAGCAGAGCATGTCGCCAGTGCCGGCGTCGAAGATCGGCAACCACGCGTCACTCCACGGCAAGGCCGGCCCAGAGCCCTTCTTCTCGCGGAGCTCGAGCATTCTCGCGCGCTCGCGCTCGGCCCGCTCCATGCTCAGAAACGCGTGATTCAGGTAGAAGTCGCCTCGCTCGGACGAGCCGTTTCGCCACCGGTAGAGGGCCCGGATCCCCGGCGAGAACCACCCTCCGAAGCGTGTCTCCGCGGCGACGATCTCAGGCTCCGAGAGACCCGCTCCAAGAGACGCATGGACGGGGGATGCGTGCGTCCGAAGCCAGGAGTCCAGGCGCGCAAGGAGGCTTTCCGTGTACGAGCTCTCCTCTCGTTCCATCTCTTGCGACCAGGCCAGCGCGCGACTCGCGAATGGAGGCGGCTCGAGCCCGAGCGGCGATTCGGCGCACCACTTCGCCAAGGAGTGGAGCTGGGACAGCTCATGCCATCGAACGAGGGTCTCCTTCGCGCCGGGTGCCGTTCGCAACAGTTCGCGATGCTCGTTCTTCAGGACGCGGCGCTCGGCAGCGGAAAGGAGGTAGACGGATTCATGTTCGAAAGAGAAGTGCGCGTCTTCCAGACGAAGCCGGAGCTCCGTCGGGTAGCGCGCGAAGACCATCAGCTCCCAGCGGTGCGTCAGGCCCGGGACGACCCACGTCGGATCGTGCTCGCGCTCGCCCGAGTGTTGGGCGGCGTCGCTCGATGCTTCGAAGAAGCGAACGCATCGAGAACCTTCGTGGGGGATCTCCCCGAACCCGATGCGACCCGTCTCGGTGTCGATCCAGTTGTCGCTCCCGAGGGTTCGAGCGCCCTCTTCGTACGCGTGCATGAACGTCGCCCAGTCGACCGTCAGCATGGAGGACCTCGGTGAAAGAGGTCGCGGGCGCCGCGCTCGATTCGATTGGACCGTGACGACACCATTCCTGCTTACGACCGGGCGGTCGGACGCGCTACCCCCTCGGGGGTTCGCCGGGGCGCGGAGAACGAACGACCCTGACGAAGAAGCGGCTCGCCGTGTGCTCCACCGCGAGCTCCGCCTCGTGGCGCACGGTCCGCGCCGCGACGTCTTCGAGCGTTCCTTCTTCCTCGCCGAGCACCGTCGGTCGCGACGGAATCTCTGCCTGGTACTGCACCTGGCGCCTCTCCGCACCAGGTGCGAGCGCATGGGCAGCAGCGGCGCTCGACGGCGAGCACTGCGGCCCGGACACCGGGTCGGATTTCGGGCGGAAGCACGCGCGACCGCGGGCCGGCATGTGGGGTAACCTCTCCGTGTGCGTCGTGTCGTCTCCGCGTGTGTGCTCGTGTCGCTCGCAGGGTGCGGGCTGGTGTTCGACCCGTCGCCACCGCGCGAGGCCGCCACGACTCTCGATGCCGGAGGTCGCGACGTCGATCCGATGGATGCGCCGGGCGGCACGGATGCTTTCGCCCCGGGCGACGGCGGGGAGCCAGATGGGGCGCAAACCGACGTCGGGCTCGCGGAGGCTGGGCTCGCGGAGGCTGGGCTCGCGGACGCGGGAGAACCCGACGCAGGCATGGGCGACGCGGGGCTCGACTCCGGGGCGGGAATCGACGACGCAGGGCTCGACGCCAGCTCGCCCGACGCACACGTGATCCCTCCGGGCCGCGTCGAGCCGTTGTTCCCATGGAACGGATTCACGACGGGGAGCGTGCGCGTGCGCGATGCCGAGCCCCTGCCAAATCACCCGCTGCGGCCGAAGCTCATGTGGCTCACCGTCGCGGGGGCGTCGGACTACGAGGTTCAGCTCGACGACGACTGTCCGCTCGACTTCCGCGCGTGTGCATTCCCGAGCCCCGAGGTCCATGAACGCACCGGCGCGACGACGTTTCATCCCGCGGCTTCCTTGCCGGTCTCGACAGACGCGCCGGTCGGCCGTCGCTACTGCTGGCGGGTGCGCGCTTGTGCCGGCCCCGCGTGCTCGGGGTGGAGCGAGGTGCGCTACCTCGACGTCGGCCGGCAGCCCGACGACTTCGACGGCGACGGCTGGGCCGACCTCGTCGCCGGTGCGCCTGGCCTCGACGGCGCAGCCGAGGCTGCTTTCGTGCGCTACGGCTCCCCCGCAGGGCTTCGAGGAGGAGGCGCCGACCTCGACAACCCTGGGGGCCGCGCCGACTTCGGCTGGTCGCTGGCCGCTGCGGGCGATCTGAATGGCGACGGTTACTCGGATCTCGTCGTCGGTGCTCCTTTCCAGAGCAGCGAGGGCAAGGCGTTCGTGTACCTCGGCTCGCGCACGGGCATCCGCTCGACTCCGGACGTGACTCTCGACAACCCCGCCAGGCAGGCGGGCGGCTTCGGGTTCTCGGTCGCCGGGGCAGGCGATCTGAACAGCGACGGCTTCGCTGACCTCGTCATCGGCGCCCCCACGCAGGACGCACCGGCGATGGATGGAGGCGCTGCGTTCGTGTACTTCGGCCAGGGGAGCGGGGTCGACACGACGCCGGACCTCACGCTCGTGAACCCCGTAGACCAGGCGCTCGCTCGATTCGGCTTCGCGGTGGCGGGCGTGGGCGACCTGAACGGTGACGGCGATGCCGACCTCGTCGTCGGTGCCCCGCTCGAGGACGCACCAGCGCCGGACGAAGGTAACGCGTTCGTCTACTCGGGCTCCGCGACGGGCGGCCTCGGGGGGCCGGTCGTGCTCGACAACCCCGAAGACCGCGTCGGGGGCTGGTTCGCGTCTTCGTTGGCGGGCGCGGCGGACATGAACGGCGATGGCTACGCCGACCTCGTGGTCGGAGCACCGCTCCAGAGCAATGGTGCAGCCAACGAAGGGAACGTGTTCGTCTTTCCGGGCTCGCCGAGCGGTGTGGCCTCTGCGCCCTCGACGGTGCTCGACAGCCCGACCGACCAGGCTTTTGCCGCCTTCGGAGCGGCGCTGGCCGTGGGGGACTTCGACGGCGATGGGTACGCCGACCTGGTCGTCGGCGCGCCACTCCTCGACGCACCGGAGGTGGACCGGGGTCGCGTCTTCGTCTACCTCGGCTCGAGGGCGGGCATCGGCGGGATGCGCGATGCCGAGCTCGACAACCCCGCAGGCCACCCCCGCGGCACATTCGGGCTCGCGTTGAGCGCCGGGGACATCGACGGAGACGGCTACCTCGATGTGGTCGTGGGCGCTCCAGGCGTCAGCAGCCCCGAGCGGCAGGAAGGGGGCGTCTTGCTTCACCTCGGCTCGCCGACGGGCGTGAGCGCAGGCCCGAGCGAGACGCTCGACAGCCCTCGCGGTGAAGTCGAGGGCGGGTTCGGCTGGTCGGTGGCGAGCGCGGAGCGCGCGGCCGGACATGCCCAGGGCGGTCCGTGCTGTTCGCCGGGCTGAAGTCGAGGTCCGCACGCATCGCGATCACACGTACTCGACGCGGATCGTCTCGACGATGGCCTTGAGCGCCGCCCGCACGACCTCGGTGTCGCGGTGCCGCACGATGACGAAGCCATCGCCTTCGTAGCTGTCGCTCTTGGGAGCGCCGGGCGCGGGGAGCTTGAACTCCTCGATCATGCCGCCGACCTTGTCCTGCGCCGCGTCGATCCCCACCACGCGGGCGACCCGACCGCGGCCCATGCCGCGGAGGTACGCGCATCCCACGGCATACTTGCGCTCGTAGGGGCCGTCGAAGGCCTGATCGACCACGGCGCGCGCCCACGCCCGGTACGGGTCGAAGTCGTGCGCGAGGCCGGTCATCCGCGTGATGTTGGCGCCCGGTGGGCGCTGCGCGATCTCGCCGATCGCGAGGGATTCATCACCGCGCTGGAACCACTCCATGTGCGTGAAGCCGCTGTCGAGACCGAGCGCCTGCACGGCCGCGAGCCCCATCCGCTTGGGCGCGTCGTACTCGGGGCCCGAGATGTCGCGCGGCAGGAGGCAAGTCCATTGGATCCACGGGTTCTCCAGGACCTCGAGGCAGGCCGGCAGATAATGCGAGATCGAGTAGAAGAGGGGTCTGCCCGAGATGGTGATCGTCTCGAAGCTGAACTCCCGGCCTCGCAGGAATTCCTCCGCCCGCACCGGGCGCCCGGGGCTCGGCTGGATGGCCTCGAGCGCCCCGCGGAGCGAGCCCACGTCGTTGACCCGGAAGGTCGCCTTGGCGCCCATGCCTGCCGGCGGCTTCAGCACGATCGGAAAGCCCACCTCGCCGACGAAGTCGTCGGCGTCCTTCCAGGAGCGGACGAGCTTGTGGCGCGCGGTCGGCAGCCCCGAGGCGCGCAGCGCGTCCTTCATGCGGGCCTTGTCCCGAAAGAGATCGGCGGTGCGCGGATCGGTGCCCGGGATGCCGAGCGCCGCCCGCGCCTCGGCGAGCTGCACCTGCAAGGGCTCGAGGATGCCCGTCAGGCGATGGATCGCCCCGTGGCGCGCCGAGAGCACGCGGCACGCGTCGACGAGATCCTGCGCCGAGAGGCCGTCCGAGACGCGCACGAGGTCCGAGAAGAGGCGCGCGTCCTCGCCCTTGGGGCTCTCCTGCATCACGCCGAGCAGGCGCACGTTCGGCAGGCGCGCCGCGGCGCGCGCGAAGCGCATCGTGGTCTCGAGGGGGAAGGGCGCGGCGAAGACGACGTTGCGGAGGCTCATCGCCCGCGAGGATACAACGCCCGCGCCGAGCGGGTGTCCTGCGAGAGAGGTCCCCGCGTCGGAACCGTGCCTCGCCCCCGAGGGTGCGTATACGCTGCGTCCCGACATCGTCTCCCGAGGAGCTCCCATGCACGCACGTCTGCTCGTTGTCGCGTTGGTCCTCTCGCTCGGCGCCCGCGCCCGCGCCCAGGAGAGCCCCTCCCCGGAGGCGCCCGACGCCCGCGTGGAGCCGGTGCCCGACAGCACCGAGGTCAGGAGGACCGAGCCGTCGAGCACCGAGCTCGTCGCTGTCGAGCCCGTCGCCGCGCCCCACGCCGATCCGCCCGAGACTCCGGCGCGGGTCGCGGGCGAGGACCAGCTCTGCGCCGAGACTGCCTACGATCGCGCGAGCGCCTCGGTCGTGCGTGTCGAGTCTGGGCTCGCGGTCGGCTCGGGCTTCGTCGCGATCGACCCGAGCCACGTCGTGACGTCGTTCCGGACGGTGCGCGACGGCCACGCAGTGCGCGTGCTCGACCACCAGGGCAACCCTCGCAGCGCGCGGATCGTCGCGACCGCGCCCGACGACGACCTCGCGCTGCTCTCGCTCGCGAGCCCGCTCGCCGCGCCCCCGCTCGAGCTCGCCGAGCCCGAGGCCCTGCGCGTCGGCATGCGGATCGTGGCGATCGGTCATCCCTACGTGAGCGGCCGCGACCGTCTCGCGCTCGGACTGCGCGGTGAGGGACTCTTCGCGCAGTCGCTCTCCGAGGGTGTCGTCAGCGCGCTCGGGCCCCGCGCCCTCTCGACGGACGCGCAGCTCGCGAGCGGCAGCGTCGGCGGTCCCTACGTGGACTGCGAGGGGCGCGTCGTCGGGGCGGTCACCGTCGCCACGCTCGGCTTGCAGGAGCGCATCTTCGTGGGCGCATCGAGCGTGGCCATCGCGGACCTCGCCTCGCGCGCGCGGAGCGGTGAGGGCTACGGCGGTCGGCTCAGGCTCACCACGGGCCTCGGCATCGCGGCGGCCTTCGAGGATCCGGGCTGGCCCCTCGGCCTCTGGGTGCTCCTCGGCCTCGACGTCAACGACGCGCTCGTGATCGCTGGCCGCTTCCATTACCTCCGCGGCGAGAGCTCGCCGGCGGGCTCGGAGGTCCTCTCCGTGCTCGACCAGCGCTTCCGGGGGGACGCCTTCGTCGCCTGGCGGCAGCTCGTGACCTTCGGGCCGGGGATGGGCTTTCACTTCGAGCTCGGCGCCGGCGCCTCGGTCACGAGCCTCGCGCAGCGCACGCGCTCGGGCCTCGTCGACACCAGCACCGGCGCCCCCACGCTGCGCATCACCGAGGAGAGCCGCCAGCGCTGGGCCGTGCGCCCGATGCTCGTGCTCAACGTCGAGGTGGGCCCGCTCCTGATCGGCTACTCCGTCGAGCTCGACATCGACACGTCGCTCGGCCGCTACCGGGTCCAGCACCTCTTCGATCTCGGCGCGCGGTTCTGACGGACGACTTCCGCGCCGCGCGAATCCATGTAAGTTCGACCCCTTCTTCGAACCCGGAGACGGTCATGGCCCTCGTCACCCTCGACATCACCAGCGACATCGCCGTCCTCCGCATGGACGATGGCAAAGCCAACGCGCTCTCGTACGCGATGATGGACGAGCTCGACGCCGCGCTCGACCGGGCCCTCGGGGGTGCCAAGGCGGTGGTGCTCGCGGGGCGCGCGGGCAGGTTCTGCGCGGGCTTCGACCTCAAGACCATGATGAGCGGCGTGAAGGAGGCGCAGGCTCTCGTCACGCGGGGCGCGCACCTGCTCATGCGCCTCTACACACACCCGCAGCCGCTCGTGATCGCGTGCACGGGCCACGCCCTCGCAGGCGGCTCGCTCGTGGTCCTCACGGGCGATCACCGCGTCGCTGCCGAGGGGGCGTTCAAGATCGGCCTCAACGAGGTGCAGATCGGCATGCCCGTCCCCGTGCTCGCGATGGAGCTCGCGCGCGACCGGCTCGATCCGCGCTTTCTCACCCGCTCGACGCTCTTCGCGGAGATCGTGGACCCGAACGGCGCCGTGCGCGCGGGCTGGATCGACGAGATCGCGCCCGAGGCGGAGGTGCTCGAGCGCGCGCGCGCGGAGGCCACGCGCCTCTCCGCGCTGCCAGCCGCCGCGTACGCGCTCACGAAGAGCATCCTGCGCGAGCGCACGGTGAAGTACGTCCAGGCCACGCTCCTCGAGGACATGGCCCGGCTCCTTCCCCCTTCGAGCTGAGCTCCCGAGGGTCCCAGACCGACCTGGCTCGGGCCGAGCACACGGCAGTCGAGTGCCACGTGCTCTCAGAGCATGAGTCACTTGGAGTGACTCATGCTCTGATCGTTTCTTGCCGGAGGGTCTGGCCGCAGCCCCTCCCTCTCGCCGAGTGAATCGGCGAGAGCCTCCCTCCCGCCGATTCGAGCCCGTGGCACCCGAATCGATCCATCCGAGTGCCACGT
>JBKDQC010000715.1:0-5833 GCA_046342295.1 Deltaproteobacteria bacterium | reverse complement strand
CTGCGCGTGCTGCGCGAGCGATCTCGCGCACCAGGCGATCCCCTCGAGGGGACGATGGACGAGGCCCCAGCGGCGATCCTCGGCCACAGCCTCGGCGGTGTCGTGTCGGCGTCGCTCTGGGACGAACACCCGGAGGACTTCGATGAGCTCGTGCTCTTCGCGAGCTACCCCGCAGGCAGGTCGCTGCGCCCACGGGGCCGAGGACGTGCGCTCTCGATCCTCGGTGGCGCCGACGCGCGCGTGACGCGCACGCAGGCGCGCGAAGGCCTCCGCGCGATCGGGACGAGCGGGCGGCCCGGGACCCTCGCGGTGATCGAGGGGATGAACCACATGCAGATCGCAGATCGCGTGAGCGCGAGCGAGGCCGCGGCCGCCGGGGTGGCGACGATCGACGAGGCGGGCGCGCGCGCACGCCTGCGCTGGTTGGTGGACGCGCTGCTCTGGCCTCGCGTCGGCGGAAGCCCAGAGATGCTCGACGACGACGCCGGCTGGCCCGACGGCGTCGTGCGCGAGGCGCCATGACCGCGCGCAAGCGGCGCTCCCTTCTGCGGGGTCCCCGCGCGGGCCGAGGGCCGGAGCCCGGGCAGGGACTCCGAGGGCTCGGTCCTCTGGCCCTCGCGCTCGGCGCGTGTCTCGCCGTCGGCGCCGCGGGCGCCTCTCGGGCCGCCGCCCAGGCGATGCCGATCGAGCTGCGCGAGGGCGAGCTCGCGGTCTCGGCGGGGCTCCCGCTCGAGCTCGAGCTCGGCTACGCGTTCCGGGCGCTGCCGGTGCCGCTGACGCTCGGCGCGAGCGTCCTTCCTCTGGCCGAAGGAGGCTCGGTCTCCGTGGGCATGCGGCCCGTGCTCGCGCGCTGGGCCGACCACCGCGTCGCGCTCACGACGTCCGTGGGTGCGCTCGCGCTCGGCCTCGACGGGCTCTCGATGGGTGCGCGCGGCGATCTCTCGCTGCAGCTCGTCTTCACCGCAGCGCGCACCAGCGACCTCGCGCTCCTCCTGGCAGTCGTGCCCACAGCCGACGCCGCGGTGGTGGGCGGAGAGCGGGAGGGCTGGCGGCTCCGCGCAGGCGCGGGCGCAGCGCTCGGTCTCTCGTGGGGCTCGGGATCACTCTGGCTGGAAGGGGACGCCGGCGCCGTGTTCGACGGTCTCGGCGCCCCCGCGCTGCGCGGCGCCGCGCGCATGGTCGCGAGCGTGCGGCACTGACGCGAGCGAGCCCGACGAGACCCGTAGAGCGGCTCGCCGTGGCGTGCGAAGCTCGCCCGATGAGTCGTCGTCGCGCGCCCGTGTCGCTCCAAGACTTGCTCCAAGAACGTCGGCGCCAGGGACGATGGCTCCTCGCGCTCTCGTGGTCGATCGTCGCCGGGTGCGGGTCTTCGCCGGACGCCTCCGATGCCGGCGTCGAGCCTGCGCCGCCCGACGCGCGCGAGGACACCGACGCAGCGCTGCCCGAGGTCGGCAGCGATTCTGGGAGCGCGCCACCAGCCAATGGGCAGGTCGTGCTCGACGCTTGCCTGGGACAGACAGGCATCGACGAGCGCTGCACCCTCGTCACCAACGCGTCCGCCTGCACGGAGACCAAGTGCTCCAGACTGGTCGTCGTCTTCTCGGGTGGCGAGATGGGCTGCGTGACGGGCAGGGGTTATGCCGAGGTCCTCGCCGGGTATGCTTCCCACGGCTACGCGGCGGTCTGCATCAACTACTTCGACACCTCGATGGGCTCGGGGGAGGCGCCCTACAACGACGAAGCCGAGCGGCTCGACGTCGCAGTCCGCGAAGCGACGACCGGAGCATGGGCGAGAACCTACTGGACTGGCGAGGATCTCCTGCTCCAAGGCATCAGCCACGGCGCCACGGCTCCGGTCATCCTCATGGCCCGCACCGACCTGGACGAACAGCCGCACTGGCAAGGCAGCCACTTCACCGCCGGCTGTTTCTTCGATGGCGCCTACGACCAGGTGGCCACCGCGTCTCTGCTCGCGACGGGCGCGCGCGGGGGCGGCCCCTGCACCATGCCCGTCTCGTACACGCGGTGGATCGAGCGCTACTGCGGCGAGGGAGAGACGTGCGACCTCGCCACCGACGCGGAGGCCCGGGAGGACACGATCACGGAGGTGTCGCCCGACAGCTTCGCGGTCCGGGATTTCCGCTTGTTCGAGTGTGGGAGCGCGCTTGCCGCGTGCTCGGGCGACATCGTCGCAGGCCCGCCCGTCGAGGCGCTCTGCCGGCAGCTCGAGAGCTCACCGACCCACACGTGCGTGTTCGAGAGCCTGCCCAGCGACAGCCACCTCAGCTGCCACGCGAACCGCTACGACGCGTGCCGCACCTGGTTCGAAGGGCTGCTGCCGCCGCGGATGTGATCACTGCGCGAGGCGAGGGCGGATGATGCGGTAGGTGCGCGTGACGTCGTAGGTGCCCTCGCGACCGGGGCTGTCACCGGCTGCCCAACCCGCGTGAGAGATCGTGCGTGCGTACCCGTTGGCGCGGTCTTCCCACCCCACGAAGAGCACGCTGTGGGTGCCCACAGGGGTCGAGTCGGGGTTGTTGACGATGTAGAGCCAGTCCCCTGGGCGGATGAGGTCGAGGTCGGCGTACGGCCCGCTCGATCCGGCCTGGTGGACGATCGAACGGGTGCGCCATCCATCGTGGCCCGCGCGATCGAAGACCTCGGACAGGTACGCGTAGCAGGAGCCGCGCACGGTCTCGCCGCGCGCCATCATGCCGCGCGCCGTGAGGAGAACGTGTCGGCCCGGATCGGGATCGAGGCGAGGGCCCGACGGGGGACGCGGCACGACCCGACGCGGCACGGTCCGACGCGGGACCCCGCCGCGCGCGCTCGCGGCATCCGCCTCTTCCGGGTCCTCGAGCGGTTCCGCGAGGCTGAGCTTGAGAGGCCCGATCGTGACGCCGGTGGCGGCATCCACGATCACGGAGGACTCGGGCTCGGCCGGTGCGATGGGGACATCCCGGCCCGACGGGAGCGCGGAGACGACGGCATCCTCGGACGCTTCGGGTCCGGGTGGGAGCGCGACTCCTGCCTCGTTCGGGTCTTCGGGGCCCCTGAGGAGCACCGACGGGACGCTCGGCCCTTCCGCCTGCGTCGTCGCGTAGAGCCCGCCGAGCATGGTCGAGAGGAAGAGTCCCGCGAGGGCGAAGAGCCGTGCCAAGTCCACGGTCGGCCCCTCCGCAAGGCACGTGCCGCCCCCTTTTCTCGGAGAAGACGCGACGCGATGTGACACGACGTTCACGGCGTGAGAACTCGCGGCTCGACGCGATGAGACATCCTCAACGTCACCGGGTCTGGGTAACGTCCTCCCATGACTCGCCCTTGGCTCGTGTCGGTGCTGGTCGCTGTGCTCTTGCTCTCGGGCTGCGTGGTCGTCCCACGGTACGCGCGGGGGACGGTCGCGGATCCGGCCATGCAGGCGAGCGACGGCTTGCTCGGTCGCTCCCTCCGCAAGCTGCGTGGCAGCCGCGAGGGCGCGGCTGGCGGCGATGGCGTCGCGGCCGGCGGCGGCTGCGGGTGCGGTCAATGAGACCGCGGGTGCGACGGCGCGCCGCGGTGCTCGCGTCGCTCACGGCAGGGATGGGGCTCGCCACGACCTACGCGTCGGGTCAGGCGTTCGAGACCGCGCCACCGCCCAACGGCGTGCTCTCGATCGGCGCGAGCGCCGTCCCGGACGGCGAACGCTTGGGCGACCCGGACCTCCGCATCGATCGCTTCGGAGCGCGTCTCTCCGTGTTTCATCAGGAGGGCCGTGGCTACCAGTCGCAGGCGGACATCGATGGGAGCGGGCGCGGCTCGGAATTCACCTTCATCGCGAACCCCGTGCTCTACGTGCACGTGAGCCACCGCGAGGGCATCACGCACGACGTCTATCTCCCCGTGGACGTCCTCACGAGCGCCTCGACCGATGCGCTCTCGGCCATCTCGACGGCCTCGCGGGACAACGAATCCTTCACGCTGGATGTCACGACGACGATCCCGGACACCGAGGACACACGCCTTCTCCTGCGCTGGGGCGCCCACGTCGAGGAGGAGCTGAAATCCGGGCATGGCGGCCTCGGTGTCTCGCTCGACTTCGCCGACGACAATGCGCAGTTGGTGCTCGCAGCCGACGCGATCGTCGATGTCTTCGATCCCGTCCAGTACAACGGCGTCGATCTCGGGCTCACGGAGCGACTGACCCTCTCGCTCAATGCGGGCTTCAGCCAGCTCCTCTCGGAGTCGACGACGTTGACCGTCGGATACGGTCTCACGGGCCAGATCGGGCACATCCATACGCCCTGGAACTCCGTGCCTCTCACGGGCGGTGGTCGGGTCGGCGATCTCTTCCCGCCCTCGCGCCTCCGGAACGCGGTGTCGGTCCGACTCGCCCAGGCGATCCCCGAGTCCCGTACATTCTTCCAGGCTGGCTATCGCTTCTACATCGATGACTACGGCGCCATCGCCCACTCTGCCGAGGGGCAGGTCACGCAGTATGTCACCGACGACACGTGGCTACGCGTCGGATACCGGTATCACTCGCAGGGCGCACCCTACTTCTTCGCGACGGAGCTCCCCGCGAGCACCTGGCTGCGCACGTACCGCACGGCAGACTCGGACCTCGCCGCCCTCGAGCTCCACGAAGTCTCGGCCAGCCTCCGATACTTCTACGAACGCCGCGGCCAACCGTCGGACCGCGACGGCTACGTGGAGCTCGGATACCTGCATTACGGCCGCTCGAACGGCCTCGAGATCCACATGGGGACGATCGGCTTCCAGACCGCCTTCTGGTGATCGGGGCTCGCGACCGGCGCGCGTGCGCGGCGCCCTCGGGTCGCGTGAGCCACCCTCGTCACTCGGGATCGCGGGCCTCCCAGGCGAGCATCGTCACGAGCGCGCCGCGCACGCTGCTCCAGGCCGCGGGGAACTCGTCGAGCACCGCTTCGCAGCGCTCGGCGCCGACGCGCGCGCAGGTCCACGCGAGGAGCTCGCGCTCGCTCTCGACGCGACCGCCATCCGGAAGATGAAAGAGTCGGACGCTCGGATCGACGGCGCGCCCGCTCGGATACTGCCAGGTCCCGTCCTGTCGGCGCGCCGTCTCGCCGCTCGGATAGAGAAGCGAGCGTCCCACGCCCGAGAAGCGGTGGCCGCTCGGATACACCCAAGAGGTTCCAGAGCGGATGCGGCGGCCGTTGGGCCACTCGTCGAGCTCACCGAGGTTGCCGGTGCGGCAGACCGCGACGCGCGTGCCATCGATCATCGCGAGATCCTCGGATCCCACGGTCGCGGCGAGCGCGTACATGGTCGTGACGCGAAGGCAATCCTCGCTGGGCCGCGCGAAGGCGAGGAGGCCTCGGAGGTCCGAGATCCCGCCGCAGACACTGCGCTCGAGCAGGATGAGGTTCGGAGCGTCGAGGCCGGCAGCGCGCGCGAGCGAGCGCGTTCGACGGACGGATTGGCAATCGAGCGATTGGGCGTATGCCACGCTGGCATCGAGCGACGCGATGGCCACGAGGAGGGCGAGTGCCGGGAGGTAGAGGCGCATGGGCGCCTCGGACGGCGCCACGGCCCGGACATTCAAGCGCGCCCGAGCGCGCGCGGCCCGCCGCGGAGAAGCGGCCTTGACGGGACCTGCCCCTGCCCCGCAAGAAAGGCCGCATGTCCATTCTCGACCGCGTCGGAGAGACGCCCATGGTCGCGCTCGCGACCGGCCTCCCCACGGGCGACCCGCGCAGCGAAGGCATCCGCCTCTTCGGGAAGCTCGAGGGCAACAACCCCGCGGGCAGCGTCAAGGATCGGCCCGCGAAGTTCATGATCCTCGGCGCAGAAGCGCGAGGCACGATCGGCCCGGGGG
>JBKDQC010000714.1:0-25543 GCA_046342295.1 Deltaproteobacteria bacterium | reverse complement strand
AGTTCACGGACTACACGTGTCGGCGCGGTCGCACGCAGTTCGTCCGGTGCACCGAGGGCAACACGCCCGAGTTCCTCACGTGCCCGAGCGGCTACTTGTGCAACTCGGGGAGCACGGTCCGGCGCTGCTCCCGCTGAGAGCACGTGGCACTCGGATGGATCGATGCGGGTGCCACGGGCGCGAAGCGGCGGGCGGGAGGCTCTCGCCGATTCACGCGGCGAGAGGGCGGGTCTGCGGCCAGACCCTCCGGCAAGAAATGTCAGAGCATGAGTCAATCCAAGTGACTCATGCTCTGAGCGGGCGGCAGCACCCGAGCGGAGCTCCGCGAGGCCCGCGTGGCATCGACGCCGCGCGGGCCTATGCTGCGCGCCGCCATGAACGACGCCGTGATCCTCGATGGTCTGCGCACCCCCTTCGGCAAGCACCGCGGCGCGCTCTCGGCCGTGCGCCCCGACGACCTGGGCGCGCACGTCCTCAAGGCGCTGCTCGAGCGAAACCCCGCGGCCAAGAGCGCAGTCGAAGAGGTGATCTTCGGCTGCGCGAACCAGGCGGGCGAAGACAACCGCAACGTCGCGCGCATGGCGCTCCTGCTCGCGGGCCTGCCCTACGAGGTCACGGGCGTGACGGTGAACCGCCTCTGCGCCTCGGGCCTCGAGGCCGCGGTGCAGTGCGCGCGGGCGATCCGCAACGGCGACGCCGAGGTGATGATCGCGGGGGGCGTCGAGTCGATGACGCGCGCGCCGTACTCGATGGAGAAGAGCAGCGAGGCGTTCCCGCGCACGCCCCCGGCCGTCTACGACACGTCGCTCGGCTGGCGTTACCCGAACGCGAAGATGACGGAGCGCTTCCCGCTGCTCTCCATGGGCGAGACGGCCGAGGAGGTCGCCAAGGAGCACGCCGTCTCGCGCGAGGACCAGGACGTGTTCGCGGCCGAGAGCCACAGGCGCGCGAGCGCCGCGTGGGCGGCGGGCGCGCTGTCGCGCGAGATCGCGCCGGTCTCGATCCCTGCGTCGAAGAAGGGCGCGCCCGACACGGTGATCGACAGGGACGAGGGCCCCCGCGCGGACTCCACCGTCGAGGCGCTCGCGAAGCTCAAGCCGGTGTTCCGCAAGGACGGCAGCGTCACCGCGGGCAACGCGAGCTCGCTCAACGACGGCGCGGCGGCGCTGCTCCTGACCTCGCGCGCGTGGGCCGTGAGGCACGGGCAGAAGCCGCTCGCGCGCATCGTCGCGAGCGCGGCCGCCGGTGTGCACCCGAACGTGATGGGCATCGGCCCCGTACCCGCGACGCAGAAGGCGCTCGCGCGCGCGGGGCTCACGGCGAAGGACCTCGACCTCGTCGAGCTCAACGAGGCCTTTGCCGCGCAGTCGCTCGCGTGCCTGCGCGCGCTGGGCTTCTCCGAGAAGGGGGGCCTCGACCCATCGCGCGTGAACGTCCACGGCGGTGCGATCGCGATCGGTCACCCGCTCGGCGCGAGCGGGGCGCGCATCCTCCTCACGCTCGCGCACGAGCTCGCGACCCGCGGCCTGCGCTACGGGCTCGCCAGCCTCTGCATCGGTGTCGGACAGGGCCTCGCGGTCATCCTCGAAGCGGAGAGGTGAGGGGTCCTGCGTCAGCCCGAGCCCGCGTTCAGGGCCCGCGCAGGAATCACCTGATCGGATCGGCGTCGCGGCGCCCCGCCAGTGCTGACCGAGCGACGAGGAATGCTGGGGGTATTTCGAGGGGAGCGGGCGGCTCTCGCGGGGATGCCCCGGCGGCGAAACGGAGAGGTTGTTTCTGCGCGGGCCCTCGGTTCAATAGTCACTTGGATTTTCTCAATCTCCGACGTTTCTGGCCGGAGGGTCTGGCCGCAGACCCTCCCTCTCGCCGAGTGAATCGGCGAGAGCCTCCCTCCCGCCGATTCGAGCCCGTGGCACCCGCATCGATCCATCCGAGTGCCACGTGCTCTCAGATGAGCTCGGTCGCGCAGCCGAACGCGATGTTCATGCTCGCGGCCGCGTCGTCTTCGATCACGTCGCAGATGTCGTTGCAGAGGAGGATCGTCCGCGGGTCGGCGGGATCGTCGTAGTACCAGCCGCGACCGTCGCCGGGGCAGGCGACGGACCCATCGGGGTTGCCCACGTAGGGTAGGCGCGCGGTCGCGCCGTCACCCGTCGAGAGGTCGACGTTCACGAGGCCCGGGTCGAAGCGCATACCCTCGGGTGGGTCGGGGATGCGATAGCGGCAGGGCAGCGGGCGCGCGATGGCGATCGCACGCGTCAGGTCGCGGAAGAGCGCGCTCCAGTCAGACGTGCAGATCGAGTAGGAGCTGCCTCCTGTGAGCATCGCGAGCTCCCAATAGCGATCGCCGTTGTCGGCCGCGTCTCCGTTGGGCCCACTGCAGCCGGGCATGCAGAAGACCGTGCAGCTCATCGCCCCCGGCGGTGACGCGATCACGTGCGCGCGGAAGGATTGACGGGTGAGGCCGCGCATCATCGTGCGGAAGTCGCCCGCCGTCACGCCGCTCTCGTCATCGGTCACGAGCACGAAGTGGAGGACCGCCTCGTCGCGCAAGAAGTCGGCGTAGCGCGAGAAATTGGCGAGAGCGGCGGACATCGCCTCGTCCGACTGCACATCGTCGGCGACGTAGCGGAAGCGCTCGGTGTCGGCCGCCAGGCTCGCGGGCACCCTGACGAAGCCTTCGGCGGTGATCAGCACGACGTGCCAGTCGATGCCCGCGGCGCCCACCGTGCGCGCGAACTCGCCGAGGTTTGCCTGGATGATGTCTCGCTCTCCGTCCATCGAGCCCGAGTTGTCGATGACCCAGACGATGTCGACGGGCTGGATCTGGTTGCCCGTCATCACGCTCGTCGCCTCGCACGCCATGAGGCCCGCGTCGGGCCGCGGCCCCGTGTCGGGCACCGGTCCGGCATCGATCCCTTCGCACGCAGCAATCGCGGCACAGTCGGGATCGAGGCAGTCGGAGAGGCCGTCACCATCGTTGTCGAGCGTGTCGATGCACTGGAAGGGCTGCTCGCCACCCCCTCTGCCCGCGTCGCGTCGCGAGCCGCCGCCGCCCGTCGGTTCACACCCTGCGGCGAGGGTCATCGAGAGCGCGAGCGCGATGAAGCTGCGAAGTGCCATGGTCGGTAGCGTCGCCAGCTCCGAGCTCCGCGTCAAAGGCACCCGCGCTCGCCCCCCCCGAACTGCGGAGTTGCCGCGGGCGCTGCGCGGGCCGATCCTCGGCCTCATGTGGACTCTGTTCGACCGCAAGAAGACCGTGATGCCGACCCGCGAAGAGGCGCTGCCGGGCCGTCCGAGCGCCATGCCCGTGCCCGAGGCGCACTTCGTCTCTGGCCACCGGATCGTGCCTCCGTTTCCGGAGGGCATGGCCATCCTCGATGTCGGCATGGGCTGCTTCTGGGGCGCCGAGCGCAAGATGTGGCAGCTCGCGGGCGTGTACGCGACCGCCGTGGGCTACGCGGCAGGTCACACGCCCAACCCCACGTACGAGGAAGTCTGCACCGGCCGCACGGGCCACAACGAGGTCGTGCGGGTCGTCTACGACCCCGAGGCGATCCGCGTCGAGGCCATCCTCCGCACGTTCTGGGAGAGCCACGATCCGACGCAGGGCATGCGCCAGGGCAACGACGTCGGCACGCAGTACCGAAGCGGCATCTACGTGCACGACGCGGCCCAGCGCGCCGCCGCGACGGCCAGCAAGGACGCGTACCAGGCGGAGCTCACCAAGGCCGGGCACGGCGCCATCACGACCGAGATCCTCGACGCCGGCCCCTTCTTCTACGCCGAGGGCTACCACCAGCAGTACCTGGCAAAGAACCCGAACGGCTATTGCGGGCTCGGCGGCACCGGCGTCGCCTGCCCCGTGGGCCTGGCCAAGTGAGAGGGATGCAGCTCAGCCCAGATCCGTCGGTGCGCGCATCCGGCTCCCCCTCCCGCAAGCGGGAGGGGGATCTCGTGCTGGGCCGACGCAGTGTGATCTACACCCCAGTGAGAGCACGCGTCACTCGCGTCGGTCGGTGAGGGGGGGCTCGATGTGGCGAGAGGACCAGCGAGCCTCGAGCGGCCTCTTGAGGCGAGAGGCGAGCGACGGGTAGCCTGGGTGCGCAGCCATGCTGCAGATCGGAGCCACGACATGGCGGACTCACCGTGGCGCGCCCTCGTCGCCAGCCTCCTCTTGGCGCTCCTCGGCGCGTGCGCGCCCCGCGCGCCGCTCGACGTGTCGAGGGAGGCCATCGCGATCCCGGGCGATTGGACGCCGCCCGCTGCGACCATGACCATCTCGAACCCGCAGTACGTGGAGGTGGTCGAGCCGCCCAGCGTGCTGCCGCTCGGACGCTGCGACTCCAGCTGCCCCGGCGACCCCTGGAGAGGCTCCTGTACGCACCCCGCGTGTCTGCGTGCGCACCCGGGCACCACGGAGCTCGACGCCTACATCCGCACGCGCTGGCCGTACGCGGGGTCCGGCGGGACGTTCTCGTGCCGCCGCAACAGCAACCCCAGGGCCTGCGGGAGCCTCTCCGTCCACTCGGTCGGGCGCGCGATCGACCTGATGATCACCGAGATCGGCGGCGACGCGGACAACACCGCGGGCGACGCCATCGCGAACTGGCTGATCGAGAACGCGGAGTACATCGGCATCCAGCGCGTCATCTGGGACGGCCGCTTCTGGAACGGCAGCCGCCGCGGCGCGCACTTTTCGGACATCCCCGACGGCGTCGACCACCACACGAACCACATCCACGTCGAGCTGAGCGTGGACGGGGCGGCCCGACGCACGCGCGTCTTCACCGAGGGCGCTCCGCCGACCACCTGCCCGGTGGTCTGCTACGGCACGGCAGCGGTGCGCGCGGACTGCTCGTACGTCGACTGCGCCGCGACCGGCGAGGTGTGCCTCGCCGATCCCGTGCGCTGCGGGCCGGGCGCACCGCCCGAGCCGGCCACCGCCACGCTCAACCCCGGGGCCGCGCGTCCGACCGTCACGACGGTGGCGGGGCTCGCGCGCCTGCGGCCCATCGCCCCGACGCGGCTCTTCGACACGCGCGCTCCAGAGAGCTCGACCGCGCTCGCGCGCTCGGACGGCGCGAGCAGCGGGCCGCTCGGCAGCGCGCGCAGCGGGACGTTGTCCGGCGTGCTCCCCGCGGACGCGACGTCGGTGCTGCTCAACGTGGTGGCGGTCCCGATCGACCGGGCCGGCTTCGTCGTGGCCTTCGCGGCGGGCCCGCAGCCTCCGGTCTCTACGCTGAACTTCGCCCCGCCGCGCGTGCGCGCGAACGCGGCCATCGTGCCGGTCGGCGCGGGCGGCGTGACGTTCGCGGCGAACGTCGACGTGCACGTGCTCGCCGACACGAGCGCCGTCCTCGCTCCGGGAGCGGGCCTCGGCCTCCAGACGGCAGGTCCGCTGCGGGTGCTCGACACGCGCGCGGTCGACTCCCCGCTCGTGCCGGGCGTGCCGTTCGCGGTGCCGGTCGGTGCACCGGCAGGCGCACGCGGCGTGGTGGCCTCGGTGGCGGTCGTGCAGGGCGGCGCGGAGGCGGGCTTCGTGACGGCGTTCCCGTGCGGTGCGCCGACGCCCCCGACGAGCAGCCTCAACTTCGTCGGCGCCTCCGTGACTGCGAACGCGGTGCTCTCCGAGCTGGGCGACGGACAGCTGTGCTTCGTCGCGACCCAGCCGGTCCACCTGATCGTCGATGTGACCGGCTACCTCGTCCCCGAGGGCGAGCTCTCCTACCAAGCGCTCGCGCCCGCGCGCCTGCTCGACACCCGGGATCCCGCGAGCCTCTGGGCAGGCCGGCTCGGCGCGGGGCAGGTCGTCGAGATCCCGATCCAGTCCCTGCCTGGCATGCCCGCGGACGTGCGCGCGGTGACCGTGAACCTCACCACGATCTCGCCCGGGAGCCGCGGCTTCGTGACGGCCTACCCATGCGGGGTCGCGCCGCCCTCGACCTCGAGCCTCCACTTCGACTCCGACGACGCGGGCGCCGCCCTCTCGGTCTCCGCGATCGGAGGCGGCTCGCTCTGCATCGTCGCGAACGAGCGCACGCACCTGATCGTCGATCTGCTCGGCGCCTGGGTACCGACGCCCGGTGCGCCACCACCCACCGATGGGCCGGGCCCGTTCCCGGACGAGCCCGACGACCTCGACCCTCCGGTGGCCGACGTGGACGCAGGGAGGTTCGTCGAGGACGCCAGGACGCCGACCGCGGACGGCGCCTCTTCCGTCGACGGCGGCTCCGTGTCGACGCGGCTCGGCGGCAACTGCGCGTGCGCCGTCCGCGGGCCCCGCGGCTCCATGCCTGCGCTCGGCTGGCTCGCGCTGATCACGCTGGGCGCAGTGCGGACAGGTCGATGTGCACGCGGCACGCGTCGCCGACGAAGCGAACGCGGTTGACGTCGACCCGGCATGCGGTCGATTCGCGCTGGCCCGCCAGAGCGCCGTCTGCGAGCGAGCACCGTGAGCAGGGCTGGGTCCTCTGCCCTGGGCGCGTCACTCCGAGGGCGGACCGCCGTAGTCGGCGCCCGGGTCGCCGTGGCCAGGGTCGAACCCCGCGTCCTCCTCGAACATCGGAGGGCCGCCGTACTCGGCCCCGGGCCCGCCCGCGTCCTCCTCGAACGTCGGGGGCCCACCGTAGAGGAGCGCGGGGCCGCCCGGATCCAGGTTGTATGCGTCGGGCGCCGCGACACCTGCGTCGGTCTCGATCAGGAATGGAGCGGCGTCGGTGTCGGACGTCCCCGCGTCCGCGTCGCGGCGGATGTGGGTCTTGTAGCAGCCAGCCGCAGCGGTCGTCGCGAGCGCGGCACCGAGGACCGCAGCGCGAGAGCGCCGGAGCGCTGCCCGGCGCGCCGGTGCCGCGCGGGCCGAGGTGTCTCCGCAGAACGGACACGCCGGCTCCTCCAGGCGAACGTGTCGGGCACAACCGGGGCATGGCACGAGCTGGCGCATGAACCGCCGATCAGCACGTATCGGGCCACGTGCTCTCAGGCCGGCGAGCCTTCCGGGCTCAGGGGGCGGTCGCACGGCGGGCCACGAGGGTGGCGAGCTCCACGAGGAGCGAGGTGACGAGGACGGCGCCGGCGAGGACCGCGAGCGCCTCGCCGGAGAGTGCCTCGACCCCGAGCGCGCTCCGCAAGGGCTCGAAGAGGACGACGAGTCCTTGCAGGCCGACACCGACGACGAGCGCGGCGTGCAGCGCGGGGTTTCGGCCCGGAGCGCGCAGGAGGCGCCGCGCCGGGTAGGCTGTGAGCAGCTTCGTCGTCGCCTCGTGGAGGAAGATCACGCTCTGCACGACCGCGACGCCGAGACCCCAGCGCGGAAGCAGGGCGAGAAGCGCGAGGCTGAAGGCGCCGCGGACCGCGCCCGCGAGCGCAATGAAGCGCAGCGACGGCGCGTCGAGCAGCGCGCTCGCGGCCGGGCGCGGCGGGCGCTGCATCACGCCCGGGGTGCGGTCGAGAGCGATCGCGAGAGCCGGCGGGCCGTCGCCGAGGAAGTTGATCCAGAGCATCTGCAGCGCGGTGAGCGGCAAGAGCAGCCCTCCGGCCGCGTCGCGAAGCCCGAGGGTGTAGGAGCCGATCGCGCCCACGACAATGAGCAGCACGAGCGCGACGTTGGTCGAGAACGTGAACCGAATGAACGAGAGGATGTTCTCGTAGATCGCGCGCCCCTCCTCGATCGCGCCGACGATCGTCGCGAAGTTGTCATCGAGGAGCACGAGATCCGACACCTCGCGGGCGACGTCCGAACCGCGCTGTCCCATGGCGACGCCGACGTCCGAGCGCTTGAGGGCCGGCGCGTCGTTGACCCCGTCGCCCGTCATGGCGACGATCTCGCCGCCAGATTGCAGCGCCTCGACGATCGCGAGCTTGTCCTCGGGGCTCACGCGCGCGAAGACGCTCGCCTGCTTCACGATCTCCGCGAGCTCCGCCGCGGACTTCGTTGCCAGCTCGGCGCCTGTGACTGGCGCGCGATCCGCGTTCGAGATTCCGATGTTCTTCGCGATCGCCTGCGCAGTGCCCGGGTGGTCGCCGGTGATCATCACCACACGCACGCCTGCCGCCTGCGCGGTGGCGATGGCTTTGGGGACCTCGGCGCGCGGCGGGTCCCAGAGGAGCACCAGACCGAGCAGGCAGAGATCCTCCTCGCGCTCGCCCTCGCTCGAGGCGAGCGCCAGCACGCGATGCCCCTCGCGGGCGGCCTCCTCGGCGCGAGCCCTCCAGCGGAGCACCGAACCGTCGCCATCGCGGCAGCGCGCGAGCAGGACCTCGGGCGCTCCCTTGAAGTAGCTCCGCGGCCCCGAGACGTGCGAGACGCTCGTGCGTTGGTACTTCCACTCGCTGTCGAACGGGCGCCCGGCGAAGCGTGGGTTTGCCTCACGCAGCGAGCCGAGGTCGACACCCTCACTCTGCGCGAAAAGCAAGAGACCCAGCTCGAGCGGATCTCCGACCTGCGCCGCACCGGCCTCGAAGCTGTGGTCGGCGTCGTTGGCGAGTACCATCGCCGAGAGCGCCTCGTCCCGGGCGCCCTCGACGGTCTCGAGCGCATGCACCCTCATGCGGTTCTCCGTGAGCGTACCCGTCTTGTCGGTCGCGATGACGGTGACGGAGCCGAGCGCCTCGACCGCCGCGAGACGGCGAACCACCGCGTTGCGCTTGGCCATGCGCTGCACCCCGAGCGCGAGCGTCAGCGTGACGACCGCGGGCATGCCCTCCGGCACCGCAGCGACGGCGAGGGCCACCGCGAAGAGCACGACCTCGCCGAGCTGCGAGACGCCCTCGGCCGCGACGCCCGCGATCGCCAGCGCCAGCGCCAGCGCCCCGACGATCTTGGCGACCTGCGCCCCGAAGACGTCGAGGCGGCGCTCGAGCGGGGTCTTGTCGGCCTCGATCGTGCCCAGCAGCGCGGCCAGCCGGCCCATCGTGCTCGCCGTCCCGGTCCGCGTGACCTCGAAGAGACCCTTGCCGCGGAGGACGAGCGTCCCGCTCGAGACCGGCGCGCCCGCCGTCTTGTCCACCGCGACCGACTCACCCGTGAGCACCGACTCGTCGATGGTGAGGCCGAGCGCCTCGAGCGCATGACCGTCGGCCGGCACGCGCTCACCGGCCTCGATGCGCACGACGTCTCCAGGCACGAGCTCTCGGGTCGCCACGTGCACGAGCGTGCCGTCTCGGAAGACCCACGCCAGAGGAGCGGCCATGGCCTCGAGCTGCGACAAGGCCTGCTCGGAGCGATGCTCCTGAAGCGCACCGAGCCCGGCGTTGAGCACAAGCACACCGGCGATCGCGAGGGCCTCGATCGGAGAGCCCTGACCATCGAACAGCCACAGCGCCAAGTCGAGCGCGAGCGCGAAGAGGAGCAGATACACGAGGGGGTTGGCCAGCTGACGCCCCAAGCGCCCAAGCGCAGAGGGAGGCGCCTGCCTCGGCAGCGCGTTCGGTCCGTGCCGAGCCAGCCCGAGCACAGCCTCGTCACGGGTCAGGCCACGTGCGACCAACGCCGCCGGTCTCGGAGAGCTCACGCCTCCGGCCTACGCCCCGCCTCGGTGTGTTCAACGGCCCGGCCGGCCGTCGCGCGGGATCAGAATCGGTCCCGGCTCGGGCCGGTGTCCTCGAGGGTCGCCAGCGCGCCCTCCACCGCCAGCTCGACCCGTTCGCCATGGCGTACGGCGGTGCTCGCCGTGTCCTCGTCGAAGGCGGCCATCAGGTTCAGCTCGGTGCGCGCGTCGGGGCTCTCGGCCACCTTCGTGCACCAGTGTCGTCGGGCGAACGAGCCCGTGCTCGTCCGCGCGCGATCCACGAGGCTCTCGGGTGAGAGCACCGCGGCGTCGGTCGTGATGTCCGGCAGCTCCCACGCCGCCTCGGAGGAAGGCCCTCGCCCGCTCATACGTCCACCTCCAGCATTTCTCGCAGCACCGGGTCGCGCTGGATACGCGCCCGGAGCGCAGCCTTGGCCAGCCTCAACCGGCTGTAGACCGTGTTCAGCGGCGCCCCGGTCATCTCCGCGACCTCCTCCATCGGCAGGCCGAGACAGATGCGCAGGGCGAGCGCTTCGCTCTGGGGATCGGGGAGCTCCGCGAGGAGCATGCGGACGAGCACGCGGCGTCGCTCTCGCAGCAGTTGCTTGAAGGGTCGACGGTTGGTCGTGTCCGCGTGCCCCTCGAGGATCGCGGCCTCTTCGTGCGTCACCCGCTGGGCGCGCTTGCGGCCTGCGATGCACACGCGCACGGTGATGCGCGTCGCGTAGTGGAGCACGCTCGAGCGCCCCTCGAACGCCCGGAGCGCCTTGACGAAGGCGACGAGCGACTCCTGGGCGAGGTCGTCGATGTCTGGGTGGCGGGAACCGAGGATCGCGCGTGCCACGTCGTGCACACGCGGTCCGACGCCGCGGACCAGGGCCTCGGTGGCGCGCCGGTCGCCGAGCGCCGCCGCCCGGGCGATCTCGAGCCAAGGGTCGAGAGAGGGAAAGGCCTCGTCGAGACCGGCCTCGTCAGCATCGGACAGCGCCGGTGGCAGCTCGCCGAGGTCCAGCTTGGGATCCTGTTCGTGGAGGGCCAGGGATGCTTCGAGGGATTCCACAACGACCTCCGGTACGCACCTCTAGTAGGAACGCCCGGCAGAAACCTGTCAACGAGCCCCCAGAATTCGACATGTCCCCGAACATCGAGGGGATCGCCCCCTCTCAACGCGACTGGCAGTACCCGGCAGGCGCGCGCTGGAGATCGCGCAGGCGCGTGCGCGCCTCCGCGGCCTGCGCGGAGCGCGGGTGGGCCCGCTGGAGTGTCTCGAGCGCCGTGCGGGCAGAGTCACACTCGTGGAGCCGGTAGAACGCGTCGCCCATCGAGAGCAGCGCCGCCGGCATCTGGTCGCCGCCCGGGAAGTCCGAGATGACCCGGCGCAGCTCGCCGAGCGCGGTCGCCGGGCGGTCCTCGAGGAGGTAGCTCTGTCCGAGGCGATGCTGCGCATCGTCGGCGCGCGGATCGCTCGCGTGGCGAGCGACGAAGGCCCGGTAGAGGGCGCGCGCGGTCGAGAAGTCCCGCGCCTCGTAGGCCACGTCGGCCGCGCGGAAGTGCTCGTCGGCGGCGGCCGGGATTTGCGCCTCGTCGACCGGCATGTCGATGCCCGCGCGCCGCGCGAGCTGCTTCATTCGCCCCTCGTAGTCGCGCTGCTGCTCGCCGAATTCCTCCTGCAGCCGCGCCAGCTCGTGCCGGAGCTCGTCGATCTGACCCGTCTGGAGCATGAGCTGCTGCTCGAACGCATCGACCCGCGCGCCCGTGTCCGCGCTGTTCTGGGTCACGAGCGCCGTGGCCCTCTCGAGCACCGACTCGAGCTCCGCGACCTTGGTGTGCGCGTTCTCCATCTGCGTCGTGTAGCCCTGCGCCGTGCTCTCGAGCGTGGTGAGGCGCTCCTCGCACTGTGCGGCACGGCGCTCGAGCGCGCTGCCTTGCTCGGTGGTCGTCCAGAGGAAACACCCCGAGATGGCAGCGCTGGCGACGCACGCGAGCGCCGCGATGAGGCGCCGAGCTGGCGGCACCACGGGGTCGGAGACGACCGAGCCCACCGGCCCCGGAACGGGACGGGCGGGCTCGGAGGTAGATGCCCCGGACCGCATGCGGGAGCGTCCGCGGAGCAACGCTTCAGCGACGGCCGCGGCGCCGTGCAGGGGCATCACTGGCCTGGCGCTCGGTCACGTCCGCGCGGCGATCGCGCGACCAGCCGTACTCGTCGGCGCCCTGCGCCATCTCCTCGCCGACCGAGCGCGTCAGGAGGCTCGTGCGCTGCACACCGAGGCGCTGCAGGTGGTCGCGCGTGGTGCGGGCGCGGCGGTCGCCGAGCGCCATGTTGTACTCCTCGGTGCCCCGAGGGTCGCACATGCCGGTGACCGTCACGTTCTGGATGTCGCGCTCCTGCATGCAGCTCACGTTGCCCTGGAGAGCCGAGCGGGCGGCGTCGTCGAGCGCGCTCTCGTCGAACGCGAAGTACACGGGCTGGAGCTGGCAGATCTGCGGGACGGGATCCGTCGGCACCACGGCCTGCTCCACCGGGCGCGGGACGCAGCGGTTGTTCGTGCACATCTGGTCGGCGGGGCAGTCCGCGTCGCTGTTGCACCAGCCCGGGATCGGCACGCAGTCGTACTGCTCACACATCTGCCCCGTCGGACACTGCGAATCGTCGCGGCAATCCTGGCAGCGACCGTTCACGCAGAACTCGCCCTCGTGACACTGCTCGTCGTTGTCGCAGTTCGGGTAGGTCGGTCCGCACGCGATGCCGAGGGCGGACATCCCGACCGCGATCACCGACTTCACCAGCCACGAGCCCTTGCTCTCTCGATCCATGTCGTCCTCACCTGGCCCGCCGAGGGCGGAGCTGATCCGAGGGGTCCGGGACGCGGGCGCGCACCCCGTTAGCCGCCCCCGTGTAGTTGGCGGGCAACGGCCTGTCAACTGCGGGCGCGGTGGTCCGTGGTCATCGGAAACCCGGGGTGATAGAAGCCGCGCGTGCCGCGCAACCTCGCTTCCCGTCTCTCCTCGATCAAACCGTCTGCCACCATCGCGATCGCGGACCGGGCGGCCGCCCGCCGCGCGCAGGGGTTGGACATCATCTCCTTCGGGCTCGGCGAGCCCGACTTCCCGACGCCGGCGAACATCCGCGAGGCTGCCAAGGCGGCGATCGACGCCGGCCACACGCGCTACACGCGCGTCCGCGGAGTCGCGCCGCTCCTCGCCGCGATCGCGGACGACGCCAGCCGACGCCGCGGCATCCGCGTCTCGCCGGCGGAGGTCGTGGTCTCCGTGGGCGCCAAGCATGCCCTCTTCAACCTCGCCCTGGCGCTCTACGAGCCCGGGGACGAGGTCATCGTCCCTGCGCCCTATTGGGTGAGCTATCCAGAGCAGGTCTTGCTCTTCGGCGCCGTCCCGATGGTCGTCGAGACCCGGGAGGCGGACGGTTTCCGGCTCCGGCCAGAGGCGCTCGCGGCCGCGCTGGGGCCTCGGACCAAGGCGGTCGTGCTCTGCACGCCCTCCAACCCGACGGGCAGCGCCTACGACCGCGCGAGCCTCGAGGCGCTCGCCGAGGTGCTGCGGGCCCACGACTGCTGGATCATCGTCGACGAGATCTACGCGCAGCTGGTCTACGACGGCTTCGAGCAGGTCTCGCTCGCGACCGTGGCCCCCGACCTGCGCGAGCGCCTCGTCCTCGTGGACGGCGCCAGCAAGTCGTACGCGATGACCGGATGGCGCATCGGATGGATGATCGCGCCACCCGCGCTCGCGGACGCGTGCGAGATGGTACAGAGCCAGGCGACCTCGAACCCGAGCGCCATCGCGCAGCAGGCCGCCCTGGCCGCCCTCCAGGGCGAGCGCACCGCCATGGAGGCGATGGTCGCGGAGTTCGCCGCGCGACGGAAGTTGATGGTCGAGGGGCTCGCGTCGATCCCCGGAATCCGCTGCCGGATGCCCGAGGGCGCGTTCTACGCGTTCCCCTCCGTCGAGGGGCTCCTCGGCAAGCGCGCTGGCGACCTCCTGCTCGAGGACGACATGGCCGTGGCGAGCTTCTTCCTCGAGCACGCCCGCTCGGCCGTCGTTCCCGGCAGCGCGTTCGGTGCTCCGGGCTTCGTGCGTCTGTCGTACGCGACGTCCCAAGCCCTCATCCGAGAGGGTCTGTCGCGCATCGCCGCCGCCGTCGCTTCGCTCCGTTGATCACGACGCCTGGGAGCGCTCGAATTCGGTCTCGTGCGCCCGCGCAGAGTGGGTGTCCCGATTGACCGGTTCGATGCGAAGGCAATTCCCAGCATCGCAGTGGGCGCGCGATCTTTTTTCGACTTTTCGACGACGAGAAATGTCAGTCGCGGGCGCGGTTGTGCTACGCCGCGATCACGGTGATGCGCGCACCTCATGTCGCGATGCGCATGGCCGCCATCCTGGCGGTGATCGCCGGGGGTTGCGACGGTTCGGATCCAGAGGATCCGCGCCCCGTCGGGCCGCCCGTGGTGCGCCCGTCTGCGCCCGCGTACCGGACAGTCGCCGACGGCGCCGTCGGCAGCGTCTCGGGCACGGTTCGGTGGCGCGGGGAGGTTCCGCCGGGCGTCGAGATCGCGGGCCTGGGCGCGGGGGCCTGCGCGCGCGCGCGCTCGCTACCCTCGCTGCGCCTCGGAGCGAACGGAGGCGTGCCGGGCGCAGTCATCGTTCTCGAAGAGGTCCACGAAGGTCGCCTCGGCTCGGGCGGCGCGCTCGACTACGCGTTCAGCGGGTGCGAGCTGCAGCCCGAGGTCGCCGCTGTCTCGGCGGGGACGACGCTGCGTTTCCGCAACGACGAAGATGTGCTGCACAACCTGCGCGTCGTGGGCGCCCGACGGAGCGTCCTCGACGTCGGGCTTCCAAACCGAGGCGCCTCCGCCGAGACCGTCGCCGAACAGGGCGTGTACCGAATCACGGACGATGCAGCCCACCCCTGGATCGAGTCCTTTCTGTTCGTCGCGCCCCACCCCTACGTGGTCGTGACGAACGAGGAGGGCCGCTTCAACCTGAGCCGAGTCCCGGTGGGCTCCTACCACATTCGTCTCTGGCACCCAGGGATCCGCAACCGTGGGCCGACGTCGTCGGGACGCCCCGGGCGCTCGGCACCCATCGTCTTGCTGCGGCCGTTGGCCGTCTCCGAGGGCAACGACTCGCCGACCGACTTCGAGCTCGACGCGACCGCGGTCGAGGCCGCAGGCTCTGCGACCACGAATCACCGGGAGTGACTTCCGGGCTCCCTCGAGACTGGTCTCGGTCACCCCGTGCGATCGAAGTCGGCGGCGAAAGGCACGAGACGCAGGCGGCCGTCCGGATGCGCCGCGATCGCTGCCCGCGCGAAGAGAAGCGCCGAGGCGACCTCGTAGAGCACGCCCGCCGTCGAGCGAGGCGCCAGGCCGGCGGCCAGCCAGAGCACGAGGGCCAGGCCGAGTTGCCGGCGCTCGGGCCAGAGCAGGTGCAGCACGGCCAGACCGGCGGCGAGCCCGAGCGGGATCCCGTAGGCCCACGTCGCGGGCTCCGGGAGCATGGCCACGCGAAACGCGCCGTAGGCGATGCGGGCGGAATCGTCCCTGAGCTCGACTTGCAACCAACAGGCGAGGCCGAGCACCGCGGTCGCAGCGACCGCGCCGAGCGAAGCGCGGGCGCGTCGGAGCGCGTAGTGCGAGCGGAGCTCGGGATCCAGAAGGAGGGTCAGGGGCGTCAGCAGCCAGAGGCACTCGGCGCCGTGCCGAGCCGTGAGGCCGAGGACGCCGACCGCGGGCACGATCGTGCGGAGCGAAGCCACGAGGAGTCCGACCATCGCGAGCGAGGCGGTCAGGCCGGCGAGCAAGCCCGGCCAGGCTTGCGCGACGCGGCGGTAGGGGAGCGTCGCGGAGCCCAGGATCGCGACGAGGGCGCTGCCACCGAGCACCTGGAGCAACACCACGAGGCTCGGGACGTGCGACCTACCGACGAGCACCGACAGCGCGATGCCCGGCAGATAGAGGCCCGCGACGCCGGACAGGGCCAGACGCACGACGAGGCCTCGCCACGGGAACTGCAGGGGGGAAGGCACCCGCAAGAGGGATCCGATCGCGACGAGGACCGTGACCAGCCCGCCGAGCCCCGCGAGGTTGCGAAAGAACCGGCCGTGCTCCACCAGAGGAATCCAGACCGCGCGGGCGTTCTCGTCGACGAGGCGGATACCGATGCGGTTCCACGCGAGGTCGGTGAACGCGGCCAGCGCCGTGAGCCCGGCGAGCATGGGCGCGCGTCGCATCGACTCGACCTGGGGCGCCTCCTCGAGCCGGCCCGCAGGGCGCGAGAGGCGGACGACGGAAGGCTCGGTGGGGGGGCCCAGCACCGACCGGACCCTACGACCGTCTCGCGCCCGGGGGCAATCGGTTCCGTCCGCGCCAGACGCGGGGGTCGGGCGGGCCGCTTCGGCCTTCCGTCCCGCGGCAGCGATCAGATAACCTGGCGCCGATGAAGTCCCGAGCCTTGCTCGTCGCCATGGCAGCGGCCGTCGTGGGGCTGGTGCTGGTGGTCTTCTACATGCAGTCGTTCGAGGCCGAGGCTTCCGGCGGCGAGCCGACCGCAATCCTCGAGGCACGGCAGAACATCGCGCTCGGAGAGCAGCTCGACCCCGTGACGATGCTCGTGGAGCGTACGATCCCAGCGGACTACGTCGAAGATCGCCACGTGCGCGCGTCGGACGTCGAGCGAATCCGCGGCATCCGCGTGGTCGGCGGGGTGCGCGCAGGCGAGGCCTTGCTCTGGACCGATCTCGCCACCACCAGCGACAGCGCGCGCGACCTCTCGAGCCTCGTCCGGAGCGGCATGCGCGCGATCACGATCCAGGCCGACCAGACGGCGACGTTCGGGGGCCTCGTGCGCCCCGGAGACCGCGTGGATGTCATGCTCACCCTCGACCGGCCCGTGCTCGAGGGTAACCTGGAGCGGGTGACGGTCCCCTTGCTCCAGAGCCTGATCGTGCTCGCGGCGGGACAGGACACCGGGATGATCCAGCGGGCCTCGCAGCAGAGCGCCCCGGGCCGCGCGCAGCCGATGCAGAACGTGACGCTGTCGGCGACGGTCGAGCAGGCACAGATGATCGCGTTCGCGACGCAGCGCGGGCGCCTCACGCTCGTGCTGAGGAACCCGGACGACACGCTGCCCGCCGAGGGGCTCGGCGAGATGACGACGGAGGACCTGGTCACGATCGAGCGCCGGCAGAAGATCCAGCACACACGACCGCGCGCGCGGCCGCCGGCGCTCCCGACCGGGCCCGTGCAGATCCGCTGAACGAAGCCAACGCCATGGAAGGAACAGGAATGCGCAAGGACAGAGGACCCGAGGCCGGTCGAGCGCGCGGTCGCTCCGCACGCGCGAGACACGGGGCCCTCGCCCTGGCCAGTCTCCTCGCGCTCTCGGCTCCGCTCGGCGGGAGCGTCCTCGCGCCGGCGAGCGCGCTCGCGCAGCGGCGCTCGACCGAGTCCCGCCCGCTCGAGCTCACGGTCGGCGAGTCGGAGGCCATACAGAACGATGGCGTCTCGACGTTCACGAACGGAGACGATTCCGTCGCCCAGATCGACTACGACGAGAACACGGGTAATTTCCTCGTCCGTGCGAGGCGCGCCGGAGAGACCGAGCTCCTGCTCATCTACGACGACGGTCGCCAGGTCCGCTACCGCATCACCGTGCGCCAACGCGTCCAGGCCGCCGCCGGCATGGAGGTGCTCGCGCGCGACGACATCCGCCTCGACCTCTACTTCGTCGAGCTGCGCGAGAGCTACTCCCACCAGATCGGCATCAGCTACCCGAGCTCGCTCCCGCCCGCCGGCGGCCTGCGGACCGAGATGAACTTCGATCTGGTCACCGGGACGCTGACGCGGGCGACCGCCTCCATCACCGACGCGCTCCTGCCGCGGCTCGACCTCGCGCAGACCGCTGGTTGGGCGCGCCTGCTGCGCCAGGCGGTGCTCGTGACGGTCAATGGAGAGGCCGCGTCGATCGACGCCGGCGGGGAGATCAACATCGTCGTCACGGCGGGCTTGCAGACGCAGCTGCGCACCATCCGCTTCGGTACGATCATCGAGATGACGCCGCGCTACGACTCCGGCTCGGGCCGCGTCGAGGTCGCGATCCGCGCCGACGTCTCGGAGCTCACGCCTCCGATCACCGGCAGCATCCCGGGCCGTAGCCGCACCGAGGTGCGCACGCTGGTGAACCTCCAGCTGGGGCAGTCGATCATGCTCGGAGGGCTGACGAGCCGGAGCACGCAGCAGTCGCAGGCGGGCCTTCCCGGTCTGAGCCAGATCCCGATCCTCGGCGTGCTCTTCGGGTCGAACCAGCGCCGGGAGGACGCCCAGGAGAACTTCGTCTTCGTGGTCCCGACGGTCACGCAGGCGGTGGGGCGCGCGCAGCAGGACCGCATCCGCGAGGCGCTGCGTGTGTACGAGTCGTTCGGGTCGATCGGCGGCAGCGGCCTGGGCGACATCGAGCTCGTCGAGCCCTCGCCGCCTGGATACGAATGATCACGCCGGTGAAGAGGACCGCGCTTCCGGCTGGCGCCGAACGAACCGCAGCGAGCGCTGCGCGGTGCGGAGGTCCGACGTCGCGATGGCACTGAGCCTCTCGATCGAGCTGCAGGACGGGACCGTCGAGAGCCTGACGGTAGAGATCCCCGGGCCGGTCACCATCGGGCGCGACCCGAGCTGCCACGTCGTGCTGCCCTCTCCGGACGTCTCCCGTCGGCACCTCAGCATCGAGCCCCTGCCGACCGGGCTCTTCGTGGTCACCGACAGCTCGGCCAACGGGACGATGGTCGGTCACCAGCGCGTGCGTCAGCAGGGCGTGCAGGTGCCGGCCGGCGTACCGATGCGCGTCGGGCCCTACGTCGTGCGCCCCGTGCTCGGGCCCGGCCAGGCCGGTCCGAAGCCAAGCTACGCGCCAGGGACGCAAGGTCTTCCAGGTCCGATGCCGGCCGTCACGCAGGGCTTGCCGGGCATCGCGCAGGGCTTGCCGAGCGTCACGCAGGGCTTGCCGAGCGCCAAGGCGGCTGGCCCGCCAACGCCGTCCGGGATGGTCCCGCTGACGCAGGGGACCTCGCCCAAGGCGCCGCCCCGTGCGCCGGCGCCGCCGGGCATGCCGCCGACGGGCACGGGCAGCGCGGCTGGCTACCGCGAGCCGCAGGCGCCCGCGACGCCCAAGGCCGCCGACTCACCCTACGACCAGTCCGGCACGGCGATGGTGCCGGTCGAGATGCGCAAGCGCACCCACCGCCTCCTGCTCGAGAACCTCGACCTCGCGTCGCTCGACCGCAACAAGATGGACGACAAGGTGATGCGGCCCAAGGTCCGGGCCGCGCTCCGCCGCATCGTCACCGAGCTCGCGAGCGAGCTGCCCGCGGGCACGGACCACGCCGCCCTCATCGACGAGATCACCGACGAGGCGCTCGGCCTCGGCCCACTCGAGCGGCTCATCGCCGACGACCTCGTGAGCGAGATCATGGTGGTCGACCCGTACACCATCTACGTCGAGCGCCGCGGCAAGATCGGAAAGACCGCCCTGCGCTTCACCGACGACGAAGCCGTGCGCGCCGTCATCGAGCGGATCGTGACGCCGCTCGGGCGCCGCATCGACGAGTCCACGCCGCTCGTCGATGCCCGCCTGAAGGACGGCTCGGGCGTCAACGCGATCATCCGCCCGCTCGCGATCAGGGGCTCGTGCATCACGATCCGCAAGTTCGCGCGGACACCGCTCACGATGCAGAACCTCGTGGGCTTCGGGGCGATGACCGAGCCGATGGCGAAATTCCTGCATCGCGCGGTGAAGGCTCGGAAGAACACGGTCATCTCGGGCGGGACGGGCTCGGGCAAGACGACGCTGCTCAACGTGCTCAGCTCCGCGATCCCGGAGGACGAGCGCATCGTGACGATCGAGGACGCCGCGGAGCTCCAGCTCAAGCAGCCCCACGTCGTGTCGCTCGAGACGCGGCCTGCGAACATGGAGGGCCGCGGCGAGTACACGATCCGCGACCTCGTGAAGAACGCGCTTCGCATGCGGCCCGATCGCATCATCGTCGGAGAGTGCCGCGGCGGCGAGGCGCTCGACATGATGCAGGCCATGAACACGGGCCACGAAGGCTCGATGACCACCACGCACGCCAACAGCCCTCGCGAGGCCGTCTCGCGCCTCGAGACCCTCGCGCTGATGAGCGGTCTGGACCTGCCCGTCCGCGCGATCCGCGAGCAGCTCGCGAACGCCGTGAACCTGATTCTCCAGCAGACCCGATTCTCGGACGGCAGCCGTCGGATCACGAGCATCTCCGAGGTCGTGGGCCTCGACGACGACGGCGAGGTCGAGATCCACGAGATCTTCTCGTTCCATCGCACGGGCACAGGCCCCAACGGCAAGGTGCTCGGTGAGCACCGGGCCTCGGGCTACCTGCCCTCGTTCGTCGACGACTTCATCGTGCAGGGGCTCGTCACCGACGGCGACTTCCTCTGAGGGGAGCCATGGGCGCGACCGCGAGCACCTACCTGATGGGCTATCTGGGCGCGGCGCTGCTGGTGCTCGGTTCGGTGACGGCTGGCTTCCTCGTCTTCACCGACCGCGAGAGCGCCCCGCGAAAGCTCTGGTCGCAGTACGAAGCGCGCCTCGAGGCCGAGGTGCGCTTCCAGCTCTGGAAGACGACGGGGGCCTACATCGCGCGCGTGCAACTGCTCGTGGTGCTCGCGCTCTTCGTCGTGTGCTTCTTCATGGGAGAGCCGCTGCTCTGGCTCACGATGCCCGTGGCGGTCTTCGGCCCATGGCTGCACATCCAGCGAGAGCATGCCCGGCGCATCGAGCAGATCGAGGTCCTGCTCGACAGCTGGCTCCTCCTCCTCGCGAACGCGCTCAAGGCCTCACCGTCGCTCGGCGAGTCGATCTCGAACAGCGCGAAGCTGATCCGGCCGCCCTTCAGCGAGGAGGTCGACCTCGTCATCAAGGAGATGAAGCTCGGTACCCCTCTCGACGCGGCGATCCTGAACATGTCCGCGCGGCTCAAGAGCCGCCTCGTGTCGAGCTCGCTCGCGACGATCCTGGTCGGGCGGCAGACGGGCGGCGATTTGCCGGCGATCCTGGAGCAGTCCGCCGCGACGCTTCGCGAGATGCAACGCCTCGAAGGTGTCGTGCGGACCAAGACGGCCGAGGGCCGCATGCAGGCGTTCGTCCTCGGCGCGATCCCGTTCGTGCTCCTGGCCGTGCTGCACCAGATGGACCCGACCTACCTCGTGCCTCTCTTCGAGACCACGACCGGCAACGTGGTGATCATCTTCGCCGTCATCCTGTGGTTCTCGGCCATCATCATGGCCCGGCGCATCCTCACCGTGGACATCTGAGATCTCCGATGCGTTTCCCCGCCACACCCCGCCTCGAGGTGACGACGCCATGAGCTCCGCGCTGTACGCCTGGATCGCGATGGGCATGATCTCGTCGGGCATCTTCCTCGGCGTCTTCACGCTGGGCGCAAGCAAGCCCCAGGAGCAGCCCCACTTCGGCACCAAGGGCTTGCGACGCCAGCAGGCGATGGAGGACGCGGGCCTCTTCGCTGCCTTCGAGCCGCTCGTCCGGCTGGTGGCGAGCTGGGTCGCGTATCTGCCGCTGGTCGAGCAGCGTCGGAACGTCGACGAGCTCCTCAAGCAGGCAGGCGATTATCTGGGCCTCACGGCCAACGAGTTCTTCGCGCTCTCGGGCCTGGGCTTCGTGGGCATGGGCGGTCTCGGGCTCGCGCTCCTGAACTTCGGGCAGATGCCGCCGATCCTCTTCATCGTCTTCGGCGCGGTCGGCGCCGCGATGCCGTACTTCCAGGTCACCGGGGAGCGAGACCGCCGCTTCAAGGAGGTGAACCGCGGGCTGCCGCCGGCCATCGACCTCGCCTCGCTCTGCATGGGCGCCGGCCTGGATTTTCCAGGTTCGATCAAACAGATCGTCGACAAGACCCCCAACAAGGACGACGCGCTCGTGGAGGAGCTCGCGCGCGTGCTGCAGGAGCTCGATCTGGGCAAGACGCGCCGCCAAGCGCTCGAGAACTTCGCGGACCGCGCGCCCACCGAGGCCGTGCGTGACTTCGTGGGCGCGGTCGTGCAGGCCGAAGAGAAAGGCAACCCGCTCGGGGAAGTGCTGCGCATCCAGGCCGGCATGCTCCGCATGCGCCGGAGCGTGATGGCGGAGGAGGCGGCGGCCAAGGCGGCGGTCATGTTGATCGGTCCGCTCATGCTCATCTTCGGGGCGATCATGCTCTGCCTGATGGGTCCGTTCGTCATCTCGACCGCGCAGTCGGGCATGTTCTGAGCGGCTTCGCGGGAGGGCCCGCGTGGACCCTCGGGCCGACGCGCGGACGCGCGCGGGCGCGAAAAAGGAGAGGATGAACCGGGGCAAGTGATTCATGCTCGGAGGAGCGCATGGAAGCCTTCGTCGAGATCATTCGTGAGGACGGCTCGCTCGAGCGAACCCGGGTCGAGGGAGATCAGATCACGGTCGGTCGCTCGCCCACCGCTGGAATTCCCCTTCCCGATCTGCGCGACCTCGAGCCGGAGCATCTGCTGATCGCTCCACGCGGGGAGGGTTGCTGGATCGCGTGCAACCAGGAGGCCCGGCAGCAGGCGAAGGTCGGCGGGCAGCCCTTCCAGCACGGCATGGTCGCGTGGGGCACCGAGATCGAGCTCGCGGGCATCAGGGTTCGCGTGACCGACCGCCTCCCGAAGGCGGTCAAGGGCGACAAGCAGAGCTCGCCGATCGTGCTGCTCGGCGGCGTCGCGACGATCTTGATTCTTCTCTGGAGCCTCAGCGGCGAAGAAGGGACGGGACTCGAGACGCGCCCGCCGGCCGAGCCCGTACAACTCTTCGCCACCCCGGAGACGTGCCCCAACCCGGACAGTTCCGGGGTGCTTCGTCAGGCCGATCTCTACGCCGAGACGGCCCTGGCCAAGAGCGAGCGCTACCCCTTCGATCCCTCCGATGGGGTCGAGTCGGTGCGTCTCTACCGTCGCTCGCAGGCTTGCTACGCCGCCGCGGGGGCCGCTGAGGCGGCTGGGGCGATGCAGGTCGAGGGCGACTTCATGCAGCGGCGGGTGGAGGAGGACTACGCCGCCCACCGCCTCCGGCTCGAGCGCGCGATCTCGCACCAGCGCTTCGAGGACGCGCTCTTCGAGACCCAGGCGTTGCTCGCGATCCTGCGTCGCGAGTACGACGATGCGGAGACAGCGCCGCCCTACATCCGGTGGCTCATCGGAACCAAGCGCCTCCTCGAGCTCCGTGTCGCGCCGCGGGCGCGCGCGGCGTCGTGAGCCGATGACGAAGACGCTGAGACTCTGCCTCGTGCTCGCGCTCGCAGGCTGCGGTGGCCTGGGCGTGGAGGTCCAGACGAGCTCGCCCGCGACGGCCAACGACCCGCTCGACGACATCGAGCCCGCTGAGCTCTTCCGACGCGGTGTCGTGCTCGCGCAGCGCGGTGACTTCGTGCGGTCCGAGCAGTACCTCCTCGCGGCGCGCAACCGCGGCTTCGACGAGAGCCGCGTCATCCCCCCGCTGATGGAGGTGTGTGTCCGCGCCTCGCGCCTCTCGGCGGCGGTCGGCTACGCGGAGCCCTACTTGGAGAGCCACCCGACCGATTGGCCGCTGCGTGTGCTCGTCGGCAGCATCCACCTCGGCCTCGGGCACCTCGGCGAGGCCCGCCGACACCTCGAGGTCGCCGTTCGCGACGGCCGCGTCGCGGCCGAGGCCGCGGGGCGCCCCGAGCCTGCGGAGGCCCACTACCTCCTCGGCATCGCGATGCGCGAGCAGGCCGAAATTCTCGAGGCCCGCACGCACTTCGCGCGCTACGCCGAGCTCGATCCGAGCGGGACGCACGCGGAGGAAGTCCGCGCGATCCTCGCCGAGCCCGAGCCGCACCAGGCGACACCGGTGCCGCCGCCGGTGCGTCCGAGCTCGGTCCCCGTGCGCCTGCCGAACGCTGCGCCGCTCGGGGACGGCGACGGTCCGTCACCGGGCGAGCGTGAGAGGGCCAGCGGAGGCACGACGTGATCCCCAAAGACGTCTTCGACCAGACGCTGCTCAAGTTCTTCGACCCGATCCGACCCTTCCTCGACGACCCGACGGTCAGCGAGGTGATGATCAACGGGCCGAACCAGATCTACATCGAGCGCAAGGGCCGGCTCACGCTGACGCAAGCCCAGTTCGCCTCGAAGGAGGCGCTGGTCGCGGCGCTCCGCAACCTCGCGCAATACGTCGGCAAGCACATCGACGAGAACCGCCCCATCCTGGAGGGCCGCCTGCCGGACGGCAGCCGCGTCGAGGCCGTCCTGCCGCCCGCCGCCCCCGACGGGCCCTGCGTCGCGATCCGGCGTTTCTTCCGCGAGACGCTCACGGTGGAGAAGCTGATCAGCTTCGGGAGCTTCACGCCGGAGGCCGGCGAGTTCCTGCGCACGGTCGTCGCCGTGAAGGAGAACACGGTCGTCGCGGGCGGCACGGGCTCCGGCAAGACCTCGATGCTCAACGCGCTCTCCGGCTTCATCACGCACGAAGACCGCATCGTCGTGATCGAGGACAACCGCGAAGTGCAGCTGCAACAACCGCACGTCGTGCAGCTCGAAGCCAGGCCGCCCGACGCCCGCGGCAAGGGCGAGGTCTCGATCCGCTCGCTGTTCAAGGCGACCCTCCGCATGCGCCCCGATCGCATCGTGGTCGGAGAGATCCGCAGCGGCGAGGCGCTCGACCTCGTGCAGGCGATGACCTCGGGACACGGCGGCTGCATGTGCACGGTGCACGCGACCTACCCGACCGACACGCTCAACCGCCTCGAGACGATGTGCCTGATGAGCGACATCGAGATCCCGCTCTCGGCGCTGCGCGCGCAGCTCGCCTCGGCGGTGGACATCATCGTGCAGACGGCGCGCCTGCGCGACGGCTCGCGCTGCGTCACGCACATCACCGAGGTCTGCGGCTACGATCCGGCGCGCGGCTACCACCTCGAGGACGTCTTCATCCGCCGCTACCACGGAGAGGACGACAAGGGCCGGGTGGTCTCGACGTTCGAGCCGACGGGCTACATCCCGCAGTGCACCGAGACCATCAAGGGCTATGGCCTCGACATCCCGCAGGTGATCTACCGTACGGCCCACGATCGCGCGGCGCAGGGGCTGCCGCCGCTCGGCGGCCCCCTACCCCAGGGCGGGGGGCACGGCGCTCCTTGAGGCACGACACAAGTGGTTCCCGACCGCTCATGATGCTGGCAAGCTGTCGCCCGCAGTGAGGACCGTGCCGTGGACGAGGTCAGTCGGATGAGTTGGGCGCGCGGCACCCTGCGTCGGGGCACCTCGGGCGGATCGGTCTGGCAGGTCGATGCGAACTACCCGCAGGCGCGCATCGTCGTCGGAAGCGCCCCGACCGCGGGCTGGGTCGTCACGGGCCCGGGCATCGCGCAGTACCACGTCGAGCTCTACTGGGATGGCAACGGACTCTACGTCTGCGACCCGCAGGGCGTGGGCGACGTGCGGCTCGACGGGCGACCGGTCCACGCTTGGGTGCAGGTGCAGGGCCGCGGACAGCTCGTGTTCGGGCAAGCGATCCTCGAGCTCGAGACGTCGGTCGCCGAGGCGACCGCGATGGTCAGCGACCCGGGCGCCGCGCCGCGCATCTCGCTCGTGAGAGAACAGACCCGGGTCAAGATCGACGACGACGTCACCGAGATCCCTCCTTCGAAGGCCGTCATCTCGAGGCGACCGCCGCCGCCACCGGGCCGCACGCCGACGCCACCGCCGCCTCCTCCGCGAACCACCGCGCCCGCACCACGACCGCCTCCTGGACCGACGCCCGCGGCCGAGCGACCCCGCCTCGGCGGTGCCACCGCCGGAGGCCAACCTCTCCCGTTGACCTTGACGGGAGAGCAGGGGCTGCGCCCGATCAGTGGGGAAGCGACGCGCATGTTCGAGGACGGGGCGCTGCTCGAGACGGGACCCGCCTTGGAAGCGCCGGCGGCGATCGGCATCTCAGAAGGCTTCGGAGCGTCCTCACAA
>JBKDQC010000713.1:0-1240 GCA_046342295.1 Deltaproteobacteria bacterium | reverse complement strand
GTCATCGAGGCCGCGCTCGCCGCCGCGACTCCCCGGGCAGCCCTGGCCTACGGCGCTCCGGCCGCGGCCGCGGCGAGCGTGACCCCGGCGAGCGTGAGCCCGGCTCGGCCCTCGGGCGTCGCGAGCGTGGCACCTCCGGTCCCGAGCCAGACCGCCCTCTGGATCGGCCTCGCGGGTGTCGCGGTCTTGGCGACTGCGCTCGCCGGGCTCGCGGCCGCGTACTTCCTCGGCATGTTCTGAACGCAATCGCCGAGACAGCGACCCCTGCTGTGGTTCCTGCCTTCCCCGGGGCTTCGTGCTCGAGCATCCTTCGGAGGCGGCGTGGCGGCGGGGGATCCCGCCGCGGGCAGCCGCAGCATGCCGCCCACGAGCGACACGACGATCACCGCGCTCGGGGCATCGTGATCACCGCGCTCGGGGCATCGTGATCAGAGTCGGAGCGAAGCGACGCTGTTCGTCGGTGGTCAGGTCTTCGAGGTCTTCTCCTGGATGCTCGGGCGCATCGTCGGGCCCTTCAGAGTGATGCGGTGCGCCTTGCGCACGACGCGGTCGAGGACGGCGTCGGCGATCGTCGGATCACGACCAACCTCGGCTACAAGCAGTGGGGCACGGTGTTCGGCGACGCGCCGTGCCTCGGTGTGCTCGTCGATCGCTTCGCGCAGCACTGGCACGTCGTCGACATCGACGCCGAGTGGTGGCGCGAGAAGCAGCGCCGGGAGGGAAGGGACACCAACGGCCGCGGCCCGAAGAAGCGACACTGATCGCGCGGGGCCCGGGCGCGATCTCGGTGGGCATCGCGCCGTGCACGAGATCGCGTCCGGATCCTCCGGATCCTGGTGGCCATCTACAATCGACGACCGCATCAAGCCCTCCGCTGGCGGACCCCCGCCGAGTCCCGCGCCTCCCGACTCGCAACCCCGCTCGCTCACGCCGCGTGACTCATGCCGTCCGTGCACGACACACCCGAATCCCGTGCACGCAAGTGTCTTGACGGAAGGGGGACACTGCAGTGACGACGCTTGCCGAAGAACACGAAGATCGCGCCGCTACGCGGCCGACGGCCGACGCGCTCGGTGATCACTCCGCACAAGCGGTCGACTCCCCAGCGCAGGTCGACTGGCTGGGTGCCGAGATAGATGTCGACGCCGACGGGGATCACGTCGAGTCTCTGGACACGGCGCTCGCGAGCGCCGCGCTCACGAGATCTGCGAGTGCCTTGGCGAGATCCTTCCGAGCAAGC
>JBKDQC010000712.1:0-21701 GCA_046342295.1 Deltaproteobacteria bacterium | reverse complement strand
GGGATCGGCGTCCGTCACTACGTGAAGCCCGAGCCCTACCTCGCGATCATGCCGCCCATCATCCCGTTCCACCTGGCGATGGTGCTCGTCTCGGGCGCCGCCGAGATCGCGCTCGGCCTCGCGCTCGCGCCCCAGCGCACGCGCCGCTGGGCGAGCTTCGTGTTGATGGCGCACTACGTCGCGGTCTTCCCGGCGAACCTCTCCAGGGCCATCGCCGGCGTCTCGCCGACGGGCGAGCCAATCCCCGCGTGGGTGGCCTGGGGGAGGCTGCCGCTCCAGCCGCTCTTGATCCTCCTGGCGTGGTGGGTCGGGCGCGACGGCCTCCAGCTTGCCACCGGGCGCGGAGCCGCCGCATGAGCGCGCCCGACGTGATCGTGGTGGGCGCGGGCATCGTGGGCTCCGCGGTCGCGCTCGAGCGGTCGGTGCGGGGCGCGAAGGTGACGCTGCTCGAGCGCTCGGTCCCAGGCGCCGAGGCCTCGACGGTCGCGGCGGGGATCCTCGCGCCGCACGTCGAGCACCCCGAGGACGCGGTCCTCGCGTCGCTCGGCGAACAGAGCCGCGAGCTCCACGCGCGCTGGTCGGAGCGCTTTCGCGATTGCGAGGGGATCGACGTCGGCTTCCGGCGGACCGGCGCGTTGGTGGTCGCCCACGCCACCGACCCGGTGGACGCGCGGGTCGCGCACCACCGCGGCGCCGGGGTCGTGCACGAGCGCCTCACGGGCTCCCAAGCGCGCGCGCTCGAGCCCGCCCTCTCGCCGCGCATCGAGGCCGCTGTGCTCCTTCCGGAGGAGGCGCAGGTGGAGCCTCCGAAGCTCCTCCGAGCGCTCGCGCTCGCCGCCGAGCTCTCCGGCGCGCGCGTCGTGCGCGGCCTCGTCCGCGGCGTCCGCATCGAAGGTGGGCGCGTGCGCGGGGTCGAGCTCGAGAGCGGCCTCACGGAGTGCTCGACCGTGATCGTCGCGGCCGGCAGCTGGACCTCGCTCGTGCCGGGCGCGGGAGGCTCGAGCGAGGGAAACGCTGCGGCAGGACACCGCGAGCTCCTCCGGGAGATCTCGCCGGTGCGCGGGCAGCTCGTGCACGCCGAGGCCCACCCGCGCCTCGTGCGTCGGCTCGTCTTCGGGAGCGGAGGCTACGTCGTGCCGCGCGGCGACGGGCGCTACGTGTGCGGCGCGACGACCGAGGACGTCGGCTTCGAGAAGGAGACCACGCTCGGGGGCATCCACCAGGTGCTCGAGCGCGCGATCGTCGTCGTGCCCGAGCTCTCGGGCGCGCGCTTCGTCTCGCACCACGTGAACCTCCGCCCCGGCACGCCCGACGGTCGACCGCTCGTCGGGCGCGGCGCAGCCGATGGCCTCTGGATCGCGTCCGGCCACTACCGCACCGGCGTCCTTCTCGCGCCGGTCACCGCGAAGCTCCTCGCCGACCTCGTGACGAACGAGCCCTCGGCCTCGGCCGACGCTCGCCTCGCCGCGCTCTCACCCACCCGTTTCCGCTGACGCCGGCCGCCCGGGCGCGTGCCATCCTCGGTGTCCATGTCCGCGCCGATCTCGCGCTTCGTCGAGGCCAACCGCCTCACGCACCACGTCCTCGAGTGGGCGCCCTCCCCCGCGGCGGCGCCGCGCGGGCAGCCCATTCTGCTCTGCCACGGATACCTGGACGTGGCGTGGACCTTCGACGCGCTCGGGCGCGCGCTCGCGGCGCGGGGGCACCGCGTGCTCGCGTTCGACTGGCGCGGGCACGGACAGACCGAGTGGGTCGGGCGCGGCGGCTACTACCACTTCGTGGACTACCTCCTCGATCTCGCCGAGCTGACGCGCGCGCTCGACCTCCGCTCGGGCTTCGACCTCGTCGGCCACTCGATGGGCGGCACCGCATGCGCGATGTTCGCAGCCACGCGCCCCGCGGGGCTCCGCGCCCTCGCGTTGCTCGAGGGCACCGGGCCTCCAGCGGGCGAAGGAGAAGCGCTGCCCGAGCGCATCGAGGCGTGGCTCTCGACGGTCGGCAAACAGCGCGAGAAGCCGCTGCGTCCGCTCGCGGGGCTCGAGGACGCGATCGCGCGCTTGCGCGTGATGCACCCGGACCTCGAGGGCGAGCTCGCGCGCTTCGTCGCAGAGAAGCACACCGTCGCGCGCGACGGCGCGCTCTGGTTCGCGTTCGACCCGCTGCACCGCACGCGCGCGCCGATCCCATTCCGGGTGGAGGCTTTTCGTGCACAGCTCGCGCGCATCGAGGTGCCCACGCTCGTCGTCTCGGGCGAGCGCGGCTGGAAGCCGGCCGATCAGGCCGAGCGGGTCGCATGCCTGCCGCACCACGAGGAGCAGGAGATCGCCGGCGTCGGGCACATGCTCCACTGGCACGCCCCGGCCGAGCTCGCCGAGCGCCTCGGCGTGTTCTTCGAGCGGTGACGTTGGCGATCGACACGAGGGTCGGGCGGCCGGGTGAGAACGGCCACACCCCGATCGACACCGTCGATCCACCGGTGGTAGGTTCTCGCGACGTTCGGAGGGTCCCCATGCACAGCTCCCGCTCCTTCCGGCTCGCCATCGCTTCGCTCCTGGCGGCCGCAGGTCTCGCGATCCCCACGGCACCGACCCGCGCGCAGACGCTCGAGGAAGAGATGGCGCAGACGGAGGGCGGTGGCCCCGATCCCGCCACCGAAGACAGCGCCTCGAGCGAAACCGGCGCCCCCACGGACGGCGGCCACCAGCTCAACGACGACCAGGCGGTCTACGAGGAGCGCACCGGCGGCCGCGAGGCGCTCGGCCCGAGCGAGACCGACCCGCGCGAGCGCGCGGACACCGACTACTTCTTCGCCGGCGCCTTCCTGCGCGGCGTGATCGTCCCGACGTTCATCCAGGGCCTCTTCGTCCAGTACTCCGCCGGACAGGGCTCCACGGGCGAGCCGGTCAACATGGGCGGCGGCGGCTACTTCACGTGGCGGCGCAACGGCTTCGGCGTGACCGCGGAGATCTGGTACCTCGGCTTCGGGACGACAGGGTACTACCACGGTCTCGGCGCCGCCGACGACGAGTACGAGCGGATCAACTCCTCGCTCGGCGCAGTCTTCGGGAACTTCCTCTTCGGCTGGAGCATCGACGTGACCGAGTGGTTCGCGTTCGACATCGGCTTCGGCCTCGGCTTCGGTGGCATGGTCGGAAACCTCACCCGGACCGAAGCCTACCGGGCCACGGGCACGCGGGAGCTCCAGGCCTGCACGGGGCCTGGGACGCCTGCGGCGAGCGGGTGCGAGTCCCCGCTCGAGCTCCGGGGCTCGAACGGCCGCCTGGACGACACGCGCCAGCGGGGCGGGACGTACCAGGAGCTGCGCACGGGCGACCCGACGATCGATGCGCGAAACGGCCCGAACCCCTGGTACTTCGGCGATGGTGGCGTGCCCCCGATGTTCTTCTGGCTCGACCTCCCGCGCATCGGTGTCCGCTTCAAGCCGATCCGGCAGGTCCAGATCCAGCTCAACGGCGGCTACAACCTTTACGGGTTCAACTTCGGCGGCTCGCTCGCCTACGGGTTCTGACGAGAGACGGCGTCAGCCCGGCAGCCTTCGGACGGCCGACGGAGACCGTCCCGGACGGCGGTTGACCCGAGGCGGCCGCGATGAAACAAGGAGGGCGCATGCGCGCTTGCTCTCGTGCTTGGATCGCCGCCGCCCTCGCTCTCACGGGCTCCATCCCGGCCGCCGGGATCGCGCTCCTGTCGCCTGCCAACGCGCAGGAGTCAGGCGCGCCGGAGTCAGGCGCGCCGGATCCGACGCGGCCGAGCGACCCCGCCGCGGTCGCGCACAGCCCCGAGGACGAAGCGCGCCGCGCGCAGGCGGTCGCGCGCGTGGGCGACGTGTCGATCACGGTCGGCCAGATCGAGGACGAGAGCGCGCGGCTGACGCGCGTCATGCGCGCGCGCTTCCGCGATCGGGCGGAGCTCGAGGAGCTCGTCGGCACGCTCGTGCGCTTCGAGCTGCTCGCGCGAGAAGCGGAGCGCCGCGGCGTCGGCACGGATCCGGAGGTCCGCGAGGCGACGTCGCAGAGCGCGGTCCAGCAGATGATCCGGCGCGATTTCGACGATCGCATCACGGTGGAGTCGATCCCGCAGCCCGACGTGCAGTCCTACTACGACGCGCACCCCGAGGAGTTCTCGCGGCCCGAGGTGCGGCGCGCCAGCCAGATCGTGCTCGAGAGCGAGGAACAGGCGCGCGCGCTCGTGGTAGAGGCGCGCGCTGCCGACGCACGCCGCTTTCGGCAGCTCGCGCAGGAGCGGAGCCTCGACCCGGAGTCGCGGCAGCGCGGCGGCGACCTGCGCTACTTCGATGATCGTGGCGTCTCGCCCAACAGCGCCGATCCCGCCGTCGATGAAGCCATCGTGCGCGTCACCTTCGCGCTCGCCAACGTCGGCGATGTCTCCGAGCCGCTGGAGATCGGCGCCGAAGGCGCACGGCGCTGGACGCTCGTGAAGCTGACTGGGCTACGTCCCGCCGAGCACCGGAGCATCGAGGAGGCGGGGCAAGGCATCCGCCTGCGCCTGTGGCGCGAGCGCCGCCAGGAAGCGCTCGAGGGCTTCGTCGAAGAGCTTCGCGGACGCATCCCGACCGAGGTGCACTACGAGCGCATGTCGGGCATTCGCTTCGACCCACCCGAACGGCTCAGCGACGATCCGCATGGCGAAGAAGGGCCCGAGGCAGAGGCCGAGGAAGGTCTCGGCCCCCTGGCCCCGCGTGGCGGCGCGCTGCCCGAGGGACATCCGAGCGTCGAGCCCACGGCGGCGCCCGAAGAGGACTGACCCGAGCCTCGCGCCGAGGGCGTCAGGGCGCGCAGTTGGCCCACTCGATGAGCCCCTCGACCATGCCGCAGCCGGCGGTCCGAGGGGTGGCGTACCAGCCTTCGCTGCGGGTGCCCGCGTTCTCGCAGGAAGCCGCCCCGCCCGCGCAACGGGCGCGGCAGACGAGCATGCCGTCAGCCCGGTACCACCCCTCCTCCGCAGTGCCAGCCTCGCGGCAGACCGGCGCCGTCGTCATGGGCAGACAGCACTGCACGCCGAGCCCACCGCCGCACGAGTACCACTCGGGGTTGCCGACCATGCCCTCGCGGCACGCGCCCGGCACGACCGGCACGCAGCGCCCGCCCGCCGCTTCGCAGGTGCGTGACTCGCCGCCAGCGTCAGGAGCCGTACGCGCGTCGAGCGCATGGGCGTCGCGGCCTGTCGCCGCGTCGGCCGGCGTGGCCGCGTCGGGCGGTGTGGCCGCGTCGGGCGGCGTGGCCGCGTCGGGCGACGCCGCGTCGAGCATCGCGGCGTCCTCGGAGGCCGGTGCGTCGACGCGGCTGGCATCGGCGAGCACGGCCGCGTCGGGGCTGGCCGTGGACTCGCATCCGGAGAGAAAGAAGATCGCGAACCAAAAGTGGGTGTGCTGTGACATGGAGCCCTGACTATGCGCGCCGTCGGCCACGGCACGTGAGAAAACGCCGCCCGACCCTCGAAGGAGCCGAGGAGGTGGCGTCGCTCACGTCACACGGGAGCGACCGCGCACGAGCAGGCGAAGAGGACCTCAAGGCGCGGGAGACTCGAGCGGGTTGGGCGGAAGCGCAGGGAGCGCGAGGTCCTCGCCGCGCGGGTAGACCCAGAGCACGTCGTCCCACACCACGCCGCCTCGCTGCATCACGAAGCGCTGCGCCGGCTCGACGGATCCGTCGTGGTTCATGAGGCGGTGGTCCCGGACCATGCCCTCGAGGAGGTAGTCCGTGAGCTCGCCGGCGTGCAGCACGCCGTCATGCGGCTTGTAGTCCGCCTCGCCCAGCACCCCGCGGCGCAGATACCAGCTCAGGTAGCCACCGGCGCGGCGGGGCTCGGCGGTGTCACTCAGCACGTCGCCATCGGACGAGAAGAGCCCGACGCGCCCCGGCGCGCGGACCCAATCGTCCGCGAAGCCTCCGGAGTGACAGGTGTCGAGCGCGAGGATCACGTTGGCCGCGCGGATGTTGGCGAGCTCAGCCGTGACGTCGTTGTCGGTCACGGGCCCATCGAAGAGCAGGATGGTCTCGTCGAGGCCATCGAGCTCGTGGGCGTCTCCGCCCTGAGCGGCGATGGGCTGCACGTTGCCGTGACCGGAGAAGAACACCAGCACGACGTCGTTTGGCTGCGCGCGGCGGGCGAGCGTCCGGATGCCCTCGAGGAACTGCGCGCGCGTGACCTGGGCGTCGGTCAGGACGATCTGTTCGTCGACGCGCTGAAGGTGCGAGGCGCGCATGGCCTCGCCGAGGAGCGTCGCGTCGTCGGCGCAGCCGTAGAGCTGTGAGCTCGTCTGGTAAGCGCTGATGCCTCCGTAGAGCCCGAGGATGCGGCCCTGTCCGTCCGGTCCCGCGAAGGCCCCGCGCGGTGTGAGCTCGCCCGCTGCGTACGTCACCGGAGCCCGCACGCTCGAGGCGACCGAGAAGCTGCCTCCACCCTGCGGCGCAAAGCTCGAGACGACGAGCTGGTAGGTCCCGGTCACGGGCGCGCTCATCTCGATCGTGCTGTCGAGCGCGCGCTCGGAGCCGTCGGCGCCGAGATCGTTGGCGTCGTCGTTGACCCAGACCTGGCCGGTCGGGCCGAGCACGGTCGCGATCGTGTCGAAGTCGCGCGAGGTGACCCGCATCCGGATCACCGCGCCGCCCTGCGCCTCGAACGTGTGAAACGAGCGGCCGGGGAACGCGGGGTCGCCCGAGAGGCCGAGCCGCGAGCCGACGCGCGAGCCGAGCGTGAGCGGCTCGCCGCTGCCGCCGTGCGGAATCACGCGGAGCGCGTAGGCACCCGTCTGTCCGATCGGCGCGGTCGTGACGGTGAGCACGTACTCTCCCGAAACCGGCGGCACGAGCTCGAGGAGAGCGTCGAGCGTGTGGGGGAATGCGTCGTCGTTCGTGAGCTGCAGGCCGTCGGGCCCCTCGAGCCTGAGCATCGGGTCGAAGCCTTCGTAGGAAGGCACGTGAAAGCGCAGGCGCACCCCAGCGACGAGCGAGAGCGCGTAGCGGTGCACGAAGCGGCCGGATGGATCGCGCTCGCCAGGATCCGCAGGCCCGGGGCCGAGCGCCGCAGAGACCTCGACGCCGCTCGGACCGAGGGCGAGCGGGCGCGGGCCGCCGGCGGTGACGTCCGGCGGGACGACCTCGAGGGACGCCGGCGTGGAGCCGCCCTCGGTCGGCGCCGCGCCGCAAGAGGCGGTGAGCGAGCAGACCACCGCCGAGGCGAGGAGAGGCGCGCACGAGCGCGAACGGTGCGTGGGCATGGGTCGATCCTGTCCTTTCTCGAAACAACGCCGCTCGGTGTGTAGGCCTTCGTGCCGGCCGGCAGGGACCGGAACGAGCACGCGCCGAGGCCAGGGCCCCGCGCCGTCGGCGGCGTCGGCCCTAGCCCGCATCACTCGACGTCACCGCCGTCGTAGCCTTCGAATTCGCCGTCCGCGAGGTTCTCGAAGCGCGTGTACTCGTGGAAGAACTTGCAGCGCACGATGCCCGTAGGGCCGCTTCGCTGCTTGCCGACGATGATCTCCGCGAGGCCCCGCAGCTGCTGGCGCTCCTCGTCCTTGGCGTAGACCTCGGGTCGGTACACGAACATGATGACGTCGGCGTCCTGCTCGATGGCGCCCGACTCACGCAGGTCCGCGAGCTGCGGCCGCTTGTCCTTGCCCGGGCGTGTCTCGACGCCGCGGTTGAGCTGCGAGAGGGCGATGACCGGAATGTCCAGCTCCTTCGCGAGCGCCTTGAGCGAGCGACTGATCTCGCTGATCTCCTGCTCGCGGCTGTCGTTCTTGGTGCCGGAGCGCATGAGCTGAAGGTAGTCGACCACGACGAGCCCGAGGCCGTGCTCGCTCTTGAGACGACGGGCCTTTCCGCGAAGCGCCGTGACGGTGAGCGCCGCCGAATCGTCGATGAAGAGAGGCAGATCGGTGAGGGGGCCCGCGGCGCCCATGAGCTTCTGCCAGTCCTGCGTCGAGAGCATGCCGTTGCGCATGCGGCCGCCATCGACGCGGGCCTCGCTGCAGAGGAGACGCCGGATGAGCTCCTCTTTGCGCATCTCCAGCGAGAAGACCGCGACCGCGACGTTGCGGCCCGCGGCCGCCGCGAGGGCCACGTTCAGCGCGAACGCGGTCTTTCCCATGCCGGGCCGGCCCGCGATGATCAGGAGCTCGGAGCCCTTGAGGCCCGCGGTCATCTCGTCGAGCTTCTCGAGCCCGGTGGGCAGCCCGATGATGCGCTCGCCTCGCCCGGCCGCGTCCTGAACCTGCTGGATCGTGCGGTAGACGCTGTCCTTGATGGGCTCGTACGGCGCTCCTCCGCGCGCCTTTCCGATCTCGAAGACGCGCTTCTCCGAGGTGTCGAAGAATTCCTCGGCCTCGCCGTAGTCGCCGTAGCCCATCGCGGCAATCTCGTGGCAGGCCGCGATGAGGCGTCGGACGTTCGCCTTCTCGCGCACGATCGCCGCGTGCTGCTCGATGTTCGCGACCGTGGGGATGGTGTTCGTCAGCGAGAGGAGGTGCTCGTCGCCGCCAGCCTTGTGGAAGCTGCCGCGATCGACGAGCCAGCTCCGCAGGGTGATGGTGTCGACCGGCTGGCCACGGCGAAAGAGCTCCGCCATGGCGTCGAACACGAGCGCGTTGCCGCGGCTGTAGAAGTCCTCGGCCGTGAGCATCTGGAGCACGGTGTTGAGGGCGCCGTTCTCGAGCAGGACGCCGCCGAGCACGGCGCGCTCGGCGTCGAGCGAGTGAGGCGGGACACGGCCGCCCTCGCGCGACGGACGCTCGGGCATGTCGAAGGACGCAGTCATGGGCAGCCGGCCATCCTACACGCTGTCGCGGGGGACGACGACGCGACCGGGCGGGCGGCGCGCGGCGAGCCTCACCGGCTCGCCTCGAGGCGCGTTCGCGCCTCGCATGCCGGTGCGTAGCCGAGCGTACACGCGCGTCCGTACTGCTCGAGGGCGAGGCCGGGAGACGGCGCGGAGCCGATGTCACCGCGCTCGTACATGCGACCCAGGTTGAAGCAGCCCCGCGGCTCCGAGCCCGTGCAGGCGCGGTGGTAGAGGTCGATCGCGCGGCGCGCATCGCGTGTGGCGCCCGCGGCGGTCTCGTAGAGCGTGCCGAGGTTCGAGCACGCGAGGAGGTGCCCGCCCTCGCAGGCCTGCGTGACGAGGCGGATCGCATCCTGGGGCGGGCGGCGAACGCCTGCGCCCCTCGCGTGCAGGGCCCCGAGGCTCGTGCACCCCGGCATCAGGCCGCCCTCGCAGGCGCGACGGTAGAGGCTGGCGGCGCGCGTCTCGTCGACCGCCGTGCCGGCTCCACGCTCGAAGCAGTAGCCGAGCGCGTTGCAGCCGCGCAGATCGCCCGCCTCGCAGCTCGACGAAAAGAGCTCGAAGGCGCGCGCGTCGTCCTGCGCGACGCCGGTGCCGCTCCGGTGGAGAAGCCCGAGGCGGGTGCAACCGTACGCCTCCTCGCCGTCGCACGCGTGCGTGTAGAGCTGCGCGGCGCGAGACAGATCCCGCGCGACGCCGCGCCCCTCCTCGTGGAGCACGCCGAGGCTCGAGCAGCCGAGAAGCTCCTCGCCGGCGCATGCCTGCTCGTAGAGCTGCCTCGCGCGGGAGAGGTCGATCGTGACGCCGCGCCCCTCCTCGTAGGCGAGGCCGAGCACGGCGCAGCCCCACAGCTCGCGACCCTCGCATGCGCGCTGGAAGAGGCGGGCCGCGCCGGCCGGGTCGGCCGCGCCGCCCCGGCCCTCCTGACGCATGAGCCCGAGGTGCACGCAGCCCATCAGGTCGCCCCCGCGACACGCGACGTCGTAGAGGCGCACGGCCTCGGCGTCGTCCTGCGGAAGCCCCCGCCCCTCTTCTCGAAGCAGACCGAGCGCGCCGCATCCGCCGGGCTCGTCCTCGTCACACGCCTGCGTGTAGAGGCGGATGGCCCCCTCGAGGCTCGCCTCGAGCCCTCGCCCGAGCTCCATCAACCGGCCCAGGTTCGTGCAACCGATCGGCTCGCCGGCGCGGCACGCGCGGGCGAAGAGCTGCGCGGCGACCCGGTGGTCCTCCGCCTCCTCGCGCACGAGCCCGAGATCATTGCAAGCCGCCGGACGCCCGCCGTCACATGCGCGGAGGAGGAACTCGCCGGCTCGGCTCGCGTCGCCCGCTCCCGCTCGCCCGGACGAGGAGAGGAGCCCGGACGAGGAGAGTAGATTGCCGAGGCGCTCGCACCCCTCGGGGTCTCCACGTTCGCAGCCGAGCTCGTAGCTGCGGGCCGCGTGCTCGAGGTCGCGCACCGCGCCGCGACCGCTCGCGCTGAGGTCGCCGAGGCGCGTACAGGCGACCGCGTCGCCGCCGCGGCATCCGCGTGTGTAGGCCGACACGGCGTCCTGGAGATCCCGGCTGGACTCGCTGACCGCGAGGCGTCCGCCGAGGTGAGTGCAGGCAGCGGACCACCCGAGCTCGCACGCGCGCGCGTAGGAGACGCGGGCCTGCGGGAAGTTCTCGCTGGTCCCGAGGCCGGCCTCCATCATGCGGCCCGCATCGAAGCAGGCGCGCGCGTGGCCGGCGTCGCAGGCGGCCCTGAAGTTCGTGAGCGCTTGCGCATGGTTCTGCTCGACGCCGCGCCCGAGCAACTGCATCGCGCCGAGGTCGCGGCACGAGGCCGCGTCGCCGCGCAGACAGCCATTTCTGTAGAGGCCCACCGCGCGCTCGAGCTCACCGGCCTGCTCGTAGGCCTCGCCCGCCTCGCTGCAGCGCACGGGCGAGGCCGATGGACTGGCCGCGCCCGCTGCGGCGCGCGACGGCGCCGACGCAGCGCACTCGGCAGCCGCCTGCTCGGGCGTGAGCGCCGGCGCGGGAGCCGGCGTGGGGGACGCGCGACCACGCTGCGCGTGCGCCGGCGTCGCCATCGCGAGCGCCGCCATCGCGAGCACCGCCGCCGAGATCGGGGCCTGCGCAAGCGCGGCCTGCGCGAGCCAAGAGCGCGCGGAGCCCCCGTTCGGAGCCCGGTGCGAGAGAAGCCACGTCCGTGTCCTCATGGAGCCCTCGACGAAGAAATCCCCGAGCCCGCGCGCGCATCGCGCAACGCCGCCTCGAGCGAGCGATGTGCCTCGTGGATCTCGCCGCCCTCGCGCAAGCTCCACGCGCGCCGGATCGCATGCCGGATCGACAGCGCCCGCGCCTCGGGCTCGTGCGCTTCTCGAGCGCGCGCGAGCGCGAGGCCGGCGAGATCGGCGAGGCCGGACTTCTCGAAGCGAATGGCCAGCTCGAGGTAGCCGTGCGCGGGCGCAGCCGCGTCGGGCGCGCCCAGCCAGGACGACGCGAGCGAGATCACCTCGTGGCGCAGCGCCACCTCGGGAAGGGCGCGCGCGAGCATCGTCCATGCGAGCGCGTCCGGAGCCGGCGCCGAGGCCACGATCTCCCGCATCGCCGCGCGCGCTGCTGTGACGCGGCGCGCGCGGAGCTCTGCGATCACGAAGAGCGACAGCCAGCGAATGCGGCGCTCGGGCGCCTCCGGAGGCGGGCCCGCGGTGCCCCCGTCGCGAACGGCGCGCGCGCGCTCGAGGAACCAGGGCGACTCGAACGACGCGGCGCGCACGAGCGCGAGCTCCCGCGCCTCGGTCGGCGCAGCCGCGAGCGCGACGCGTTGCTCGATGGCCGAGAGCAGCTCGGCCGGCGCCCCCGACAGCTTTGCGCTCGCGAGGACCGACCCGATCCGCTCACGCTCGACCGCCGAGAGGGACACATCGGTGCGTTCCACGTGTCGGACGAGGAGGCGGAGCGCGGCCGTCGCCGGCGCACCGCCAGACGCGACGAGGTCGACGAGGCGATCGAGCGCCTGCGCGCGCTGGTACCGACCGGACGCAGCAAGCTCGATCCGCGCGAGGATGAGCGTGTCCCGCGGTGAGAGTCGCCACGACCGGCGTGCGAGGATCTCGCGGAGACGCTCGAGCTCGGGCAGCAGCGCGAGCGCCTTGACGCCGCGCCCCCGCAGCGCGAGGAGCCGTGCCAGCTCGAGGCTCGCACGGAGCAGCCCCTCGAGATCGGCGACGCCTTCGTGAGAGGCGATCGCCCTCCGGTAGCCCGCGAGCGCGTCCTCGACGCGGCCCTCACGCTCGTGCAGGGCCGCGAGCCTCCGCAGCCCATCCCCGCTCGCCTCGCACGCGACGAGCGCCTCGGCGATCCGAGCCGCCGCGCCCGCGTGGGGGCTCGCCTCGCAGGCCGCCCAGAGCGCCACGTCGCTCGCACGCGGCCCCTCGCGAAGGAGCGGCGCGAGCGCCTCGACTGCGCGAAGCTCGGGGACGACGAGCGCCTCTAGCAGCGCGGCGCGCACGCACCCCGCACGAACGTGCGAGGCCGGCGCGCGCGGCAACCGCGCGCACGCCCAAGCGAGCAGAGCCGACGCGCCGAGCGCCCGGCGGGCCTCGAACTGGGCGCGGAGCTCGATCTCGTCGAGGACGCTCATGGTGGGCTCGGGCGGCGCGGCACGCAGGGAATCGTACACTCCGCCGCCCGCCGGAGGCGCGGGCCCTCGGACGACTCGTCCATGCGCACGATTCACACGCGCTACGAAGACCCTCTGGATCGACTCTGGATCACCTGCGCCGAGCGCGTGGGGCTGGGCCTCGTGCGTGAGGCCGGAGCGTACGCCTCGACCGACGGTCGAGGCACGCTCACGCTCGCGCCGCCCGAGGAGCTCGATCCGGACGACTCGCTCGCGCAGATGATCTTCCACGAGCTGTGCCACTCCCTGGTGGAAGGCCCGGCGGCGTTCGAGAAGCTGGACTGGGGCCTCGACAACACCAGCGACGACGACGTCCTGCGCGAGCACGCGTGCCTGCGGCTCCAGGCCTTCCTCGCGCGGTCCCGCGGGCTCGGGACCGTCCTCGCGCCGACCACGGACTTTCGTCTCTTCTACGACGCGCTGGGACCCGATCCGTTCGCTCGCAGCGAAGGCGAGCGCGCCTTCAGCGACGAGGCCGGCTCCCTGCGCTCGATCACGCTTGCGAAACAGGCGCTCGCGCGCGTGCGGAGGCAGCCGTGGTCCCCGCATCTGCTCGACGCCCTCGAAGCGACCGCCGTCGTCGCGCAGGCCCTCGGACCTTGGACGAGCGCGCGGGCGAGCTCCGGTGCGCGGCCCTCGATCTGGACGACGCTCGAGCCGCCCGCGGCACCGAACCTCGCCGGCCTCCCGCTGCCGCGCTCCGGCAGCGCGGCAGCGCGCGAAACGTGCCGCACCTGCGGCTTCCACGCGCGGAGGGGCCGCGCATCGGTCTGCCTGAAGGCCGACGCGCGAACGACACCGCACGAGCCGGCGTGCGAGCGATGGGAGCCCCAACCGCGCTGCGAGGAATGCGGGGCCTGCTGCCGCGAGGCCTTCGACGTGATCGAGGTCGGCGCGGGCGAGGTGTTCGCGCGCAAGCACCGCTCGTTGCTCGTCGTGCGAGGCGACGGCTCGCTCGATCTCCCGCGCCCCGGCGGCCGCTGCCCTCCGCTTCGAGGCGAGGGCACCGAGGAGGCTCCCTACCGATGCGCGCTCCACGCCGATCGGCCGCGCACCTGCCGCGACTTCACCGTCGGCACGGAGGCCTGCCTCACGGCGCGCAGGCGGGTCGGCCTGAGCACCTGACCGCGCTTCACTCGCGCTCCCGCAGCGTCCCCGAGCGCAGCCTGAGGAGTGCGTCGCGCGTTCGAAGGAGCAGCACGCCGTCGTCGTCGAGGCCCTCGAGCATGCCCTCGAGACCATCGACGCGAACGGCGCGCCCGACGAACGCCAGGTGGGGCCGCAGCGCGGCGACGATCGCGTCGGGGCCGCGCCGCACGAGCTCCTCGACGCGCGCCTCGACCGACGCGAGGAGGGTCTCGAGGGCCTCGCCCCGGTCGAGCGGCGCGCCTGCTGCCTCGCAGAGCGAAGTCGCGACGTCACGCAGCTCGGCCGGCCAGTCGGTGCGGTTCACGTCGAGGCCGATCCCGACCACGATCGCACCGAGCCGCTCGCCCACGGAGCTCGACTCGACGAGGATGCCGGCGCACTTGCGGTCGCCGATGCGCACGTCGTTGGGCCACTTCACGCGTACCTCCGCACCCCGGTCGGAGAGAAGCCGGGCACAGGCGTCACGCACCCCGAGGCCCACGGCAAGCGTGAGCACTCCAAGCGTACGCGGCCCGAGGTCGAGCCGCTCCACGACGGAGAGATAGAGGTCGGTCCCAGCGGGAGAGCTCCACGCGCTGCCGCGCGCACCGCGACCGGTACGCTGCGCGTCCGCGAGGACCACGTGCCCACGCGGGGCCCCTCGTTCGGCGGCAGCGCGCGCGTCGTCGTTCGTGGACCCCACCTCGGCGTGCAGCTCGAGCGAGAGACCATAAAGGCCCGCGCCGCGCGAGAGCGCGAGGCGCGCGCGCTCGAGATCGGGCGGCAGTCCCTCGAGAGCGTCCCTCACGGCTCCCAGTCGAGCGCGAGGTCCACGGCCCTCGCGGAGTGCGTGAGGCCGCCGGCCGAGATCACGTCGATGCCCGCCGCAGCGATGCGTGGGATGCGCTCGAGCGTCACGCCTCCCGAGACCTCGAGCAGCGCGCGCCCAGCGACGAACGCCACGGCCTCGGCCAGCGCGGAGTCGTCGAAGTTGTCGAGCAGGACCACATCGACCTTCGCGTCGATCGCCTCGCGGAGCTGTTCCAAGCGGTCGACCTCGCACTCGATCCGCGAGGTGTGCGGCGCGTGCGCGCGGGCCCGCTGGATCGCGACGCGAACGCCGCCCGCGGCGGCGATGTGGTTGTCCTTGATGAGCACCGCGGAGGACAGATCGTCGCGGTGGTTGTGTCCGCCGCCGCACCGCACCGCATAACGCTCGAGCGCCCGGAGCCCTGGCGTGGTCGTGCGGGTGTCGGCGATGCGCGTCCGGCTTCCCGCCGGCAGCGCCTCGACGAAGGTCCGCGTCTTGGTGGCCACACCGCTCATGCGTTGCACGAGGTTCAACGCGACACGCTCTCCCTTGAGGATCGAGGCCGCCGGGCCTTCGACGCGCGCGCCGATCGCGCCTCTGTCGAGGGTGGCGCCGTCCTCGGAGAGACGAGCGACGGACACGCTCGGATCGAGCTCCGCATAGACCTGGCAGAAGACATCGAGACCGCTGACCACGAGCGGCTCGCGCGCGACGAGCGCGGCCTTGCCCGCGAGGTCGGGCGGAACGGTCGCGTCGGTGGTCACGTCGCCGCGGCCGAGGTCCTCGAGCAACGCGCGCTGCACGAGGTCTCGCACGACGAACCGAGGAGGCGGGTGGAGCTGCATGGCCGCCTTCTACGGTCCGATCCGGGGCGTGGGCAAGGCGGCCAGCGCGCGGAGCCGACCGACCGCCTCGAGCCCGGCCCCTGGGCCCGAGGGTCCCTGGGCAACCGGAGCGGATTTCTGGGCGGCAGTCCTAGGCGAGCCAGCCGCGGACCAGGAAGTCCGCGAGCACGTTCGAGAGCGCATGGAGCAGCACCGCGGCCCCGATCCCGCCCCGGCGCGCACGCAGCCAGCCGAAGAGGAGCCCGGGAAAGAACGTGGCGAGCTTGTCGAGGCGCGGCTCCGCGGCGAGGTGCACGAACGCGAACAGCGCGGCTTGGAGAACGAGCGCCCGCGCATCGACGGGAGCGCCGAGCAGCGCGCGACGCGGGGGCCAGAGGTCGTGCAGACGTGTCTGCACGAGCCCGCGGAAGAAGGCTTCTTCGGGAAGCGCGACCATGAGAACCTGCGCGAGCGCGAACGATGGGAGGTCCGGAGGAGCGCTCCACCGCCACGCGTGCGTCGGTGCGTTCCACCACCAGAACCCGACCACGAACGGCGGGAAGATCAGCGCCGCGAGGCCGAGCGCGAACCCCGCCTCGCGCAGCCCGCTCGGCGCCGCGGCGCGGAAGGTCTCGACCAGGCCGAGGCCTCGGCCGTCCGTCCGCTCGAGCTCCTCACGCGTGGGCTCGACGATCCCCGCGAGGTCGATGCCGAAGCGCCTCGGCCCCTCCGGCTCCTTCCGGGCGCGGGAGAGCGCGAGACCGAAGAACAGCAGCGCGGTTCCGGCGCTCGCGACCTCCGAGGCGAGCGCGCCCATCGGTCCCGGCAGGGCCGAGGGCGCGAGCTCACCGAGCCCTGCCAGGGCGGCGGTGCCGGCGAACGCGATCCCGTAACACCAGGCGACCTCTCGCAGCTCAGGCTTCATGAGGGGCGAACACCAGCCTCTCCCCCGTCGGAGCGAGCCCGACGGAACCCCCCTCCCGGGCCGCTGCGGTCGCCTCCCTCCCTTCGCGCGGGGCCAAAGCCCCGCTCGCCTCCGGCGTTGGAATCTTCGGACCGCGCACGCGGAGGTTGTATCGGCCCAGGCGGCGCCCGTCGATCGCCCGCGACAGAAGTCCATCCGCGGGCCCTCGCCGATGGTAGTCTCGCCACTCGCATGGTTTGCAGGAACCTGCTCGCGCTGGCCGCGCTGGCCACCTCGTGTGCGCTCGTCGCGCCCGGGCTGCCCCGTGCCATCGCGGCGCCGACCGAAGCCCGAGGCGGACCCGGCGCGCTACGGATCGGTGAGGCTCCACCGCCGCTTCTCGCCGAGCGCATCGCCGGAAGCGACGACATCACGCTGCCGCGCCTCCATGGTCGCGTCGTCGTGTTGGACTTCTGGGCGACGTGGTGTCGTCCCTGCCGCGCGATCATGCCCGTGCTCGACCAGCTCCACGGCCGCTACCACGACCGTGGGCTCACGGTCATCGGCGTGAGCCGCGAGCGGCGACCGACCATCGAGGCGCACCTCCAGCGCGCGCCGGTCGCGTACACCGTCGCGCGGGATCTGGGCGGCACACAGCTGCAATACGGGATCAGCGCGCTACCGACGCTGGTCATCCTCGACCGCCGCGGACGCGTCCGTGAGGTACGCGTGGGCGGCGGGGACATCGGGACCCTCGCGCAGAGGCTCGAGCACCTGCTCTCGGAGGCAGCGCCTTGAACTGGCCGCAGGCCCTCCGCTTCGGAATCCTCGCGCTCTCGTTCGGCTTCGCTGGGCTGCTCGACGCGTGCTCGTGCGGGCCCGACGCAGTCGCGCAGCTCACCGAGGCACGCGGAGGTGTCGAGCGAGACGACGCCGCGGAAGGCGTCGCGTGGCACACGACCGCCGTCGGCGAGACCTACACCTGGGACGAAGCGGTGCGGACGGCCTCCGACGCCACAGCCTCCTTGGTGATCGGCGGATCGAGCGGTGTCCGCATGCAGCCCGGTACGGTCATTCGCTTCTCGAGGCAGCCCTCGCCACGCGCAGGCGGCGAGGCGACGGGGGTCGAGGTCACGAGCGGCGCGGTCGAGCTCGACGCGAGCGGTGCCGGGGTGTCGCTCGTCACGCGCGCGGGCGCCGTGCAGCTCCCGTCGGGCACGCGAATCCGATTGCAGGCGGGTCCCGCAGAGCGCATCGAGGTGATCGCGGGCCGCGTTCAATTCGACGACGGCGTCGTCGTCGAGGCAGGCCGCGCCGTCATCGTCGAGGTCGGGAGGGTCATCCTCGAGGACGAAGCCCCCGCCGCCGTCGCGGACGCAGGCGTGCCCGCCGAGACCGAGGCCCCGGACGCAGCGACCGAGCTCCCAGAGGACCCGCTTCCACAGGCCCCGCTCCCACGGGCTGGCGGCCTCGACCCATCGCTGGAGGATGCCACCGAGCCTGCGGAGGCGAACGCCGTGGGCAACGACGCGCCCATCGTGACCTCGCCTGCGCGCGCCCACCTCGCACTCACGGCCGGGGAATCCGTCACCGTGCACGACACCGCGCCGCCGGTCGCGATCCGCATCGATCCCCCCGGCGGCTGCGGCGGGATCGTGACCGTCACGCTCACATCCTCGGGGCGCGGAACGCGCTTCGAGGGGCGCGGCAACGTCATCGTCTCGGTGCCTGCCGGGCGCGCTCGCTACGCGGTCCGGTGCGCGAGCGCCTCGCCGGCGGATCACGAACGCACCGGCGTCATCACCGTGCGTCGGGACGACGGCTCGCTGCGCCTCGAGTCCGTGCCGCCACGCAACGTCTTCGATGCCGACGGCCGACGCTACGACGTGCTCTACCAGAACGCGCTGCCGATCGTGACGTTCCGCTGGGCGCAGGCGGGCGCTGGGCCCTACCAGGTCGAGGTCGTGTCGGGAGCCCGGACACGCACGCTGACGGCCAGCAGCTCGAGCCACGTGTTCGAGTCGGGCGCGTTGCGCGACGGCGAGCACCGCCTCGTCTTCGTGGCGGGAAGCCGTCGCTCGCCCCCGACGACCGTCCGAGTGCGCTTCGACAACGCGGCGCCGACCGCGCACATCCGCGAGCCGCGGGGCGCGGTCTCCCGCGGCAGCGTGCACGTGTCCGGGATGGCCATCGACGGCGCGACCGTCTCGGTCGGCGCCGCGCAGCTCCCGCTCGACGGGGACAACCGCTTCGAGGGCGACCTGAGCACGCCGGCGGACCTCGACGCGCTCGCCATCCGCTTCGCGCACCCGCGCTCCGGGGTTCACTACTATCTCAGGCGCGTCTCACCATGACTCCCTCGAACGAAGAGACCGATCTCGTCGGCCAGGTGGTGCTCGGGCGCTACCGGATCGTGCGCCAGATCGCGCGCGGGGGCATGGGGATGATCTACCTCGCTCGCAGCGAAGGCGCGGCCGACTTCGTCCGACCTGTGGTGGTCAAGCGCATGCTGAGCGACTTCGTCGACCCGGGATCGGTGCGGATGTTCAAGCGCGAGGCGCGGATCATGTCGATGCTCCGCCACCCTGGGATCGTGTCGGTGACGGACTTCGGTCTCGAGAACGGCTCCTACCTCCTCGTCATGGACTACGTGCACGGCTTCCACCTCGGCCGCTGGGCCTCCTTCGTCCAGCGTGAGCGGGGGCTCCGGGAGGGGGAGCCGGGGCAGCTCCCGTGGCCGATCGCGGTACACGTCTGTATCCAGGTGCTCGATGCGCTCGAGTACGCGCACACGATGAAGGGCCCCGAGGGCAACGCGCTCAACATCGTGCATCGCGACGTGTCGCCGTCGAACGTGCTCCTCGACGTCGAGGGGCGGGTCCTCCTCGCGGACTTCGGTATTGCCAAGAGCTCCGTGGGCGAAGAGGAGACCAAGACCACGGTCGGAACGGTCAAGGGCAAGTTCTCCTACCTGGCGCCCGAGATCCTCGACGGCGCTCCGCCGCTGCCGAGCGCCGACGTGTACGCGACGGCTGTCGTGCTTCACGAGGTGCTCGTCGGCCGCAACGAGTTCCGAACGCCGGAGCCCGCAGCGACGATCCAGCGCGTGCTCGGGCACACGCCACGGCGACTCGACGTCGTTCGGCCCGACATCCCTTCTGCCCTCGCCGACGTGGTCGCCCGGGCGCTGCTCAAGCGCCCCGAAGAGCGCTTCGAGACGGCGGCAGAGCTGGCGAAGGTCCTGCGCCGATTGCGGGGGATCGACGCCGAGGAGGCCAACTCGGAGCTGCGGCGCCTCCTCGACCGCGACTTTCACGACCGACGTTTCGCGCCGATGTTCGAAATGCCCGAGCTCGACGCGCTCGAGCAGTCGTGGAGGACGACCCCCGACGCCGCGCTCGAGCGACTCTCGAGTCCCGACCTCCGCCGGTCCAGCCAGCCGACGAAGCTCGCTCGACCGGGTCGGGAAGAGGCCGCGCCGACCCCAGCCGCGGACGCGCGGCCCCCCGTCGCCGCGCCGACCCCAGCCGCGGACGCGCGGGGCGCGAGGAGCCCTCGCCTTCTCGCCGGAGGGCTCGCGGTACTGGCGCTGGGGCTCGTGGTGACCGCCGCGGTGTGGCTCACGCGGCCCCCCGAGGAGCCGAGGCCCGTGGTCTTCGTGGAGGCCAACCCGAACGGGCGCGTGACCCAGGTCCCTGCGGTCGAGCCGCCCGACGCGGCCGTTGCGCCCGACGCGATCGTCACCCCCGCTCGCGCGGACCGCCCGCCGCGGGACCCGCAGCGCCCACCGCGCCAAGCCGACGACTCGCCGGGCCAGACCATCGATCGCGTCTTCGGGCGACACACCGGCGCCATCCGGGCCTGTTTCGAGGGCGCGGAGCCACCCGAAGGTCCCATCTATCTCCGCTTCACCACCGACGCGTCGGGCGATGTCGAGAGCCTCGAGATCACCCCGGACACGGTGGGCTCGGGGGCGGTCGGTCGCTGCGTCGCCGGCGCGGCGCGACGGATCGCGTTCGGTCGAGCCATCGGCGCACGGACCTTCCGCATCCCGATCACCGTCCGCGCTCAATGAGGGGCTCGCGGTCCACGTGCTCGGGGGAGGGTCCAGCGATATGTTGCCGCGCCCGAGGCCATGAAGCGCTATCTCGTCCAGACGCACGGCTGCCAGATGAACGTCCACGACAGCCGTCGCATCGAGGAAGTCCTCGCGCGCGAGGGCTACGCGCGCACGGACGACTCGCAGCTCGCGGACCTCATCGTCGTCAACACCTGCAGCGTTCGCGAGAAGGCCGAGCACAAGCTCCTCTCGCTGCTCGGGACCCTCAAGCCGCTCAAGCAAGAGCGCCCCGGCGTCGTCCTCGCCGTCGCGGGCTGCGTGGCCCAGCAGGAAGGCGCGAAGCTGCTCGGCCGCGCGCCTCACGTCGACATCGTCCTCGGGCCCGACAACATCTCGGAGCTCCCCGGGCTTGTCGCCCACGTCGAGCGCGAGAAGGCGCCCATCGCCCGCACGGTCTTCGACGTGCACGACCCGCGCTTTCTCGACGCGGGCGCCGAGCTCTCGCGCCGCGACCGCGAGGTGAGCTCGTTCGTCACCGTGATGAAGGGATGCAACGAGCGTTGCACCTTCTGCATCGTCCCCACGACGCGCGGTCCCGAGCGCTACCGTGCCTCGAGCGACGTGATCCGCGAGGTGCGCGCCCTCGTCGAGGGGGGCGTGCGCGAGGTGACGCTGCTCGGGCAGACGGTCAATTCCTGGCACGAGCCCGGGGCCCTCGCCGACGACGACTCCGACGACGAGCTCGGAAACCCGAAGAACCTGGGCGAGTCGCAGTTCGCGCGCTTGCTCCGTGACATCGCGCGCGAGGTGCCTTCGGGCCCCAACGGCCTCGCGCGTCTTCGCTACACCTCGCCGCACCCACGGCACGTCACCGACGCGCTCGTGCGCGCGCACACCGAGCTCGCGGTGCTCCCGGCGCACGTGCACCTGCCGGTGCAGTCGGGCTCGAACCGCGTCCTCAAGCGCATGCTTCGGCGCTACACGCGCGAGCACTACATCGCGCGCGCCCGCGCTCTCCAGGCCGCGCGCCCTCGGTTCACGCTGTCGACCGACTTCATCGTCGGCTTTCCGGGAGAGACCGAGGCGGACTTCGAGGACACCCTCTCGCTCGTGCGCGAGGTCGGCTTCTCCGCGGCGTTCTGCTTCAAGTACTCCCAGCGACCGCACACCCCCGCCCTCAAGCTCGAGGACGACGTCAGCGAGCAGGAGAAAGATGAGCGGCTCGCGCGCCTCTTCGCGGCGGTCGAGACCACGCAGCGCGCCCACCTCGCGAGCCTCGTCGGCACCCGCACGACCGTGCTCGTCGAGGACGTCGGCCGCGAGAACGACGACGGAATCACCCGCTGGAAGGGCCGATCGGAGCGCCACGAGATCGTGCACCTCGAAGCGCCGCCCGAGCTCGACCTGCGAGGGCAGATCGTCACTGCCTCGGTCCAGCATGCGACCGCCCACTCGCTGATGGGTCGCCTCGAGGGCGAGCTCGC
>JBKDQC010000711.1:0-4275 GCA_046342295.1 Deltaproteobacteria bacterium | reverse complement strand
GCGTGGAACACCGCGCGCCGCACGTGCCTTCCCTCGTGCGAGGGGTCACGGAGGACCTTCACGAGCCGCGGGCCGGCGCGCGCCGCCGCGCCCCCATCGAGGGCGAGCCACCGGACGAGCGCCTCGGCTCCGTACACGCCGCCGACCTCGGCGCCCCGCTCGGCCCAGCGCGCCGCGAGCCCGCGCGCGGACCCGAGCGCATCACCGGCTTCGAGCGCGGCGAGCGCTCCGAGCGGATCGCCGCTCGCCGCCGCGTGATCCGCCCAGGCGAGCGCGAGCGCGCGGGCGGCCTCCGGCTCCCTCTCGCGAAGGTGCCCGACCGCGGGCGCGAACGCGTCTTGGCGTCGCGCGAGCGCGACCGCGCGAGCGAGATCGCGCGCGAGCACCCACTGGCGCACGACGATCGGCGCGGGGAGCTCGCGCCCCTCGGCGAGCTCGGCGGCCTCGCGGTAGAGGCGATGCTTCTCGAGCAAGGTCACGGCGCCCGCGGCGTCGTCGAGGAGCTCCGCGAGCACGAAGGCCGCGTCCTTCCAGCGCTCGAGCTCTGCGAGGCGCCGAAAGAGCGCGCGGTAGCGCTCACGGAGGTGCCGATAGAGCGCGCTGCCGACCCCGAGCGCTCCCCCGGACTTGGCGCGCGTGGCCGAGATCGCGAGCTCCGTGCGCGGCGAAGGCGGCGAGAGCGAGGGAGCCGCGCGCAGATCGTCGCGCGCGGACGTTTCCTCCGAGAGCGGGATGGCATGGCGCAGCGCCTCGTCGAGGTCGTTGGCCTCGAGCAGCGCGAGGAGCTTCCGGAGATGCTCGGCGTGCTGCCGCGCCAGCCAGCCCCCGAACGCCCTCCAGGCCAGACGACGCGCGCGCTCCCTCCACCACGCTCCCAGACGGTCGAGCAGACCGGGCCTCGGAGGAGGGCGTGACGCCGTCGACTCAGGAGGAGGGCGCGCGTCCCCGGACCCGAGCGCGGCCGCGCGTCCGCCGCGCGCGAGCCGCGAGAGAGCGCGCGCGAGCCCACCCGCGGAGGCGGCGGCACGCTCCATCGCCGCGCGCGCGAAGCCTGCGAGCCAGGCCACGAGCGAGCTCGCAGGTGGGGGCGCGCCCGGCGAGCCTTCGAGCGCGCCCGGCGCGCGCAGCGCGCGGATCAACGCCTCCGACTCGCGGGAGCCCTGCGGGACACCGAGCGCTTCGCGGACCGGCCGCGCCGAGGGCGGGCCCTCGAGAGGCGTCGGCGCGCGGCCGAGCGAGCCCGGCTCCTCGAGCACGAAGGCCCTCGCTTCGATCCACGCGGCCGGGTCGACGTGCGCCTCCGGGGCCCCGACGCGGAGCACCCCCTCGCGGAAGATCGCGATGCCGCCAGGGGTCTCCTGCGCCCGGGCCCGCTCCGCGCTCGAGAGCGGGCTGCTCGAGAGCACGGCCCCCTCCTCGACGAGCGGCAGCGCCTCGAGCATGTCGAGCGCCGTACGCTCGCTCCGCGCGAGACGCACGACGAGGCCCCCGAAGAGGCGCGCGACGGTGTCTCCCGCCGAGAGACGGGCGAGGATCGCGCGTCGCGCGCGCGCGTCGTCCTTCGCGAAGTAGAGACCGCGCACGAGCGCGTGGCCGCGGTGCACACGCCGCAGCGGCTCGAGCATGCCGCTCCGCGTCTCGCTCACGCGTCCTCTCCGGCAACGAGGAGGACCTTTCGCTCCGAGAGAGAGAGCACCTCGAGGCGACCCCGAGGCGTCAGCACCGCGAGATGCGGCCAACCGGGCGACATCGCGATCTCGGCGTCGCGCGGCACGGGAAAGGCGGCGAGCACGCCTTGCTCGTTGCGCAGCTCGAGGCTGTCCGCGCGCCTCACGACGACCTCGTCGCGCGCGCACACGCCGACGACGTCGGCCCCCGGCCCCACCCGGACACGCGCCGGTTCCTCCTCGGGGCTTCGCGCTCCGAACACACGGACCTCGTCGTGCTCCTGAAGGGCGAACAGGCCCGCCCCTCCCGGGGCTCCGCCCGAGACGACGCGCGACGCGGACCCGAGCTCGAGCGGAGACGCGGCCGCGCGCGCATGCCGCGGGAGCATGCGCTCGCCGGACCAGGGCGTCGCGCCCGCGCGGCGGACGGTGGGCTCCTCGTCGAGCGCGAAGAGCATCGCCAGCTCACCCGAGGCAAGCTCGGAGGGTCCGCAGAACGCGTCGAGGGCCGTGACGAGCGCGTCCGGGCTCTGGAAGCGGTTCTCCGGCGCAGGCGCGGTCGCCGTGCGCACGATCGCGTGCAGCTCGGGAGGCAGACCCGGCAGCCGCTCGCCGATGTCGACGAGCTGTCCCGTCGCCAACGCGAGCACCCGATTCTTCTCGCGCTTGTCGCTCGAGGGATGGCTGCCGGTCAGCAGCTCGTAAAGCACGAGGCCGATGGCATAGACGTCCGTGCGGACGTCGATGGGGCGCGCATTTTGGAACTGCTCGGGGGCGAGGTAGGGAGGCTCGGACACGTCGAGCCGTCGCGTCTGGTCGTCGGGCCCATCGAGCGCGTGCTCGACGCGAACCCGGCCGCCACCGGTGAGGTGAACGCGCCTCGGGCTCAGGGCGCCGTGCGGGAGGTGGCCGAGCGAGGCGAGGCTCTGGACCGCACGCGCGAGCTCGCGCGCGATCCAGGCAGCGATCCGCGTGGGCACGCTCCCGCCCGATGCGACGAGGTGCGCGTGGGCCTGCGCGAGTGAGACTCCTGGCAGGTGCTCGGTGACCACGATGCCGAACCGCACGCCCCCTTCGAAGCGCCAGCCGACGTCGATCACCTCGGCGAAGCTGCTCGAAGGAGGTCGCTCGAGAAGCGCACGTGCGCGGCTCAGTGGACCGTCCTCGAGGTCGCGGCGGATGCAGACCCGGGTCCCGTCGGGAGCGCAAGCGACATACGCATCCGCCCCGGGCAGGCGCGCCTCGCAGGTGTAGCCGGGGTGCACGAAGGGCGGCGCGAGCGCGCGGGCGGGCGCGCGCGACACGAGGGCAAGGCCCTGCGGGCCGGATCCGAGCGGCACCACCGTGTGCGCCGCACGGATCTCGGGCAGTCCCGCGCCGTCCGGATCGGACCACCGCGCGAGGCCCATGCGCGTGCGGAGGACGAGATCGAGCTTGCGCGAGGCGGGCGAGGTGACGCCCAGCCACGCCGCCACGAGGCGCGGCGAGAACGCGAGCGGCAGAGGACCGGTCTCGAGCCGCTGCAGATCGAGATCGCGTGCGCCGCCGAAGAGCTCGCGCACCTCGAGCGCGTCCTCTGGGCCCTGCGCAACGGTGACCACGCGTCGGCCCGCGGTGCCCACGCCGACGAGGCGTGATCCGAGGGGGAGACGCCTCACGAGAGAGCTCCCGGCCTGGCCTGGCTCCGGTAGAATCATCACCGCCGCGCCCGGACCGTCGTCATGGTGCCTGCGGCGCAGCCGCACGATCACCTTGCGTCCGTCGCGCGAGAACACGAGGCCACCCTCGGGTTCGATGGGCACCGCGAGCGGAGCACGCCACGCGGCGCCCGAGGCCGCAGGCTGCGGTGAGGGCGGGAGGCGTCTCGCCTCCGCGCGGAAGGGGTCCCGCACGAGCCGCACCCGCGAGGCCGCGTCCGGCAAGGGCAGCGACACGCGGCGCGGCGCAGCGTTCGCGCGGGTCAAGACGACGAGCAGCTCGTCTCGTGGCGCCGAGAGCCCGTCGTCGATCTCGGCAGTCACGAGCCGAGCCCCGAGGGCAGCGCGTGCCTCCGTCAGCGTCGCGGCGTCCCCGACGACGAAGACCTCGTCCCGCTCCTCCGACCCTCGCGGCACGCTCGGGTGCGCTGCGAGCTGCTCGGCCCACGCCGACCACGCCGCGTCGGTCGCGCGATGAGGCGTGCGGGCCGCGAGGAGCCCACGCACGCTGGCCTCGCCGACGAAGCGCTGGAGGCGCGGCTCGCGCAGCGTGCTCCAGAAGAACGGCACCTCCGCCTCGGCGGCGCGTCGGGCGAGCACGACGAACAGCGCGAGGTGTGCGAGCCGCGGCGAGCCCAGCGAGAACGGGCCCGCGTCGAAGAGCGCGATCGAGCGGCGACTGCCGCGAGGCTCGGAGCGGGCGAGCTCGAAGAAGAGCAGCTCGTTCGTCGAGGCGCGGCGGAGGAAGTCCTCCGGCACCTCGTCGAGGAGCGCCCACTGGCTGGCGAGCAAGCGGTCGAAGGGGCCACGGCGCGCGAGGCGACCGTACCCATCGGGCTCTCCCGTGTGGCGCCTCGCGCGTCCGAGCGGGCCGATCGCGAGCGCGAGGCGCGTCAGCAGCGGTCCGAGCG
>JBKDQC010000710.1:0-16638 GCA_046342295.1 Deltaproteobacteria bacterium | reverse complement strand
TCCCGGAGGTGTGCGGCGACGAACACGTGCTCCCGCGCGAGCCCGCGAAGCATGGGCCACGCAGCGCGGCCGAAGAGACGGTCGGCGAGCTGCACATCGGCGGAGTGCCAGACGGCGACGTGACGTTCGGCGCCGAAAGCCGCCCGAGCCGCCAGCGCACAGGGCAGCGCCCAATGGCTGAGCACCGCATCCCAACCGCGCGCACGGTCCGCCATGGCGAACGTGAGCATCGGCACGAAGCGCGCGCCGCACGCGAGCGCGCGGGGATCGCGCCGGACGTTGTCAGGCGCACCGGCCGCGTAGAACATCGGAGGCGCACCAGGCACACGCGTGGGCACGCGCGCGACCGTGATCCCCGCGTCGGGCGACGCCTCCCAGGCCGGATCGTCCGGGGCGAGCACCTCGCAGGTGTGTCCGCGCTGCACGAGCTCGAGACAGAGCGCACGCACGAACGAGCCGGAGGGATCCCCGGGGCGGCGCGGATACGAGGTGGTCGCGACCCCGATCCTCACGGGTCACACGAGCGCGAGACGCGCGCGCAAGAGCACCCAGGGCACGAGCAGCGCGTGCCTCGGGCGCATGCCCCCACGCTTGTCTCCGTAGACGGCGCGAACCGGGACGTCGCGCGTCGCGACCCCGGCGCGGTGGAGGCGAACGAGAAGATCGTTGGGATAGCCGTAGGAAGGCCAGATCGGCGTGGACTCGACTTGGCGCCACGCGGCGCGCGAGATCGCGGTGTAGCCGCACTGGGAGTCGCGCACGCAGGCCCCGACCGCGCGCGACGTCGCGCGCGAGAGCAGCTCGCCGCCGCTCCTGCGACCGAGCGGCATATCGTGGATCGTCTCGTGATCGAGGCGGTTTCCTTTCGAGTACCCGGCGTCGCCTCGGAGCACGGGAGCGAGCACGACCTCGAGGTCACCGGGCCACATCTGACCGTCGCCCGCGAGCACGACGGCCACGTCAGCGCCCTCCGCGAAGGCCCGTCGGTAGCCGCTCTCGATCGCTGCGCCCACGCCGCGGCGTCGACCGTGCGCGACGACGACGAGCCGCGGGTCACCGACGGAACGAGCGATCCCTGCCGTGTCGTCCGAGCTTCCGTCATCGACGAGCACGACGCGTTCGACCCGGGGCGGCATCGTGCGCACCACGGCCGCGATGCGGGGCGCTTCGTCGCACGCAGGCACCACCGCGAAGACCCGCGTGGTGGCTGCTCCGACCGTCGGGCCAGAGTCGACCGCGGGTGTGCTCACGCGTCACTCCACCGTGACGGTCTTGGCGAGGTTGCGCGGCTGGTCCACGTCGGTGCCCTTGAAATCCGCGACGTAGTACGCGTAGAGCTGCAGTGGGAGGACCGTGAGGAACGGTGTCAGCGGCTCGGCAACGGCGGGAATCTCGATCACATCCTGGGTCAGGCGATGCGCCGCCTCGTCTCCCTCCGTGGCGATCCCGATGACCTGCCCCTCGCGCGCCATCGCCTCCTGCAGGTTCGAGAGGGTCCGCTCGTACCAGCGATCCTTGGGCATGAGGACGATGACGGGGACCTGCGAGTCGATGAGCGCGATGGGGCCGTGCTTCATCTCGCCCGCGGCATAGCCCTCGGCGTGCACGTAGCTGATTTCCTTCAGCTTGAGCGCGCCCTCGAGCGCGATCGGGAACGAGAGCCCGCGCCCGAGGAACAGCACGTCGCGCGCGTCGCGGTAGCGCTTGGCGAGGTTGGCCACGAGCTGTCGGGTGCCGATGACCACGTCTCGCATCTGCACGGGGAGCTTCGCGAGGCCCTCGACGAGCTCGCGCGCCCCCTGGGCCTCGAGCGAGCCGCGGCGGCGTCCGAGCCAGATCGCCAGCATGAGCAGGTTGGCGAGCTGCGTGGAGAAGCACTTGGTCGAGGCGACCCCGATCTCCGGTCCCGCATGTGTGTAGAAGGCGGCGTCAGCCAGGCGTGGGATCGCGCTGCCGATCACGTTGGCGATGGCGAGGACCTTGGCACCCTTCTCTTTCGCCTCGCGCGCGGCCATGAGGGTGTCGATGGTCTCGCCGGACTGGCTGACCGCGACGACGAGGTCTCCCGGCCCGATCATCGGATCGCGGCCCCGGAACTCGCTGGCGAGCTCGACGGTCGTGGGGATTCTCGCGATCTGTTCGAGGTAGTAGCGCCCCGTCATCGCAGCGTGGTGGCTGGTGCCGCACGCGAGCAGGTACACCCGCGCGATCGACTTCGCATCGAGCTCGGAGAGGCCGATCTCGTGGGCGTGAACGTCGGCGTTCTCGCGGTCGAGCCGCCCGCGCAGCGTGTCCTCGATGGCGCGGGGCTGCTCGTGGATCTCCTTGAGCATGAAATGCTTGAAGCCCGCCTTCTCGGCCATGACGGGCGACCAGTCGATCGACTTCTCGGGTCGCTCCACCCGCTCCCCCGAGTCGATACGGCTGAGGCGTGCGCCCTCGCGCGTGAGGACCGCCATGTCGCCGTCCTCGAGGAAGATCATACGGCGGGTGTAGGGAAGAAGCGCAGGCACGTCCGACCCGCAGTAGGTGACGCCGTCTCCGAGGCCGAGCACGAGGGGGCTCGACGACTTGGCCACCACGATGCGATCCGGTTCCTTCCGCGACATCACGGCGATGGCGTAGGCACCGTGCAGCTCGCGCAGCGCAGCACGTACCCCCCCCTCGAGGTCGAGACCGTCCTCGAGCTTGAAGCTCACGAGATGCGCGACGAGCTCGGTGTCCGTGTCGCTCGCGATCCGCGCGCCCCGCTCCTCGAGGCGCGCACGCAGCGCGAGGTGGTTCTCGATGATGCCGTTGTGAACCACCACGACGGGCCCGGCGACGTGCGGGTGCGCGTTCACCTCGGAGGGGCGCCCATGGGTCGCCCAGCGCGTGTGCCCGATCCCGACGACCCCGTGGAGCGGCGAGGCCGCCAGCTGAGCCTCGAGGTTGCGAAGCTTGCCGACGGCCCGGACGACCTGGATGTTCCCGCCCTCGGCGTGCACCGCGACGCCCGCGGAGTCGTAGCCTCGGTACTCCAGCCGCTTGAGCCCGTCGATGAGAATGGGCGCTGCCTGCTCGGTCCCGACGTGCCCGACGATGCCACACATGCGCTGCCTCCAGGGTCTACGAGCCCTTCGTTGCTCGGAGAGCGCTGGCGTTTACCACGACGCCAGCACCTCGGCTCGCAGCCTGCGGGAGAGCGCGACGGGAGATCACCTCGCTCGGATCGCGTCGAGCGTGAGCGGCTCACCGTTGGTCGAGACGATCGCCACGGCCCCCCAGCGCGCGAGCGGCTCGGCCACGACGTTGGCATCTCCGACGACCACGACGATCCCGCTTTCAGGGTGGATGTGCGCCCGGGCCGCGCCCAGCGCCTCGGCGGGCGTGACGGCGCGAATCTGGGAACGGTAGGTGTCCCAGTAGTCGTCGGGCAGATTGAAGAGCCGCAAGTACGCGATCATCCACGCCACGCGGCCGAAGGTGTCGATCTGCAACGGGAACGAGTCGCTCAGATAGCGCTCTGCGTCGAGCACCTCCGCAGCCGGGGGCTCCTCGCGGACGATCCGCTCGAGGTGCTCCATGAACGCATCCATCGCGAGCGTCGTCCGCTCGTTCGGCACCGCGGCCCGTGCCCGGAACGGTGAGACGCCAGCCATCTCGTCGACGCTGCTGTACGCGCCGTAGGTGAGGCTGCGACGCTCACGAAGGTCCATGAAGAGGCGCGACGCCGCCGAGCCGCCCAGGATCTGGTTCGCCACGTCGAGCCGGACGAAGTCGGGATGGCCGCGGGGAATCGTCAGGTTCCCGATCGCGATCAAGCTCTGGACCGAGCCGGGACGGTGCACGAGCAGGATCTCTCGCGCCGAGCGCTCGGGGACCTCCGGGAAGGCGATGGGGGCGACTGCAGGGCCACGCCAGCTCCGGAACGCGCGATCCACGGCACGACGCGAGGCCTCCGGGCTCACGGCCCCGACGACCACGACGAACGCGTTGGACGGCACGAAGTGCGTGCGGTGCCAGGCGACGAGGTCGGCGCGAGTGAGGCGTGCGAGGGTCTGCGTGGACAAGTCCACGTGCGCGTACGGGTGCGCGCCGTACGCGAGCCGGAAGACCTCGCGCCGCGCGAGGCTCGACGGATCGCTGTAGGTCACGGCGAGGCGGTCGGCCTCGCGCGTCTTGAGACGCAGGATCTCCTCCTCGCGGAACGAAGGGCGCATGGCGACGTCGGCGAGGATCGCGAGCATCGCGTCGAGCTGGTCGGCGGTGCCCCGGATCTGGAGCCCGGTCGAATCCGCGTCCGCGACGATGTCGAGACTGGCGCCGATATGCTCGACGGCGTCCGCGATCCCGGCGCTGTCGCGGCTCACCGTGCCCTGCTCGAGCATGTTGGCGACGAAGCTCGCGAGGCCCGGGAGCGCCTCCGGGTCGCGCGCGAGGCCGCTTCGAACCACGAGCCGCACGTAGACGACCGGCAAGCGCACGGCCTGCACCGTGTTGACCTCGAGGCCGTTGCGAAGAGAGACCCGCGTGACCGGCGGCAGGTGAACGTCGCGCGGCGCCGCGGACGCGGGCGGCGGCTCTCGCGGCGCCGGTGGCTCGGCGGCCTCCGGCGGGGTCGTGGCCTCCGCGCCCGCCGTCGTCACGGACTCCGAAGTGGTCGCGTTGCCAGCGCCGCAGCCCGCGAGCGCCGCGAGAAGTGCGAGCAGAGTGAGCGCGGAGGCACGAGAGCATGGAACCTGAGCCCCGTCCGCGTCTCGCGAACGAATTGCGGAGGCGAATCGCTCGAAGCGCGGCGCCTGCCCCGCCCTGAGGCCGAGCTCCTCTCGCTCCTGCACGAACGACGCGCGGCTCACGCCCCACCTCCCGTGGACGCGCCCGCAGGCGTGACGTGGAGCACCGAGCGATTGGTCGCGGCGAAATAGCGCCCAGCGACACGCTGTACGTCCTCTCGGGAGACAGCGAGGAAGCGGTCGAGCTCGCCCCGCACGAGGTTCGCGTCGCCCCAGTACATCTCGAACTCTGCGAGGTTCTGAGCGCGGTCCAGGTTGCTCTGGAGGGAGAACAGAAAGAAGCTGCGCACCTGGTTACGCACCCGCTCGAGCTCGCGAGGGGTCACGCCCTCACGCGCGATCCGCTCGATCTCCGCGTAGACGAGCGGTTCGACCTCGGCCGGCGTGTGACCATCGGCGATCAGGCCGAACACGGAGAAGAGGTCCGGGCCGCGCCGGTCGTCGGTGCCGACCGAGATCTGGCTGACGAGCTCGCGGTCGTGAACGAGCTGTCGGTAGAGACGCGACGACTGTCCATGACCGAGCACGAGCGAGAGCATCTCGAGCGCGTAGTGGTCAGCCTCGCGCGCGGGGGGGATGTGCCAGTTGATGTGGAGCGCCGGGAGGTCCGCCAGCAAGTCGGTCATCGCGTCTCGCCTCTCCGCGGTCTGCGGCTGGAGCTCCGGCGGCGCGTAAGCCGGGACCGACCGCGATTCGATGTCCTCGAAGTGGCGCCGGACCAGCGCCATCGCCTCGTCGGGGTCGAAGTCGCCCGCGATCGACAGCACGGCGTTGTTCGGAGCGTAGTAGTGCGTCCAGAACTCCTGCACCGCCGCGAGAGGTGCGTTCACGAGATCCTGCATGTCCCCGATCGTCGAGTGCGCGTAGGGCCAGTAGTCACCGTACGAGAGCTCGTTCGCGCGGAGAAACGAGAGCGAATAGGGCTGGTTCTCGTAGCTCTGCCGTCGCTCGTCCATGACGACTTCCCGCTGGTTCTCGAAGTTCTCCTCGTTGACCACGAGCGAGCGCATGCGGTCGGCTTCGAGCCACAGACCGAGCTCGAGCTCGTTCGACGGCAGCGTCTCGAAGTAGTTCGTTCGGTCGTCGCTCGTCGTCCCGTTCATCGAGCCGCCGCGCTGCGTGATGATCACGAAGTGCTCACCCTTGCCCACGTTGGCCGAGCCCTGGAACATCATGTGCTCGAAGAGATGCGCGAAGCCAGAGCGGCCTCGGACCTCGTTGCGAGAGCCCACGTCGTAGTAGACGGCGATGCCGACCGTGGGGACGCTGCGATCGGGGTTGAGCACGACGCGGAGTCCGTTCGCGAGGCGCTCGCGGCGAATCTCGAGCCCCGAGAGAGGCGACCCCGAGACAGGCGACCCCGAGACGGGCGACGGCGCAGCGACCGGCACCGGACGCCGCGCGACGCCGGCCTCTTGCGCGCTCGCGTGCTCCGCCTCTCCTCCGCGGAGCGCGCTTGCGCAGGCGATGACCGCCGAAGCCGTCCGCGTGTTCTTCCACCATCGATTCATGCGCGCTCCTCGCGTGCGTCTGGCCGGTCCCGCCCGGCGGTGCGTGATCCTCGGGCCGGCGGCGTCGCGTGCAAGCGCGCCCCGCCGCGGCCGCTCGCTGCAGCCACGGTCGGTCATGTACCACGGGGTCCGCGCGGCCTTCGAGAGCGTTTCCTGAAGACGCCCATCCATGCGAGACTCCGCCGATGACCGTCGCACTCCTCGCGATCGGGACCGAGCTGAGCCGCGGTGAGCTGGTCAACACGAACTCGAGCTGGCTCGCTCGACGCCTCATCGCGCTCGGCCTCGAGCCGACGGAGCACGTCGTGGTGCCGGACGAGCTCGACCGAATCGTCGCCTCGCTTCGCGACCTCGGCGCCCGCCACAGCTTCGTGGTGTGCACAGGCGGCCTGGGCCCGACCACGGACGACCTCACGGCCGAGGCCGTGGCCCGCGCGATCGAGCGCCCCCTCGTGTTGAGCGAGGCGGCGCTCGAGGCGATCCGAAGACGCTTCGCGTTCATCGGGCGCCCCATGGGACCGAGCAACGAGAAGCAGGCGCTGCTCCCCGAGAGCGCCATGATGCTGCCGAATTCCGACGGCACCGCGCCCGGCTTCGCCGTCGACATCGGCCGCGCGCGCGCTTTCTTCCTGCCGGGCGTTCCGCGGGAGATGGAGCGCATGTTCGACGAGCAGGTCGGGCCGGTGCTCGCGCCGCGCGCGTCGCGGACCGCGCACCAGATCCACCTCCGGACCTTCGGCGAGGGCGAGTCGGCAATCGGTGAGAGGCTCGCCGGTCTCGAGCAAGCGTTGCCGGGCATCACCATCGGCTACCGGGCCAGCTTCCCCGAGGTCGAGGTCAAGGTGCTGGCGCGCGGAGTGGACAGCACCGCGGCCGAAGCGCTCGCCGAGCGCGGCGCGAGCGCGGTGCGCGCGAGGTTGGCCGCCCTCGTCTACGGCGAGGGCGAGGACACGTTCCCCGCCTACGTCGGTCGCGTGCTTCGCGATCGCGGCGTCACCATCGCGCTCGCCGAGTCGTGCACCGGCGGCCTCGCGGGCCAACTGCTCACCTCGGTGCCCGGAAGCTCCGAGTACATGATCCTCGACGCCGTCACCTATTCCAACGCATCGAAGATCGAGCTGCTGGGCGTGCACGCGGAGCTCATCCGAGCCTATGGAGCCGTGAGCTCGGAGGTGTCGGCGGAGATGGCCGAGGGCGCACTTCGACTCTCGGGAGCGACGCTCGCGGTATCCATCACCGGCATCGCGGGCCCCGGCGGCGCGACCCCCGACAAGCCCGTGGGCACGGTCTGGCTCGGTCTCGCGCGTCGCGGTGGCAAGACCGAAACGCGCCATCTGAGGCTCGGCGGCAACCGCGATCGCATTCGCATGCTCTCGGCCTACGCTGCGCTGCGCTGGCTCGCGGACGCGGCGCTCGCCCAGCGCTGAGCACCACCGCGGCCTCCACGGGAGAAGCGACGGGTCCATACGGTACGAGCCTCGATCGCTGTGTGACCGACCAAGCTGTCAGTCGCGTCGCCCGAGCAGCGTCCCTTCGGCATCCCCGACGTGCTCCAGCCCGACGAAAGAGCTGGACGACAGCCACTGAACGGGATATCAGTGCCACAGCGAGCCCGATTGGGCAGAAGGATGCGCCATGAGCCAAGACCGCGACAACCAGCGTGACCCGAACCGCGATCGGGCCCTCACCGCCGCCCTCGGGACCATCGAGAAGAATTTCGGCAAGGGCGCGATCATGCGCCTTGGGGAGATGCAGCAGGCCCTCAAGGAGATCGCCGTCGTTCCCTCAGGCTCTGTGGCGCTCGACATCGCGCTCGGGGTCGGCGGTTATCCGCGCGGCCGCATCATCGAGGTGTTCGGGCCCGAGTCCAGCGGCAAGACCACGCTCACGCTCCACGCGATCGCCGAGACGCAGCGCCTGGGCGGTGTGGCTGCGTTCATCGACGCCGAGCATGCGCTCGACGTCTCCTACGCCCGCAAGCTCGGCGTCAACGTGGAGGACCTCCTCGTCTCCCAGCCCGACCATGGCGAGCAGGCATTGGAGATCGCCGACACGTTGGTCCGCTCGGGCGCGGTCGACCTCATCGTCATCGACTCCGTGGCTGCGCTCGTCCCGCGCGCGGAGATCGAGGGGGAGATGGGCGACCAGCAACCGGGCCTGCAGGCGCGCCTCATGAGCCAGGCGCTCCGCAAGCTGACGGCGACAGTCCACAAGTCCAACACCACGCTGTTCTTCATCAACCAGATCCGAATGAAGATCGGCGTCATGTTCGGCTCGCCAGAGACGACGACCGGGGGCAACGCGCTCAAGTTCTACGCTTCGCAGCGCCTCGACATCCGGCGGGTCGGAACGATCAAGCAGGGCGAGCAGGCCGTGGGCAACCGCGCGCGAGTGAAGGTCGTGAAGAACAAGCTCGCGCCGCCGTTCGTGGAGTGCGAGTTCGACATCCTCTTCGGCAAGGGGATCAGCAAGAGCGGCGACGTGCTCGATCTCGGCGCGGAGATGGGTGTCATCGAGAAGGCAGGAGCATGGTACTCGTGCCAGGGTGAACGCATCGGGCAGGGGCGCGACAACGCGCGCCTCTACCTCGAACAGCACCCGGAGATGCTGACGTGGGTGGAAGCGCAGATCCTCGAGAAGCACAGCATCCGCCGCGGTCCGCAGGCCGCAAGCTCGGATGCGCCGGAGGAGAAGGTGCTCACGGACAAGCGCCCCCGCGCCAAGGCCTGAGCCTCTCGAGGCTGCTGCGTGTGTTGCGGCGCGCCGTCTCGGGTGGCGCGCTGGCTTGGTCCCTCGGAGGCCCCGCGGGCTCGCTCGTGTCGACCGGCGGTGCGGTCGGGGAAGCCGCCTGGGCGGGAGTCGCGTCGTGGGCCGGAGCCACGACGTGGGGTGCCACATCGTGGGCAGGGGCTGGGGCGGGCGCTGCCACGTGGGCGGGCGCAGCAGCGTGGCTCGGAGGGTGTGGCGCGGCCCCTCCGACGAGCGTGTCACGGGAGATCGATCCGGACGCGCTGGTGCCTGACGGCTACGCGTCACTGCTCCGCGTTCGCCCCCGTTCGCTGTTCGCGGACGATGCGACGATGCGCGTCGTCCTCGCGTTCGTCCCGACCGAACGCCTCGATGCGTTCCGCGACCGTCACGGAGTCGATCCGCGCGAGGTCGAGATCGCATCCGTCGCCACCTACGAACGACATGCCGTCGTCGTCGCGCGCGGTCCCTTCCATGCGGCCGTGGTGGTCTCCGAGATCGGCCATCGGATGGCGCCGCTCGAATCGAGCGCCGAGAGCCCCGTGCTTCGCCGCGCCGGGATCTACCGAATGAGGCGCTTCGAGCTGCTGGCGCTTGGGGCCCACGACGTGGCGCTCGTGGACGGACCGCCCGCGCTCTCGGGGCTGTTGATCCACTCCCGCGATGTCGCCCTGCGGGGAGAGGTGGCCGACAGCTCCCGCCTTCGCTCGTTGGTGCGCGAAGAGGCGGAGGCTCCGTTTCTGTACGTTCTCCACGGTCGACCCGAGCTGCCGCCCGAGGGCGTCGGCCTGCTCCTCGCTCGGCTCGAGGACACGGCGGTGACCCTCAGTCCCGTAGGGACCAGCGAACCGGGCGCGCTGGAGCTCCGGGTCCGATTGCTCGGAGAGTTCCCTCCGGGCGCCGAGGCCAACTTCCGAGCGCTCGTCGGGTCGCTCGCGGAGAGCGATCTGGGCCGTGGACTGGGGCTGGAGGAGGTCGCGCGATCGCTCGTGGTCGAGGTGCGGGAACGCGAAGTCGCGCTCGGCGCGCGTGTCCGCGTGAGCACTCTCACGCGGGGTCTCCGCGCTCTCTTCGGCGACGAGATCGAGGAGATGCTGGACGACTCACCGTGAGGGAGCCCTCGTTGGGCCCTTTACGCCAGGGCGCCTACGCGAGTACAAGCGCCGACGCGCTCGCGCGAATCCGCGCATGCGCCGGAACGAGGAGCACGAGATGACCAAGCTTGGGATGAATCTTGCGCGGACTGGATGGCAGACCTTCGGACGGACCGCGCTCGGGCTCGCGAGCGTCGCGAGCGCGGCATGCGGAGGTGGCTCGGGCAACGACGCGGGCGCCGGGGGCGTCGACGCGTTCGTGGCGTCCGGTGAAGACGCCTCTGGGGGTTTTGCTTGTCCCATCCCTGCGAGCAGCGGTGGATGCGTGGTGACCACCACGGGCGAGATGGGCATGACCCCCGCCGATTTCTCGTGCCTCGGGACGCGACGCGCACCCGAGCCCGGCGCAGCGGCCATGGTGAACTTTCGCCTCTCGGTCTTCGGCTCGGACGGACAGGTCGCGCGCAACACCCGGGTGCAGCTCTTCGCAGACAACCAGATTCGAGACACGTGTGAGGCTCCGCTCTGCCAGGAGTTCACGACTTCGATGGCCGACGGAACGGCGACGGGCATCACCGTCAACGGCCGGGGTTGGTACGCCTACCGGGTGTTCCAGAACAGCAGCGGGAGCACCGCCGCCACCCGCTACACCGACTCGGTGCAGTACAACGAGAACCCGCCTGCCGCCGGCGGTGAGATCGTGGGCAACGCCGTCGCGTTCTCGACCCTCGACCTCATCCCCCTCTCCCTCGGCCTCGAACGGGAGCCTGGGACGACCATCCTCGCAGGGCGGGTGCAGGACTGTGAGGGCTCGGACGTCGGCGGCGCCTTCGTGCGCGCGTTCCTCGCGGACGGGACCGAGGTCCTCGACGCGGGAGAGGCTTCGTCGATCGGCCCGCATTACCGCTACTTCCGGCGGATCGGGGAGGACTCGAACCCCAGCAACGAGCAGCCGTATACCAACTTCGAAGGCCTCTATGCGGCGCTGAACATCCCCGTGTCCGAGGATCTCGTGCGCGTCGAGACGTGGGGTCGCCGCGAGGGCGACGCGTCGCCGGTCCTGCTGGGCTGCGAGGCCGTCCGGACCCTCGCGAACGGCGTGACGAGCATCAACGTCCAGCCTCTGCGGTCCGACTACGCGAGCGGGCACCCCTGCGCCCGCTACACGTCCACCGACTGAGAGCACGTGGCACTCGGATGGATCGATGCGGGTGCCACGGGCTCGAATCGGCGGGAGGGAGGCTCTCGCCGATTCACTCGGCGAGAGGGAGGGTCTGCGGCGAGACCCTCCGGCAAGAAGCGTAAGAGCATGTGTCAATCCAAGTGAGTCATGCTCTGAGTGACGAGGTTTGGTGGAGCCCGCAGGTCGACTGTGAGGGTTGGAGAGAGGGTCGTCCTCCCCCTTGCGCCACGCTCCGCGGGGGTTCGAGGTCAGGGCTCTCGTCAAGGGGGCCCACCAAGCGCTTTGCGCGGAGGATTTTCCATGCTTTCATCGCCCCGCCAAGGCGCCCTGTGGGCGAACTCCGGGCGCAGAGAGGGCCGATTTCCGCTGCACAGCGGAACCGGTGTTCGTGACCGAGTCAGGTCCCGAGGAGGAACGATGAGCCGTCTGGTCGTATCGATACTGGCGCTTCTGGCGCTCTCGGGTGCGGGGCTGACGCCGCGGGCAGAAGCACAAGATGCGGCTCCGAGCACGGTCGCGACCGCTCCGGACGCCGCCGCTCCCAACACAGGGGATGCGTCGTCGGCTGTCGCGGTCGAGCCGCAAGGCGTCGTGGCGCAGGACACGCCGCCGCCTCCTCCTCCACCTCCGCCGCCTCCTCCACCTCCACCTCCACCTCCACCTCCGCCGCCTCCTCCACCTCCGCCCTCCCCTTCCGGCGGCGGTGACAGCACCCCGAGCACCGAGGTGCCGATCAACGTGCAGTTGCACGGCTACTACCGGGCTCGCATCGGCGTGTGGGACAGCATGCCGATCACGAACCCCGATCCGGCGCTGTCGGTCACGCGGGACGGAGCCACGGACGCCGCGTACGGGTTCATGCGGTTGCGGCTCGAGCCCTCGGTCGTCTTCGGGTCCAACCGTTTCCAGCCCGTCGCGGCGCTTCGTGCCCAGATCGACATGCTCGACAACGTCGTGTTCGGCGACAACAACCGCCTCGCGTCCACACCGTTGTTCGCCAACGACCCCTCGAATACGAGCCTCCAATCAGGGTTCTCGTGGGGACAGGACGTCGCGCCGATCTACCTCCGCCGCCTCTGGCTCGAGTTCATGACCCCGGTCGGTCAGATCCGGATTGGCCGTCAGGGCTCGCACGGTGGCCTCGGCCTTCTCTTCAACGATGGAGGGACGGGGCCCTTCGGCGCGGCCTCGGACGCCTCCTTCAGGAACGACTTCGGGGACGCGCTCTCGGGCACGACCTTCGACCGCGTCATCTTCCTGACCCGACCGTTGAGCATCGTGAATACGCTCGGGGGCACGCACATCGCCGAAGGGCGTGGCCCAGACGGCCAACCAACGACCCCCCTCGTGCTCGGGCTCGCTTACGATTGGTTGGCCGAGGACACGCGGGGCTACGGCGGCACGCCCGCCCCGCGTTCCGCGGTGCCGTTCGGCTTCGTCGGGGGCTCTGGTTACAGCAGCACGACCGCGCTCGCCGGGAACGATGACGTCTGGCAGACGACCCTGATCCTCGCGTGGGTCGACCCTGACTTCAACGCGGGCGTCAATGCCCGTGACGAGCTCACCGCCGGGCTCGTCATGGTCCATCGCGGCCAGGCCTATACGCGCTCAGACATCTGGATCGGCGATCTCTTCTACCGGTTGAGGTGGTCGGCCTTCGGCCGGCGTGCTCCGCTGCTCTACAGCGAGGGCGAGATCTACACCATCCAGGGAACGACCAACGGCGTGAGCCTGACCGGCGACTTTTGTGAGACTCCTGGCGGCTGCGAGCCGATCCGCGACGTGACGCCTCCGGGAACCATCACGCCGTTCGGCAACACCGAGCGTCGCCTCGGTGCCAACATTTGGGGCGGCGCGGCGCGTCTCGGGGTCGAGGATCCGATCTGGGGCGCGATGGTCGAGGGCGGCTTCTCCACGGGCCAGGCGGGCGCCTCTCTCATCGGCAACACGACGTTCACGCAGCGGCCGAACAACCCGAACTACCAGGTCGGCCTGCTGATGTTCCCGGTGGTTCTGAACGTGCGGACCGCCAACGCCTACAACTTCTCCCCGGCGGTGTGGTCGAACGGGGGCGTGTGGAACTCGGTCTACATGTTCCCGCAGGTTCGGGTGCGACCGCTCGGTCAGAACGGCGGCCTCGAGCTCATCGGCCAGTTCATCGTCGCCTTCGCCGACCAGCTGAATGGGCCCCTCAACCGAGAGGCCGGCGGACCGACGCGAACGTGCGGTTCGCTGTTCTCTCAGGCGTGCTTCCTCGGATGGGAAGCAGACTTCGCTCTCAAGCTGAGCTGGGGACCGCACGACGAGATGCGGTGGAGCAACGAGCTCGGCATCATGGGCGTCGGAGACGCGCTCGGCGCGTTCGACCGCTCGCGCGGCGCCGACATCAACATGAACACGTGGGGTCGGCTCACCGACCCGATCCTGTGGACGCTCCAGACCCGCATCGCGTTCCTCTTCTGAGCACGCCCCCGTCCTGACTCGCGCTCTTCTCGCTCGCGGCCCGCGCCCATCAGCGCTGGGCCGCGTGCAGTGGGTCGGTGTGTCACTCTCTCTCCGCCCGGACGCCGACAGGTGCTCCGGGATCTCGCAGGACCGCCCCGATGTCGTCAGCCTTCCTCGATGCTTGTCGCCTGCGCCCAACCTCCCACACGCCCGTGTGGATCATGCGGCAGGCGGGTCGCTACCAGCCTGAATACCGGGCACTTCGGGAGAAGGTCGGCTTCATGGAGCTCTGTCGCTCTCCCACGCTTTGCAGCGAGGTGGCCGTCCGGGCGGTGGAGCAGCTCGGTGTCGACGCTGCCATCGTGTTCTCCGACATCCTCGTGGTGCTCGAGCCGCTCGGCGTGGGCTTCGAATTCACGAAGGATGACGGACCGCGCATCGAGCGCCCGATCCGCACGGGCGCGGACGTCGACCGCGTTGCGGCCGAGATCGACGCGGCGGGGGCGCTCGCTTACGTGATGGACGCGATCCGCACGACCAGGAAGGACCTCGCGGGGCGCGTCCCGCTCATTGGCTTCTCCGGCGCGCCGTTCACGCTCGCGTCCTACATGATCGAGGGCGGAGGCTCGCGCGAGTACTTGCACACCAAGACCCTGATGTTCTCGGACCGCGGCGCCTGGGACGCGCTCCTGTCGAAGATCACGGATGCGGTGATCCGCTACCTCCTCGCACAGATCGACGCCGGCGCCGAGTGCCTGCAGCTGTTCGACAGCTGGGTCGGCGCGCTCGGCCCGCGCGACTACGTGACCTACGTCCAGCCGCACATGAAGCGCATCTTCGACGCGCTCGGCGACCGCGTGCCGGTCATCCACTTCGGGACGGGCAATCCGGCCCTTCTTCCGCACATGCGACGCGCCGGCGGGCACGTCATCGGCATCGACCACCGCGCGGATCTCCGCGAGGCCTGGGACCTGCTCGAGCGCGACGGCCCGATCGCCGTGCAGGGCAACCTCGACCCCGTGCTGCTTCTCGCCTCGCGCGAGATCATGCTCGAGCGCGCCGAAGCGCTCATCGATCAGGTGGGCGGCAAGCGCGGCCACATCTTCAACCTCGGACACGGCGTACTGCCGGGTGCCAAGCCCGAGGACGTGCGGGCGCTCGTGGAGCGTGTCCACGAGAGCAGCCAGCGCACCAGCCCTGCACGCCCGTCGCGCTTGCCCCCGCAGGCCTGAGGGCCCGTGCTCGAAGACGGCCGGTCGGGGCGACGCCGTCAGATCGTCATGATGTCCTTTTCCTTCGTCGCGAGGATCTCCTCGACCTTGGCGACGCCCTCCTGAACAATCTCTTCCATCTTTTTCGTCGCGCGTTCGACGTCGTCCTCGCTCGCGTTCCCGTCGTTCACGATCTCGGCCAGCATGTCGCGGCACTCGTGGCGGGCCTTGCGGATCGCGACCTTGCTCTCTTCGCCGTGCCCCTTGGCGGCCTTGACGAGATCCTTGCGTCGCTGCTCGGTCAGGGGAGGCATCGGTAGGCGGATGACGGTCCCGTCGTTCTGCGGGGTGAGGCCGAGCGACGAGGTCTGGATCGCAGACTCGATGGCCTTGATCTGCTGCTTTTCCCAGGGCTTGATCACCAGCAGGCGCGGCTCGGGGATGGTGACGCTCGCCATCTGCGCGACGGGCGTGGGTGTGCCGTAGTAATCGACGCGGATCGAGTCGAGGAGATCGGCCGACGCGCGGCCGGTGCGGAGCCGGGTCAGCTCGCGACGGAGGGCCTCGTGGGCCTTGGCGATGGAGCCACGGAGCTCTTGCAGGGTCTCCTCGATCATCGGTCTCTCCAGATCTCGGGCGTCGAGCCCGCAGGGGGGCGTAGTCTACTGTCTATGCGGCGGGCCTGGAAGCGCCCTCACGCGCCGATGTCGTCGACGAGCGTCCCGACGTCCTCGCCGAGCAGCACGCGCTTGATGTTGCCGCGCTTGAGCAGCGCAAAGACTCGGATGGGCAGCTTGTTCTCGCGACAGAGCGTGATCGCCGTGGAGTCCATGACGCCGATCCGCTCGCTCAGACAGCGGTCGAAGGAGAGGCGACGGTACATGATGGCCTCGGGATGCTTGGCAGGGTCCTTGTCGTAGACGCCCTCGACCTTCGTCGCCTTGCACAGGAGCTCGGCGCCGATCTCCATCGAGCGGAGCGCAGCCGCCGTGTCCGTCGAGAAGAACGGGTTGCCGGTGCCCGCCGCGAAGATCACCACGCGTCCCTTCTCGAGGTGGCGTACGGCGCGACGTCGGATGTAGGGCTCCGCGACCTGCCGGATGTCGAGCGCCGAGAGCACGCGGGTCGGCACTTTCAATCGCTCGAGCGTGTCCTGGAGCGCGAGGCCGTTGATGACGGTCGCGAGCATGCCCATGTAGTCGGCGGTCGCGCGGTCCATCCCCTGCCCCGAGCCCTTGAGCCCGCGGAAGATGTTGCCGCCGCCGATGACGACGGCGCATTCGGCGCCGAGCGCGTGCGCCTCCGCGACCTCGGTCGCGAGCACGACGAGGGTCGCCGGGTCGATGCCGAAGCCGCCATCGGACCCCGCCAGGGCTTCGCCGGAGAGCTTCAACATGACGCGCTTGAACCTGAGCCCGCTCATCGCCTGCCTCCTTGGGGGGCGCACTATACAGCGGACGGGCGGGATGTCCTCCACGAAGCACGAACGCGAAGAGCCCGCGATCCATGGGACCGCGGGCTCTCGCGAAGGTCACGCCGGGAGGTCAGCTGGACTTGAGCTGCTCCGCGACCTCGGCGGCGAAGTCGACCGTCTTCTTCTCGATGCCCTCGCCGAGCTCGAAGCGGACGAACCGACGCACACCGATCTTCTCCCCGATGCGCGCCGTGAGC
>JBKDQC010000709.1:0-28204 GCA_046342295.1 Deltaproteobacteria bacterium | reverse complement strand
GAGCCCGTGGCACCCGAATCGATCCATCCGAGTGCCACGTGCTCTCAGGGGTCGTACGCGCAGCGCACGCCGAGGTCGGCTCGCTCACTCCGCTCGTCGAGCCAAGTGCGCGCGGTGACGCGCATCGAGACCGCAGGATGGAGAAAGCTCCCGCCGCGAACGACCAGGCGGCTGTCGCGGTCGCTGGGGCGCACGGAGGGCCCGACATCGACGGGGCGCAGGCGGGAGCGCGTCCACTCCCAGACGTTGCCCGCCATGTCGGCCAGGCCGTAGGGGCTGCGCCCCTCGAGCACGCCCACCGGCGCGAGCCCGCGATGACCGTCGCTCGCGTCCGCACGGAGGATGGGCCGGCCGTGGTTCCCGAGCCGACCGTCGTAGGCGCTGCCCCAGGGGAATCGACGCGCGTCGTCGGCGCCGCGTGCGGCCTTCTCCCACTCCTGCTCCGTGGGCAGGCGACCTCCCCGGAACGCGCAGTAGCGGGCCGCGTCGCGCGCATTGATGCCCGCGACCGGCTGGAGAGGCGCGCCGAGCTCCGGGTCGGTGTCGTCGATCCGAGACGGTCGGCACGCGCCCGCGGCGACGCAGGCGGCGTATTGGGCCCGGCTCACTTCGGTCCGGTCGAGTCCGAAACGGCGCAGGTAGACGCGACTCTCGGGGCGCTCGTGCGCGAAGCGCTCGGGGATGCACTCGTCGGCGAGCGCGAGCTCGTTTTCGTCCTGGCAGAGCTGCACCGCAAAGTCGATGTCGCGGGCATTCGCACCGAAGACGAAGGCCCCCTCGGGAATCCACACGATGGCGGGCTCGGCGAGCCGGACCTGCGCCCGCACGGCCCCGACCAGGGCCGCCGCCGCGAGCGACGCGCCCAGCGCCGCCGCGAAGAGGAAGCGCGCTCCGGTCCGCCCCGTGCCGCGCTTCACGGATCGCTCGCGGCGGTGGGGCCCGCGGCGGATGGGACCGCGGAGGTGGGCGCGCGCGCGGCCTCCTCGAGACGCCGGGCCCGGAGCACACCCGCGACGCCCACGCCGATCACGACGAGGGACACGAGCTGCGAGGTGGAGACGAGACCACCGAGGAAGACCCCGCGCACGCCATCGCCGCGGAAGACCTCTACGAGGGAGCGCAGCACGCCGTAGAGCACGGCGTAGCTCGCGATGCGCCGCCCGCTGCCGGGCGCCCCGAGCCACTTCGCATGAAGGGGGGTCGCGGCGAAGACGAGGGCGAGCGCGATCAAGCCGAGCGCCTCGTAGAGCTGGACCGGATGGCGAGGCACGGACGGCTGAGCCATCGGAGCCATCGGAGCCGTCGCGGTGATCGACCAGGGCCCGTGCCACTCGGCGCCGAAGCAGCATCCCCCGAGCAAACAGCCGACGCGACCGAGGGCGTGACCGGCCGCGATCGCAGGCACCGAGAGGTCGACCATCTTCCACCACGGGACCTTCAACCAGCGCGCCGCGTAGAAGGTGCCGAGCAGAGCGCCCGGCACGGCGCCGTAGAAGACGAGCCCGGGGCCACGCGAGAGCACCGCGTCGACGTCGAAGCCCGCGCGCACGAGCTCGACCACGAAGAACAGCGCAGCGGCGCCGAGGAACGCGGGGATGGTCGCGTACCCGATGGTGGCAATGACCGCGCCCCAATCTTCCTTGGCGTGGTGCGCAGCGCGCGCGGAGAGGATCCCCGTGATCAGCACACCGAGCGAGACCATCAGCCCGTAGCCCCCGATGGGGCGAGAGATGCCGAAGAACTGGAGCTCGTAGACGATCGGCAGCATTCAACGGCTCTCGGAACGACGAGACCTCGCGCGGGCCGGCGCCGCCTCGGCTTCCGGTTGCAGGCCCCCGGCGGTCTCGGTCGTCGTGGCGGCCTCGGCAGGAGCCACACCCGAAGGTCCAGGGGGCAGCGGCGGTGGGGGCAGAGGCGTCCCGTCGCCCTGACGCTCGAGCGGCGCGCCGGCGGTGCCGGCAGGAGCGGGGACCTGCGGAGCCGGCCTCGCGGCGTCGGGCGGGTCGAAGAGATCCTCGAGGGGGTTCGAGCCAGGGCCGCCATCACGATCCCAGGGGACGCGAGGCGCGTTCGGGTCGGGAGGCGTGAGGAAGGCCCCCGTGCACATCGTGTTGCAGAGGCCGCACGTCAGCGCGACGAGCATCGCTGGCACGAACGCGAGGATGTTGAGGATGAGGCCCGCCGTCGCGAGCCCTTCGCTCTCGCCGAGGCCCTGCTTCGCGCGTGACATCGCGACGCCCCCGAGGATTACGCCCGCGATCGCGAGGATGGGCGAGAGGAACGAGAGCATGGTCCCGAGGAACGGGACGAAGACGAAGATCACCCCCGCGATCATGAGGAGAAACGAGAAGATTCCGAGGAGGATGGAGCCGAGACCCATGTGCGCGGAACTGTCCGGGACGAGACGCGCGGGGTCAACCGCGGCGGCGAGCGCGTGCGCCGAGGACGAGGCTGTGGCCCCTCGAGACCTTGCTGCTATCGTGGCGCCCCCTCGATGAAGCCCTCCTCTGCTGTGACGCGCAAGAACCGCGCTCGGGTGACCACCGACGTGCGCGCCGGCCGCGTCGCGATCGTGGGGCGACCCAACGTGGGGAAATCGACGCTGCTCAACGCGCTCGTGGGGCAACGCCTCGCGATCACGACGCCCAAACCGGGCACCACGCGGACGGTGCTGCTTGGCGTGCACGATGGGCGAGACGACGAAGGTCGCCGGACGCAGATCGCCTTCCTCGACACGCCGGGCCTCGAGTCTCCGCGCTCCGTCCTGGGGCGCGCGCTCGTCGAGGAGGCGCAAGGAGCCCTCGAGAGCGTGGAGGCGATCGCGCTCGTGGTGGACGCGAGCGACGTCGCCCGCGCCGGCGACCTGACGGCCGCGGACCAGCGGGTCCTCTCGCTCGTCGAGCCCTTCGGAAAACCGATGGTGCTCGCCCTGAACAAGGTGGACCGCGTGAGGGACAAGGCGAAGCTCCTTCCCGCGCTCGAGAAGCTCGAGAAGCGCCACCGCTTCAGCGCGCTCGTCCCTCTGAGCGCCACCCGCCAGACCGGCGTCGCTGGGCTCGTCGCGGAGCTGCGGCCTCACCTCGGTGCGGAGCTCCTCTTCGACGAGGACAGCGTCACCGATCGCCCCGAGCGCTTCTTCGTCGCCGAGCTGGTCCGCGAAGCCATCCTCGGCGCCACCCGGGAAGAGGTTCCGTACGGCACCGCGGTCGTCATCGACGAGTGGGTCGACGAGGGCAAGCTGGTCCGGGTGGGAGTCACGATCGTCGTCGAGAAGGACTCCCACAAAGGCATCCTGATCGGAGCGCGCGGCTCGAAGCTGAAGGAAATCGGCGAGAGCGCGCGCACTGCGATCGAGGCGTTCCTCGATCGCAAGGTGTTCCTCCGGAGCTTCGCGAAGGTCATCCCGGGCTGGACCAAGGACGCCTCCAAGGTCCGGCGTCTGGTCCACGAGGGCGTCTTGCCCTGAGCCACCGAGGTCGGCGGCTCGAGCCGCGCGCATCCTCGGTGACGCCGCGTCCTGGCCGCGACGTCCGAGCCCCGAGCCCGAAAGCCGACATGGCCCGCAAGAAGACACCCGAGAACGACCGCCCCGACGGCGCGCTGCCCAGGAAGAATCCGAGACCCAAGGCAAGCGGGGCCCGGGCCGCGCGCGCAGGTCGCGATGCGACCGTCGCGTCGCGGGAGGCCGGCGGATCCGTTCAGACGCGGGCCGGGGCCGGTGACAGCCCCTCGTGGACGCCCGAGCTTCGCCGGGCCTCGGGCGACCTCGCAAGCCGCCGACGTCGAGGGGAGTCGCTGCCGGCCGGCGCGATCGGAGCCCGTCCGGTCGTGGCGATCATCGGCCGACCGAACATCGGCAAGAGCACGCTCTTCAACCGGCTCGCGGGCGCGCGTCTCGCGATCGTCGAGGACATCCCCGGCGTCACGCGCGACCGGCACTACGCGGACACTTTTCTCCGCGGACGCGACGTCGTCCTCGTGGACACGGGAGGCTTCGACCCGGACAGCGACGACCCGATGAAGGAGGGCATCGCCCGCCACGTCGAGGCCGCGCTGTCCGAGGCGGACGTCGTGGTCTGCGTGCTCGACGCGACCTCCCCGCCGACCCCGGCCGACCGCGCCGCCGTTCAGCTCCTGCGCCGCGCTCGCCGGGACGGCGTCGACAAGAAGGTCGTATTCGTCGCGAACAAGGCGGACTCGAAGGCCCAGGTCCTCGAGGCCTCCGAGCTCTACGCGCTCGGCATGGAGACGCTGATTCCGATCTCTGCGCTCCATGGCAACAACCTCGTCGAGCTCGAGGAAGCGATCGTGGCCGCCCTGCCGCCGCCCGACACGGGGAGCCAGCCCGTGTGGGGCGAGGACGCCCGACGGGTCGCGATCGTCGGCCGCCCCAACGCCGGCAAGAGCTCTCTCACGAACCGACTCCTCGGAGAGGACCGCCAGCTCGTCGATGCTCGCCCCGGCACGACGGTCGACCCGATCGACTCGCTCCTCACCCGCCGGACGCGCGACGGCGAGCGGCAGTACGTGCTCATCGACACCGCCGGCGTGCGCCGCAAGCGCGGCATCGACGAGGCGGTCGAGTCCATCGCGGTCATGAAGGCCATCCGCTCGATCGAGCGAAGCGACTGCACCGTGCTCCTCGTGGACGCCAAGGAGGGCATCGCCGAGCAGGACGCGCGGCTCGCGGGTCTCGTGGTCGACCGCGGTCGCGCGCTCGTCGTGGGCCTCAACAAGAGCGACCTCCTCGCGTCGGAGAAGGAGCGACAGCGCGCCCTCGCGTCGGCCCGCGAGACGCTCGCCTTCGCGCCCTGGGCCCCCATCGTCCTGCTCTCTGCCAAGACCGGGCGAGCCTCTGGGAAGATCCTCGAGGCCGCCGAAGAGGCCATCGCTTCGCACCGCGCCCGCGTGACCACCTCCGAGCTGAACCGCTTCTTCGAGGAGGTCCTCGACCGGCACCCGCCCCCGACGTTCCGGAGCAAGCCCGTTCGTCTGTACTTCGTCACGCAGGCCGAGACGAAGCCGCCTCGCTTCGTCGTCGTCACGAACGAGCCCGAAGGCATCCACTTCAGCTACCAGCGCTACGTGGTCAATGCGCTGCGCGAACGCTTCGGCTTCGAAGGAACCCCCCTGCGCGTGACCTACCGCGCCAAGTCCCGGCGTGAGTGAACCGCCGCGAGCCCGATGGGACTCGTCAACGATGGCGGCTCCGCACACGAAACGCTATCGTCTTGGTCGCCAACTGCCGGAGGCTGATTTGTTCGCTCGTTCGCTCCTCCGAGAGGGGAACTCTCCGCTCGCCCACTCGACGCTCCTCGCTCGCCTCCTCGGGCTCGGAGCCCTGATGCTCCCGCTGATCGCCGCGGGTTGCACCAACGGCGTGGGCTCGAACTGCGAGATCCGGCAGGACTGCGCAGCGGGTCTCACGTGCTGCACGGCCAGCTGCGCGAGCCCGGCGCGCGGCACATGTCAGGCGAGCTGCGACGGCATCGTCTGCGTCGACGCGAGCTCCACAGAGCTCGATGCGTTCGTGCCAGGGGGCGAGGCCGATGCGTCGAGCCCGCCCGACGCCAGCGGCACGGCCGATGCGTCGAGCCCGCCCGACGCGAGCGGCACGGCCGACGCAGCCGACGTCGATGGGGGGACCTGAACCGTGCGGAGGTCTCCGGTCGATCCCTTGATCGGCCGTACGATCGGCGGCCGCTACCGGTTGATCCAGCGTCTCGGCACGGGGGGAATGTCGAGCGTCTATCTCGCGCGACACGTGCTCATCGACCGCTTGATGGCGATCAAGACGCTGCGGCGGGACCTGGCCACCGATCCGGTGCAGCGGGATCGCTTCGTCCGCGAGGCGCGTGCGGTCAACCGCATCAACCACGAGAACATCGTGGAGATCTCGGACTTCCGCGAGACCGAGGACGGGCTTCTCTATCTCGTCATGGAGTACGTCCCGGGGGAGTCACTGCTCAAGGCGATGGCAGGGGGGCCCTTCGCGCCTCTTCGTGCGCTCCACATCGCGGAGCAGGCCGCGGGCGCGCTCGCGCGCGCCCACCAGATGGGCGTGATCCACCGCGACCTCAAGCCGGAGAACCTGCTCCTCGTCCAGCGCCGTGACCGGTCCGATTTCGTGAAGCTGCTCGACTTCGGCATCGCGAAGCTGATGGATCAGCCCTCGCTCACGGGAAGCCAGCAGATCTTCGGTACGCCGGGCTACATCGCGCCCGAGTACATCCAGAGCGCCAACCTCGATGGGCGCAGCGACCTCTACTCCCTCGGCGTGATCCTCTACGAGATGGTCACAGGCGCGCTGCCGTTCGACTACGAGTACCCGGGCGATCTGCTCATCAAGCACGTCGCCGAGCCTCCGATCCGCCCCTCGATCCGACGGCCCGGGCTGCCCAGGTCCATCGAAGAGCTCGTGCTTCGCTGCCTCGAGAAATCCCCCGACCAGCGGTTCCGAGATGCGTTTCACTTCCTCGAAGAGCTGCGTGCATGCCGGGAGCGTCTGGGCTCGGAGCCCGAGTCGGGCATCGAGGCGCGCGCGCGGGTCGGCCCACCCCAGGGAGGTCGCCGCAGGACCGTCTCGTCCATGCCGACACCCGAGGACGTGGCGAGGACCGGGAGCCCGGGCCAAGCCTCCGGCGGTCGTGACCGCCAGGCGTCCGCCGCGCAGCCCGTGCGCAGCGCGACGTCGATCTCGGACCCCGTCCCCGGCAAGCGCGGCCGACCCGTGACCGCAGACTACGGCCGTCGAACGATTCCGATCGCCCCGCGGGACGATCTCTCCATCGACATCGAGATCGAGGTCGCTCCCCCCGACACGCGCGCTTCGTCGATCGCCGCCGAACCGGAAGGTTCCAGCGGCGGTGGCGAGAGCCTGGCGGGCGCGCGGCGCTGGCGCGAACGCTTCGAGAGCCTGCGTGCAGCCCTCGACGAGCTCGTCCAGACGCAGCCGACCCCGCCGGAGATCGACCACGCGATGGCGCTCGCGAGCCGCGTGCTCGAAGAGCTCGAGACGGCCGCGACCGCCGCGCAGCGAGAGCAACACGCGCTCGAGCGGGTCTCGGAGAAGGCGCGCGACTTCCGCTCGACGATCGGCCGCATGATCGACGAGCTCGCTGCGCAGCTCTCCCACGAGAAGGGTGAGCTCGACCGGCTGATGTCCCAGCGGCTGGGGCTCGACGAGCGCCGCGCGCAGTTGCGCACACAAGGGCGCGAGACCGAAGCAGACGGCGTGCTCTGGGAGCTCGCGGCGGTCGACCATGCGATACGAGAGAAGGCCGCGGTGCACGCGGTCGCGGCAGCGCAGGTGGCCGAGCTCCAGCAGCAGCTCGATCGCGAGAACGAGCAGCTCGAGCAAGAGCTCACCGTGCTGTCGCAATCCCTCGACCGCGAGATGGCTCGCCTGTGGCCCATGGCGGCCGCGCTGCGCGCGCCGCTCGATCGGGTAGAGCGGCACGTGCTCGATCGTTGGAAGGCCGGTCGCTGAGGGCCCGAGCACGAACCGCGGACGCGTGGTGCGAGGCGAGAGCTCCGGAGCTAAGCTGCCGCCCATGCGTGCCCTGGTTCTCGCCTTGTCGTTCGCGCTCCTCGCCCTCGGTTGCGGCAGCGGCGACGCCGGCGAAGCGTCGCCCGCCGAACGGGCCGACCTCACGAGCGCAGGCGAGATCGTCGAGCCGCCCTTCGCCGTCCGCGGCGAGGTCCAGGGCCTGATCCTCACCTGGTTCGACGCAGAGGGAACGCACGTCGCCGAGCGCCGCAGCGACGTGCCCGAGGCCGCTCGGGCCGAGGTTCGTGTCGATTCGCTCTCTCTCGCGCCCGAGGACCGCGACGCAGAGCACGTGCTCGTGGCCGATCTCCGAAGCCCAGGCTCGGGGGGCGAGTATCCGGTGAGGCGCGTGAGCCGCGAGGTCTTCGAAGCGCGCGTGCGCGCTGCGCGCGAAGCGAGCGCCGCCGTCGCACAGGGCGAGGTCATCGTCTTCGGCGCCTCGTGGTGCGGCGCCTGCCGCCAGGCGGAGGCGTACCTGAGACAGCGCGGCGTGACCTTCGAGGAGCGAGACATCGAGGCCGATCCAAGCGCGCGTCAGGACATGATGCGCCGCGCGCGCGCCGCCGGCATCACGGCCAACGGCATCCCGGTGATCGACATTCGTGGCCGCGTGCTCCAGGGCTTCGATGCGCGCGCGATCGACCGCGCGCTCGCCGAGACCGGCGGCTCGCGAGCGCCTGCCGGAGCAGGCTCCCCGGGGCCGTCGCCCGCTCCGAGCACGCCGGGATCGCCCCCGGCGGGCGGCGTGACGATCTAACGTGAAGGGGGCGCGCGGCGCCGCGACACACGTTCGCCGCGGGTCAAGAATCCGCGCGGCGTGAAGGATCGTCGCTGAAAACTGGAGCGACCCCGCGAAGGGCGTGAGGATTCGACGCGTCGATGTCGGTCATCCCGCTCCACCCGCACCTGCGCCGCTCCACCGGCGCGGAACGACGCTTCCAGCCCGCCGATCTCGCGCGCCCCGCGCTCGAGCCCTGCGCAGTAGGAAGCGTTCCCTCCGCCTCCGGCCACGCCTCCCGCGTGGTGTCGGAGTGGCTCGAGACGCTCTTCGGCGGAACGCCGGCGCTGCTCGCGCGAGGCACCCGTCTCGAAGGCCTGAGTCCCCGTATCGACGTCGCCAACGACCGCGGCGCGGAGGCGTCGGACTTCCCGTCCCCGCGCGATGTCCTCGGCGCGCTCGTGGCCATGGCCGAGGGAGCGCGCAAGAAGGCGCTGATCCCGTTCGCGGGCGTTCCCCTCGAGATGGCGCTTCTGCGCCGCGGCGCGAGCGTCCTCGTGAGCCTCTATCATACGGAGGCTGCCCCGGACGTGCTCGTGCTCGACCGTCGCGTGCCGCTCGATCAAGCCATCGAGGCGAGCTGCGCAGCGCTGGGCACGCTCGAGCCCGAACAGCACCACGCCCTCCTCGCCCGAGCCCGCGAGCTCGACATCGTCGAGGAGCGGGACACGGGACTCTCGGCCACCCGTCAGCGCGGGGGCGTGCTCGAGGACCCCGGTGAGCGCGAGACGCTCGCGTTCGGTTTCGAGGCCGCGATCTTTCCCTCGCAGGAGCTGCCGCGCGACGGCGTCTCGCACGCGGACGTGCACGCGATGCTCTTCGGAGGTCAGCTCTGGGCGTGGGTGCGCGGCCGGCGCGTGATCCTCGTCCGGAGCGGGGCCGTCCTGCTGGCCGTGCAGCGCATGGTGAGCGCGATCGGCGCGCTCGTGACGGCGTGGGAAGAGGAGCGCGCCCTGCACGTGCGGTTGCGCTCGGGCTCGTTCCTCGTCGGGGTGCGCCGCGACCGCAAGGACAGCCGCGAGGTCGCCCTCACGCTCGGCTGCGAAGACGATGGCGTCATCACCATTCCGGCGCTCGCCATCGAGGACGCATGCATGCCGGTCTTGCGGCTCGCAGCGGAGATGCTGCGCGCCCTCGTCTCGGTCGACCGCGCGCAGGGCCGGAACCTCCGCATCGCCGCGCTCCGGGAGGAAGTGCGACGACTCCGCCGCGCCGTGAGGCTTCGTGCGCGAACCGGCGGATTCACGAACGACGACCCGGAGCGCCGCCGGAGCATGAGCCTCGCACTCGACAGCGAGCCCGCGCGCGCGCGGAGCGAGGATCGCGCTCCAGGCACGCTGCGGTTCGCGTCGCGCTGGAACGTGGTGATCGACGGGCTCGACGCGACGACGACGTTCTTCTGCGGAGACCGCCTCGTCCTCTCGAACGAGCGGCGCGTGCTCGCCCTGCACCGCGACGACGGACAGTGCCTCTGGCAGCACGAGGGCGCTGCACAGTCGGCGTTCCTCGCGGACACGTCGGTCGTTCGCCTGGGGGCCGATGGCCTCGTCGAGGTTCGTGAGATCGCGACGGGCGAGCTCGCGCATCGCCTGCGTCTGTCGCCACGCGTGGGGGGTGCGCCGATGGGCGTGTTCGTGGGCGGCGGAGGGATCCCGCCGATCGCGCTCGTCGCCGAGGGCCGTGACCGGCTCGCAGCGGTCGATCTCCGCACGGGCGAGCTGCGTTTCCGCTACTCCGCACGCTCCCCCGGGACGTTCCGGCTTCGCCGTGCCGGACGCCTCGTCCTCGCGGTCAACGGCGATGGAAACGTGGACGCGATCGACGTGGTCAACGGCGAGGTCGTCTGGCGTCACTCGGCGAACGCGAAGTTCTGCCTGCCACCCGCGGTGCATGGCGCGATGGCCATCGCCGTCGCCGGCGAGCCGGGACGCGGCGACGCGACGCTCTACGGCATCGACCTCCCGAGCGGCGAGCTCGCGTACCGGCAGCCGCTCGGCGGACCGATCGCCACGGCGCCCCACTTGCTCGATCGACAGCTCGTCGTCGCGCTCACCGGCGCACGCCGCGGCGTGCTGGCATCCCACGAGCCCGACACGGGGGAGATCCGCTGGGCGATCCCGGATCCAGGCGTGGGCACGGGCGGCGGCGTCGTCTCGACCGATCGCGCGATCTTCGTGAACGCCTCGAGCGGCAAGCTCGTCGCGCTCGACCCGCAGTCGGGGGACACGCTCTACGCGCGCGTGCTCTCGAATCCCGTGACCGACGATGTCCCGCGCAAGCTCACGCCGCTCGTCCGCGGCGGCGCGCTCTTCGTGCCCTCGGCCGCCGTCCATGTCCTTCGGCCGGGCGATGGATCGGCGATCGGTGCCGCCCCGCCCTGCGACCTCGTGCCGGACTCGCTTCAGGTCGACGAGCGCGGCTGGATGTACGTTGCCGAGGAGAGCGGCCACCTGCTCGCGCTCGCCCCCGTGCAGGCGCTGCGCCTCGTGGTCGGACGAAGCTGACCGGTCGAGCGTCAGCCGTGGCGCGCCGTCGGCGTCAGCCCGAGTCGCGCGCGGTGCGCTCCTGCTGCGCGCGCCGCTCCGCGAGCACGGCAACCACGACTGCCTGCACCGCGCGCGTGTCGAGGCCCACGAGGTGGCCGAGCTGATCGACGAGGTCGGGCATCCCGGCGACGAGCAACGTGGGGTGCGTGATCGGGCACGCGAGGCTCCCGTCGTGTACGCGCTTGAGGAGGCGCTCGAGGTCCGCGCTCGAGACGTGCGTGAGGCCGCCGCCCATCGCTCGCTTCCTCATGGCCCCTCCCCCGCGTGCGCGTAGACGCGCACGAGCTCTTCACCGCGGTCCTCGCAGAACTCACGCCACTCACGCCACGCGGGCTCCTCACTCGCACCAGCGAGCTCGTCGAACGCAGCGACGCAGAAGCGGTAGCCCTCGAGAGAGCGCCGCACGAGGGGCATCAGCGCACCGTCGAGCGCACGCGCATACACCCCGAGGAGCTCGGCGTCGGCTGCGACCGAAGGAGGGATCGGAGCGCCCCGCGCCTCGGCCGCGGTCTGTTCGTGCAGGTAGCCGAGCACGCCAGCGGCGACCCCCCGGTCCCATGGCGGCGCCCCCTCGAGCCCGCCCGCGTGCCCCTCGGCGCGCTGGGCCGACTCGACCCGCTGTCCGAGCCACACCGTGAACTCGGTCTGGTACCAGCGGTTCAAGACGTCCTCCTCCGTGGCGGCGGGAGGTTCGGGCGGCCGGAGCGCGACGGCGCGCTCGACCTCGAGCCAGATCTCCTGGGTCGGCGGCGCGAGCTGCTCGCGCGCGATCGCCGGCTGGGGAACGGCCACCGGGGTGGTGCGTACGAGGCTCGGCGGCGCTTCGCCACCGCCCGTCTCGTCCGCGGCGGCATCGGTCTGGCCAATCGCCCGGCTTGAATCCGGGTTGCTGGTCGCGCGGCCGCCACAGCCGACCGCGAGCAACGCGAGCAAAGCGAGGAGGAGCTGGAGAATACGCATGGGTCGGCGAGCGTAGCGCACACCGCCGTGATTCCTCACACTGCGATGTGCCGACTGCGTGCGTGGCCACGTCCCTTCCAAGGACCCGTGACCTCGCCGATCCTCACCGCCGGCGGGCCCATAGGAGACCAAGAATGGCCAAGGGATTCACGAGCTGGACCGTCCTTCCGCACAAGCCCTGGGTGCACCACGAAGAGAACCTGTGGTCGCTCGAGGGCACCCTGCCGCGCGGCGGTCTCGCGCGGCGCATGACCGTCGTGCGCCTGACGGACGGGCGGCTCGTCATCCACAGCGCGGTCGCGATGGACGACGTGAGCCGCGCCGCCATGGAGGCGTGGGGCACGCCCTCGGTGATGATCGTCCCGAACCGCTTTCACCGCCTCGATGCGCGTCCCTTCAAGGACCGTTGGCCTGGGCTGCAGATCATCGCGCCCCCCGCTGCCGCCGAGCATGTCCGTGACGTCGTCCCGGTCGACGGCGGGCTCGAGCTCTTGCCCAGGGACCCCGCGCTTTCCGGGGAGCTCCTCGGGGGAACGGCCGAGCGCGAGGGCGTCTACATCGTCCGATCGGGGGCGGCGGGCGAGCGCGCGACGCTCCTCTTCAACGACGCGCTGTTCAACCTCGGGCCCGGCAAGGGTTTCGCGGGCTTCGTCACGCGGCTCATCGGCTCGGCGCCGGGGCCCCGCGTCACGACCGTGGGCCGGTGGCTGCTCTTCAAGGACCTCGCAGCGGGCCGCGCCCACTACGAGCGACTCGCGAGCACTCCCGGCCTCTGCCGCATCCTCGTCTCGCACGGGCGCGTCATCGAAGAAAACGCAGCCGAGGTGCTGCGCAGCGTCGCTCGGACGATGTGAGCGTCCATCGAAGCCTGTCTGGGGCGCGAGGCGCCACGCGATGAGCCATCCTCGCATCCTCTGGGTCGACACCTGCGGTGCGCTGCTCTCCGCCGTGTTGCACCGAGTCGTGTTGCCGCTCTTCGCCACGGAGCTCGGAGCCACGGAGTCTGCCCTTCGCACGCTCGGCGCGGTGGCGCTCGGCTATGCTCTGTTCGACATCGCCTGCTTGCTCGCGGGCCCGGGCCGCGCGCCCTTCGCGCTCAGGGTGACCGCGGTCGCCAACTTCGTATATCCCGCGCTGAGCGCGGCGGTGCTCGCCGCCGACGGTGTGCCGCTGAGACCGCTCGGGCTCGCGTATGTCGCCCTCGAGTCGCTCGTCGTGCTGAGCTTCGGCGCGCTCGAGTGGCGCGCCGCCACGGCGCGCATCGGAGAGAGCAAGCAGAAACCGGTCTCCCGCCGAGCGTAGCGCGAGGCATGCACGGGTTCTCCCCGTGCTCGGCGCAGGAGCGCCTGAGAGCGAGCCGAGCCCCGAAGGGCCCGCGGCTTCGTGAGGTCATCGAGCCGATCGACGGTTGATGGGATCTCGTGGAGGACGCGTTCACCAGCGCCTGCGCCACTTTTCGCGGTAGCTCGGCGGCTCGGCGATCGGCGCGTCGGGCTCCTCGGCGCGCACGGCGACGAACGTGCTCGAGTCTCCATCCTTGATCCGGAGCGAGCCCTTGAGGCGACCGTCCTTGCCGAGCGTGACGCGTCCCGAGCCAGACATCGGGTCGTACTCCCAAGCGCCCTCCCAGGTGAACGACACGCCGGTCTTCGTCGGCTTGCAGTTCAGGTAGGCGAGCAGGCAGTGCATGCGCAGCCGGTCGGCCTGCCCGGTCAGCGACAGCATCGCCGGGCCGCGCGAGTCGAGGAACTGGCTCGACCACTGCGACGTCTCGGTGATCCTCCACCAGCCGCGGTAGTCGGACGGGAACGAGTCGAGGTCCATGCGCGCGTCACCATGCCATGAGGCCGGGCTTTCTTTGCGCGCGATCTCTTCCCCGGAGCGAGACCAGAGCGCGCGGTGGAACACGCCCTCGACGGTTCCGCCGGGCTGGTCAGCGAAACGTCAGCGGCTCCGTCCACCGAAAACGGGCTCCGCTGTGAAACGCTCTCCATTCCTCTCTCCCCGCGGGCCCGAAGAGAGAGCGCGAACGCCGTCCAGAGCGCCCTCGTCACGCGCTCCTTCACGCCCGCGGCGCTCTCTGCGCGAACGCTGTCCACGCGCGCGTGCTGCTCGCGGAGCGTCGAAGGTCGCGGAAACGTGGGGGAGAAAGACGACGGCCCCGGAGATCGCTCTCCGAGGCCGCTGTTAGAAAGTGCGGGGTCGCGTTTCCGCGACCCCGCTTGAATGGCTCCGCATGGGGAGCCTTTTGCGAACCGCTCTCTCCGGGTCTCTGGAGGACAGGCAGCCGAGAATCGCGCTGTCCGGCCGAGAGCGAGCGCCAGCGATTCCGAGAGGTTGAGAGAGCGAACGCGGGACGGTTCTCGGCGTTCGCACTGTCCAGCCGCGGGTGGGGTGCCACGCGCGACTGCTCAGTTTGCTCCGTGAATTCAAGAGCCTGACTCGCGACATACGAAGCTGCATCATCGGTTGCCAGGGGAATGATTCAGCTGTATCTTCAGCGCCGTGGACCAGAAGCGCAACGAGACCGGTCGGTGGCTGATGCTCATCCACCAGATCCCGCCGAAGCCCGCCTACCTGAGGGTGAAGGTGGGACGGCGCCTCGCGCGCATCGGCGCCGTTGCTCTGAAGAACACGGTCTACGTCCTGCCGCGCAGCGAGGCGGCTCAGGAGGACTTTCAGTGGGTCCTGCGCGAGGTCGCGACGGCTGGCGGTGAGGCGACGCTGCTCGATGCGCACCTCGTCGACGGGCTATCGGATGCCGAAGTCGAGACGCTGTTCCGCAACGCGCGAGACGCGGACTACGCCGAGGTCGCGACCGAAGCGCGCGGGCTCGAGCAGCGCCTCGGCACGGGCGAGCCCGACGAGGAGCTACGCCGGCAGATCGAGGCTGAGCTTGCTCGGCTCGAGCGTCGCAGCGAGGAGGTCGCGAGCATCGACTTCTTCGGCGCCGCGGGTCGTGAGCCGGCCCACGGACTGCTCGCGGCGCTGCGGGCGCGCATCACCCCGAAGACCATCCCGCCGCCTGCGCCGGAGAAGAACATGCGCGAGGAGTTCAAGAACCGGACGTGGGTCACTCGCACGGGCGTCCACATCGACCGCATCGCCAGCGCGTGGCTCATCCGCCGCTTCATCGACGCGGACGCAACGTTCAAGTTCGTGCCTGCCAAGGGCTACGCGCCCGAGGCTCGGGAGTTGCGCTTCGACATGTTCGAGGCCGAGTTCTCGCATGAAGGTGACCTCTGCACGTTCGAGGTGCTCTGCGCGCGCTTCGACCTGAGGGAGCCGGGCCTCGCCGCGGTCGCGGAGCTCATCCACGACATCGACGTGAAGGACGGGAAGTTCGGTCGCCCGGAGACGCCGGGACTCGCCGCCCAGGTCGCGGGGCTAGCGATGCTCCATCGCGACGACGAGATACGCCTCGCGCGGGGCGCGGAGCTGTTCGACGAGCTGCTCACCTACTTCGCCAAGAAACGGGATTGAGGAGACCACCATGAACCAACCCACCGCCTTTGCCGTCGCTGCCTCGTCGCTCACGCTCGTCCTCGCAGCCTGCAACGCCCCGCGCAGCACGCCCGCGAGCACCGTCAGCACGGTCTCGGCCGAAGTGCGCTCGCCGACGACGGCCGCACCCTCGGCGATCGTCGAACCGACTGCGCCAACCCCTTCGGCAGCGTCATCGGGCGCTCGCGCACGAGCGTTCGACGACGACGCCGCGGGCGCACCGCCTGCGGGGTTCTCGTTCGGACGCACCGGCGGCGGACCGCTGGGGCGCTGGCTGGTTCGGGCCGAGGCGGGCGCACCGAGCGGCGCGAACGTGCTCGCTCAGCTCGACGCCGACGACACCGACAACCGCTTCCCCGTCGCGGTGATGAACGAGCCGTCGCTGCGCGACGTGCGCGTCAGCGTTCGCTGCAGAACGGTCTCGGGTCGCGTCGACCAAGCGTGCGGGCTCGTGGCCCGCTACCGCGACGAGAACAACTACTACGTCACCCGAGCGAACGCGCTCGAGGACAACATCCGCCTCTACACGGTTCGCGACGGACAACGCCATCAGCTTGCGAGCTGGAGTGGCCGAGTCACGCCGAATGCGTGGCACGAGTATCGCTTCGAGCTTCGCGGCGACCATCTCGAGGTGTTCTGGGACGGACAGCGTGTCCTCGACCACCACGACACGGCGTTCAGCGAAGCGGGGCGCGTCGGCGTCTGGACCAAGGCCGACTCCGTTACCTACTTCGACGACCTTCGCGCGGAGGCCCTCTGATGGCTGACGAGCGCGAGGCTGCCTTCACGCGCCGCGAGGCGCTCACCACGCTCGCGCTGGGAGGCGCGGCGCTCGTCACGGGCTGCGCGGGAGCAGCGCACGTCGCGGCTCCACCGGCTCACCCCGCCCCGACCTCCGGAGATCGAACCATGACTATCCCCACTGCACTCGCTGGCAATCACACGGTCGTACCGCTGCCCTTCGCGCCCGGGTCCCTCAACGGGCTCTCGGAGCGGATGATCTCGTCGCACCACGAGAACAACTACGGCGGCGCCGTGCGCAACCTCAACCGCGCCGAGCAAGAGCTCTCGCAGATCACCGCGGACACGCCGCCCTTCGTCGTCGCTGCGCTGCGTGACCGTGAGCTCACGTTCCGCAACTCGAAGACGCTGCACGAGGCCTACTTCGCCAACCTCGGAGGGAACGGACAGCGATCGGGAGCGATCGAGGCGGGCATCGCCGCTGCCTACGGCACGACGGCGCGTTGGGAGCAGCACATGCGCGCGACCGGCATGGGCCTCGGTGGCGGAAGCGGCTGGGCGATCCTCGCGCTCGAGCTCGACACCGGAGCGCTGCGAACCATCTCGTCGGGCAACCACACGCAGACGCTCGCCACCAGCATCCCGCTGCTCGTGATGGACATGTACGAACACAGCTACCAGATGGACTTCGGTGCCGGCGTCGCGCGGTACATCGACGCGTTCTTCACGAACGCGAACTGGGATGAGGTCAATCGGCGGCTCGAGCGCGCCCAGCGGATGAGCACGATTCTTCGAGGCGCGGCAGGATGACGAACGCTGCGACGCCAGAGCCGCGAGTCCTCGCGAAAGCCGAGGGGCCCGACGTCGCAACGGCGAGCTCCGGGCTCGTGCCGTGCACGCTGCGCGAGTTCGCGCTGTACTTCCTGAGGCTCGGGACGTTCGGCTTCGGCGGTCCCATCGCGCTCGCGGGGTACATGCAGAAGGACCTCGTCGAGGAGCGGCGCTGGATCTCGAAGGAGGACTACGTCGAAGGGCTCGCCCTCGCGCAGCTCGCGCCAGGGCCGCTGGCGGCCCAGCTCGCCATCTATCTCGGCTGGGTGCGCGGCGGCGTACTCGGGGCGACGCTGATCGGCTTCGCGTTCGTCCTGCCCTCGTTCCTGATGGTGCTCGCGCTCGCCGCGCTCTACTTGCGCTTCGGCGGGTTGCCCTGGATGCGTGGCGCGTTCTACGGCATTGGCGCGGCGGTCATCGCCATCATCGGCCGCAGCGTCTGGAAGCTCGGCAAGATGACCCTGGCGAAGGACCGCCTGCTCTGGTCGGTCTTTGCCGCGAGCGCGCTGGTCACCGCATGGACCGAGTCCGAGGTCGTCTGGCTGTTTCTCGGCAGCGGCGTTCTGGCCATGGCCATCAAGGCGCCTCCGAAATTCAGCGGTGGAGGCGCGGCGCTCAGCGTCTTGCCGTTCCCACTGTGGTCGATCACGGGGCTCGCCGGCGCAGCATCAGGCGCGACGCTGTGGACCATCGCTTGGTACTTCGCGGAGGCGGGCGCGTTCGTGTTCGGCAGCGGCCTCGCCATCGTGCCCTTCCTCCACGGCGGCGTGGTCACGCGCTTCCACTGGCTCAGCGATCAACAGTTCCTCGACGCCGTCGCGGTCGCGATGATCACGCCGGGGCCGGTCGTAATCACGGTCGCGTTCATCGGCTACCTGGTCGCCGGCCCCGTCGGCGCCAGCGTTGCGGCGCTCGCGACGTTCGGCCCTTGCTACCTCTTCACGGTCGTCCCTGCGCCGTACTTCCGGCGCTTCTCGAAGAACCCGAGCATCAAGGCGTTCGTCGATGGCGTCACCGCCGCGGCGACCGGCGCGATCGCGGGAGCGGGTTTCGTGCTCGGACGACGCGCCCTCGTCGACGTTCCGACGGTGCTCATCGCGCTCGTCACCGTGGGCTTGCTGGTGAAGTTCAAGAAGCTCCAGGAGCCGCTGCTCATCGCTGCGGCTGGTCTCGTAGGCATCCTCCTGAAAGGAGTGCTCAGTCCATGAAGCACCTCGTCATCGCTCCCGTCATCGCGTCGCTCATGCTCGGGTGCGCCGGAGCACCGCGCCCCGTCGCCGCCAGCGCGAGCCCGCCCGCGACGCCCGAATGCGCCTGGGTCACGAGTTGGGGAGGCGACGACGTTTGCGGCATCGAGGTGCCGAGCGGCCGCAGCCTCGGCTGCGTTCGAACGGGGGCGAGGCCTCACGGCGTCGCGGTCAGCCAGGACGGCGCGCGCGTGTACGTCTCGAACGAAGGCGCGAACACGCTGACCGTGGTCGACTCACGCGCGGGTCGCGTGCTCTCCGAAACCCCCGTGGGCGCGACGCCGAACCAACTCGCGCTCACGCCGGATGGCAGGCACGTATGGGTCCTCAACAACGCGGACGCGTCGATCTCGGTCGTGAGCACCGAGACGAACGCGGTCGAACGGACCGTGCCCGCCGGTCGCGGCCCGCACGTCATCGTCATGAGCGCGGCCCGCAACGCGGCCATCGTCACCTCCGAAGGCGACTCATCACTCGACGTCTTCGACCTCACCTCCTACGAGCGGACGACCCACGTCCCAGTCTACGGCTGGCCGCGTGTGCTCGCCGTGACGAACGATGGCATGACGACTTTCCTCACGATTCGTTGGCTCAATGGCGCGCTCGCGGTCGGGCTCGGCGGCGAGGGACCCACAGGCCGCGTCGCCCTCGGAGAGCCGCGCTTCGCCCGAGAGGGCAAGGACGCGCACGGCATCGCCCTGACCCCGAGCGGGTCGGAGCTGCTCATCACGACCCAGGTGACGGGCGTGCTCACGTTCGTCGACCCGACAACGCTCGAGCGTCGAGCGGAGCTTAGGGTCGGTCGTGATCCGAACTGGGTCGCGCTGACCTCGGACGGACGGTTCGCGGTCGTCAGCAACACCGGCGACGACTCCCTGTCGATCGTCGACGTGCCGAGCAGGCGCCTCGTCGCGAGCGCGGCGGTGGGACGTCAACCGAAGCGGCTCGCCGTGGGGCGTTGCCCCGACGGGAGGTCTCCATGAGTCGCTCGATCCTGCTCGTCTGCTGTGTGGCGCTCACGGGCTGCGGTAAACCGGCGCCGACGAACTTCACGAACGGCGGCGCGGAGACGCCCGCGGAGCGCGGTCACGCGTATCGCTTCAGCTTCGACGACACGGCAACCGGGCCAGTGCCCGCCGACTTCATCAGCGTGCTGGGCGCTTGGACCGTCACGCCGGAGCACGCGCTGCGCCAGCAAGGTAGCTACGGCTCGGGCGACTTCCCGCGACTCGTGCTCAAGGACCTCACGTTCGAGGACTTCACGCTGAGCGTGCGTTGTCGTCCAGAGTCGGGCAGCACCGACCAAGCCTGCGGCGTCATGTTCCGCTTGGTCGACAGCGACAACTACTTCGTGACTCGCGCCAACGCGCTCGAGGGCAACGTTCGCCTCTACCGAGTCGTCGACGGAGATCGGCAGCAGTTCGCGACCGCCGACGCCCCCGTCGCGGGCAACGCCTGGCACACCCTGGGCGTGGTCGCGCGAGGCACCAGCATCACCGTTCGCTGGGACGGCGCGGACGTGATCACCGCGACCGACGCAACCTTCGCGCGAGGAAAGGTCGGCCTTTGGACGAAGGCAGACTCGGTCACGTCCTTCGATGATCTCGAGGTCACCGCGGAGTGAGGCCGACTTGGAAGCGAGGCGGGTGCTGCTGATGGCGATGATGACGACAACCTTGACGACCGCCTCGCGCGCTTACGCCTATCGGCCCTTCGACTCGACCGACGCGAGCGTCGCGACCACGGGCGACCTGGAGTTCGAGCTCGGGCCTGTCGGCTACCACCGAGCCCGCGAGCGGAACTTCCTCGTCGCGCCGTCGCTCATCATCAACTACGGCTTTGCATCGCGCTGGGAGATGGTGCTCCAGGGGCGTGACTTCATCCTGCTCGACGACGTGCCGGGAGAGCCGCGCGTTCGCCTCGTCGACACCGGCTTCTTCCTGAAAGGCGTGCTCCGTGAAGGCAGCTTGCAAGGCAGGGACGGACCGAGCGTCGGCACCGAGCTCGGCGTGCTGCTCCCGACCGTGAACGGTGAGCCGGGCGTCGGTGCCACGGGCATCGTCATCGTGTCGCAGCGCTGGGAGGCCGCGACGCTCCACGTGAACGGCGCGGTCTCGCTGACGCGCGCCGGGAACGCGGACTTCTTCGGCGGCGTGATTCTCGAGGGCCCGCATGCCTGGGCGGTGCGGCCGGTCGCGGAGGTCTTCGTCGACCACGAGGTCACGGCAGACACCGCGCTCTCGGGGCTGGTCGGTGCCATCTGGCGAGCCAACGAGTCGCTCTCGTTCGACGCAGCCGTCCGCGTCGCTGCCGTCGCTGGTTCCCCAGTCTACGAAGCTCGTCTCGGCCTCACGTGGGCCGTACCCGTCGTGAGGTCACCATGAGCCTGTCCCGTCGCTCCTTTCTCCTCTCGGGAACCGCCGCCGCCGTGGGGCTCGCGTTCACGCCCGGGTGCAACAGCTGCCGCTCCTCGTCCGCGCAGGAAGTGGTGGTCTACACGTCGGTCGACCAGGTCTTCTCGGAGCCGGTCTTCCGCGCCTTCGAGGCCGAGACCGGCGTGCGCGTACGCGCCGTCTACGACACCGAGGAGACCAAGAGCACCGGCGTGCTCAACCGAATCATCGCCGAGGCGCAGAACCCGCAGGCGGACGTGTTCTGGTCAGGCGACCCGGTGCGGCCGTTCCAGCTCGTGAGCCGCGGCCTCGTCGAGCCCTACCTGTCTCCGCAGGCCGCGGGCCTTCCGGCCAGCGCCCGCGCCGCCGACGGCACGTGGACGGGGTTCGCCGCCCGTGCGCGCGTCCTCCTCGTGAACCGCGCGCGCGTGCCCGCAGCCGAAATGCCGCGTAGCATCCGGGACCTCGTGAACCCGCGCTGGCGAGGGCAGATCGCCATCGCCAATCCGCTCTTCGGGACGACGACGATGCAGGTCGGCGCGCTCTTCGTCGTCTGGGGCGAGGAGCGCACGCGTGCGTTCCTGAGCGACCTGAGGACCAACGGCGTCCGGATCGCGAGCAGCAACGGCGAGGTGAAGCGCCTCGTGGTCTCCGGGGAGGTGGCGTTTGGACTCACGGACACCGACGACGCGCACGAGGCGCTGCAAGAGGGCGCGAACGTCGAGGTGGTCTACCCCGATCAGGACGAGCTCGGCACGCTCATGATGCCGACCTCGGTGGTGCTCCTGCGGCGAGCGCCACGCCCGGACGCGGGGCGCAGGCTCATCGACTACCTGCTCTCGGCCGCGGTCGAGCGCCAGATGGCCGAGAGCGCAGCGCACATGCCCCTACGGCCCGGTGTGAGCACACCGGCGAACGTGCGCTCGGCAGAGGGGCTTCGCGCGATGGCGGTCGACTACGCCCGCGTGTCCGAGCAGATCGAGGCTCAGCAAGGATGGCTGCGAGAATGGGTGGGGCTCTGAGGAGCGCGCGGCTCCGGCGCGAAGAGCCGCTCGTCGTCGCTGTCGCCGCGACGATCGTCGCCGTGGCGATCCTCCCGCCGCTCTGGGCGGTGGGTCGCGAGCTCATGGGCGCCAGCCACGCGCTGAGTCTGCTGGGGAACGCGCGCCTCTGGTGGCTTTTCTTCCGATCGCTCGCCCTCGGCGCGACGGTCACGACGCTCGCGCTCACCGTCGGTGTGCCGCTCGGCGTGCTCTTTGCGCGGACCGAGTTCCCGCTGCGCAGAGCCCTCCTTGCGGCCCACGTGTCCATCGTCTTCCTGCCGCCCTTTCTCCCCGCGCTTGGCTGGTTTCAGATGTTCGGGCGCGAAGGCGTCATGGGCGGCGCATTCTCCACGAGCCTGCTCTTCAGCGAGCTTGGCGTGGTGCTCGTGCTCGCGGGCTGCTTCACGCCCGTCGTCACCGCGCTGACCGCGCTGGGCGTGAGCGGCGTCGATGCTTCCTTGGAGGAGGCCGCCCGCATCGCGGCGGGGCCATGGCGAGCGGCGACGTTCGTCCTCGTGCCGTGCGCCGCGCCCGTCATCACGCTCGCAGCGATCATGGTCTTCACGCTCGCGTTCTCCGAGCTCGGTGTGCCCATGTTCCTACGCGTCGACGTCTACCCGGCCGTGGTGTTCTCGCGGCTCGGCGGGATGGACTTCGCGCCCGGAGAGGCTGCGGTGTTCGTGCTCCCCCTCGTGCTCGTCGCGCTCGCGCTGCTGGGCCTGGAACGGCGATTTGCGGGGCGCAGGGCCATCGCTGCGTTGGGCGCGCGAAGGGCGCCACGGGAGCCGCTCTTCGCCGCCCGCCCCTGGATCGTTGCGGCGGCAACGCTCGCCGGAGCCGCTTCGCTCGCGCCGCTCGTCGCGCTGGGGCTCCGCGCGGCGACGCATGGCGGCATTGCGGAGGCGGGCCGCTGGGTGGGCGAGGCTCCGTGGAACGGCCTGCGCGCGAGCGCGCTCGCCGCCGTCGTCATGACGCTCGTGGCGCTCGTGCTCGGCCGTGCATTGGCTCGTCGCGACCGCGCAGGGATCTGGCTCGATGCCCTCGCGACGCTGGCGTTCATCCTGCCATCGTCGATCCTCGGTGTGGGCATCGTCGGCGCCTGGAACCATCCGGCGACGAACTGGCTCTACGGGAGCTACGCCGTGCTCGTCGTCGGCTTCGTCGCCCGCTACAGCGCCGTGGCGACCCGTGCGTTCGCTGCAGCCGTGGCGCAAGTGCCCGAGTCGCTTGAGGACGCGGCGCGGACGGTTGGCGCTGGCTATCTGCGCCGGCTCCTGCTCATCGGGCAGGTGGCGCGTCGCGGGCTCCTCGGCGCGTTCGTGCTCGGCCTCGTCTTCGCGCTGCGCGACCTCGAGACGGCCGCCTTGTTCTACCCGCCAGGCGGCGAGCCGCTCACCGTACGCATCTTCACGCTGGAGGCGAACGGCTCGCCCGCGGTCGTCTCGGGGTTGGCCATCCTCCACGTGCTCATCACCTTCGCGGCCGTCGGCGTCGGCGCCCTTGCACTCAAAGAGAGGAGGCGCGCGTGATCCAACTCGAGGCCATCAGCGTGCAGCGCGGCAAGACGCGAATCCTCGACGCCATCAACCTGGTGGTGGGGAACGAAGTCGTCGCCCTCGTAGGGCCGTCGGGCTCGGGGAAGACGACGCTGCTGCGCGTCCTGCTCGGGCTCGAGCCGCCGACGAAGGGTCGCGTGTCGATCGCGAACCGCGTCATGAGCCTCGACGGACGCGTCGATGTGCTGCCCGAGGAACGCAACGTCGCCATGGTCTTCCAGGACCTCGCGCTCTGGCCGCACCTCTCGGTTCACGGCAACCTCGCGTTCGGGCTGAAGGGCCGAGGGCTCACGAAGGCCGCGCGGGAGGAGCGCATCACCCGGGCGCTTTCTTGGGTTGGTCTCGACGGCAAGCCATCACGGGCGCCGCATGAGCTCTCCGGTGGCGAACGCCAACGGGTTGCCATCGCGCGCGCTCTCGTACTCGACCCCGTCGCGCTCCTACTCGACGAGCCGCTCGGCAGCCTCGACGTGGCCCTCAAGGACGAGCTCTGCGAGCTCTTCGCCAAGATCTTCGCCGAGCGCGGTCTGCCGGTCGTGTACGTGACCCATGACCCTCGAGAGGCCGTGCGCCTCGCCCGCCGAATCGTCGTGCTCGAGGGCGGGCGCGTCGTGCAACAGGGCACCGCCGCCGAGCTTGTGGAGACTCCCGCGACGCCGTTCGTACGCGCCTTCGCGCGTGCGGCCCGGGGGGCCGATGGTTGAGCGTCGAGCGCTCTACGTCACAGCCTTCGTTCGCGCGGTCACGACCAGCCTCGTCGGCGTGCTGCTCGGCGTGTACCTCGCACGCCTGAACGTGACTGGCAGCGCGTTCGGGACGGTCGTCTCCTCAGGGTTGGTCGGCGCAGCGCTTGCCGCCGTCGTCGCCACGTTCTTCGGCGATGTGCTCGGGCGCCGCCGGTTCCTCATGCTCCTGACGCTGCTCTCGATCGTCGGCACCGTGGCATTTGCTTGGAGCAGCTCGCCCGCCGCCCTGGCCGCCGCCGCGTTCGTCGGGATGCTCAACGGGATGGGCAAGGATCGCGGCGCAGCGCTGATCCTCGAACAGGCAGCGCTGCCCAGCACGACGAGCGCTGAGGGCCGCACGCAGGTCATCGCCTGGTACACGATGCTCCAGGATCTCGGGCACGCGGCAGGAGCCGCGCTCGCTGGCCTGCCGACGTTGCTCCAAGCGACGACCACTCTACAGGGAGCAGCGCCCCACCGCGCCACGCTGCTCGCCTGCGCGAGCCTCGGGGTCCTGTCGCTCATCCTCTACACACGCCTCGGTCCCGGGCTCGACAGCGGCACGCCGAGCGCGGGCATCGTCGTCAGCCCGAGGAGTCGCGGCATTCTCACGAAGATCTCCGCGCTGTTCGCCATCGACAGCCTCGCCGGCGGCTTCCTCACGACCGCGATGCTCTCGTACTTCTTCTTCGAGCGATTCGGCGTCGCCGAGGGCGTGATCGGCGCGCTCTTTTTCTGCGCGCGGCTGATGAACGCCGCCTCGCATCTCGGCGCCGCGTGGCTCGCGAAACGGATCGGCCTCGTGAACACCATGGTCTTCACGCACATCCCGTCGAGCCTCCTGCTCGTGACGGTCGCGTTCGCACCGAGCTTCGCGGTAGCCGCAGCGCTGTTCCTGCTGCGCGAGGGGCTCGTCGAGATGGACGTGCCGACGCGCCAGTCTTACGTGCTCGCTGTCGTCGAGCCGGACGAGCGGACCTTCGCCTCGGGGGTCACGAACCTCGTGCGTCTCGGAGCTTGGGCGGTCGCTCCGGTCTTCGCTGGAGCGCTCATGAACGGCGATTCGATGTACATCCCGCTCGTCGTCGGGGCCGCGATGAAGATCGCCTACGATCTTCTGCTGTGGCGGGCGTTCCGCGGCGTCCGCCCACCGGAGGAGACGGTCGCGGTTGAATAGCCGCTTTCATGGGGAAGCGGCTATTCGCCCACGTTCATAGCAACCACTGCCCCGCCGCGGCACTTCCGACGACGACCAGCCACGGCGGCGCCTTCCAATGCTCGAGGAGACCGAAGGCAAGTAGGGCAGCCACAACGTCACGTGGCCCGCGCACGGACTCGGTGAAGACCGGGTTGTAGAGCGCCGCGAGCAGCACGCCGACGACCGCCGCGTTCGCTCCGGCGAGCGCCGCCTGGGCCCAGCGCTTCGCTCGCAGCCGGTGCCAGAACGGGAGCGCCCCGCCGATGAGCAGCCACGCAGGCAGGAAGATCCCCAGCAAGCACCAGAGCCCGCCGAGCCAGCTCGTGGAGCCGGGGCTCATCGCTGCCCCGAGGTATGCGGAGAACGCGAACATCGGCCCTGGCAGCGCCTGGGCGGCGCCGTAGCCCGCAAGGAACTGGTCGTCGGTGAGCCAGGCACGGGGAACGATCTCGGCGCGGAGGAGCGGGAGCACGACATGCCCGCCGCCGAACACGAGCGAGCCCGAGCGATAGAAGCTGTCGAAGACCGCGAGGTGGTGTGAGCCCGTCGCGGAGGCGAGCGCCGGAAGCGCGACGAGCAACGCGAAGAACGCCACGAGCGCCGCGGCGGCAGCGACGTGCCCGCGCGCCCCCGTCGTCGTGCCCGGAACAGCACCGACCGCGATCGTGTCGCGATACAGCCGCCAACCCACGAGACCGCCGAAGGCGATGACACCGAGCTGAGCGACGGCGCCCGGCACCGAGAGCAGCACGGCCGCGGAGCCGATGCACAACGAGATCCGCGCGCGATCCGTGCAGAGCTTCTTTCCCATGCCCCACACGGCCTGCGCGACGACGGCGACGGCCGCGAGCTTCAGGCCGTGCAACCAGCCGGCGCCGCTCAGGTCTGATGCGCGCGCGACGCCGTACGCGAAGCCGATCATGAGCAGCGCCGACGGCAGCGTGAAGCAGGCCGAGGCGAGGAGCGCGCCGAGAAGTCCGGCGCGCTGCATCCCGAGGGCGAAAACGACCTGACTGCTCGCCGGGCCCGGGAGGAACTGGCACAGCGCCACCAGGTCGCCATAGTGCGCGTCGTCGAGCCACTTGCGCTTCTCGACAAACTCGGCGCGCAGGTAGCCGAGGTGGGCGATCGGGCCGCCGAACGACAGGCAGCCGAGGCGCAAGAACGCGCCCGCCACCTCAAGAAGGCTGCGCGCGGTCGGCCGGTGCGGTTCCACCGGCGCAGTCTCGGACGGCGCGACCTCGGTCATGGCGCGGGGTCCGTGTTCGGGATGCTGCGGCCCGCGACGAGGGGAACCTCGATGAACCCGTGACCGGACGCCTGGTGGCAACCGTTGCACGCGGTCGCCGTTCGCTCGAACGCCGCAGCGGCCTGAGCACGGTCACGTGTAGTGAGCGCGCGTCGGAGGTCGGGCACGTTGGTCTGTACGAAGGCGCTGACCATCGCCGGAAGGACCTCGGGGTGGCCCTCCTTGGGCGGCGCTGCGTGCGGGAGCGTTTCCTCAAACTGCTCTTCGATTTCGCCGAGCTGGTATTCGGCGAGCTCGTAGCGACCCGCAATGGTCGCGCGGCCCAGCAACTCGAAACGGCGAGCCACGTCCGCCATGGCGGTGCCGTATCCGACCCGGGGCGCCGCCTCTGCGGGAGCGCTGCGCTCCTCGTTCGAAGGGCGAGAACAGGCGGCCACCGACGCGGAGACGACAAGGAGGGCCGTGGCGCGGAGCAGCGGTCGCGTGCGGGTCATGGCGTCTCCGATTCGGGCTCGGTCGCTGGGGTACGGGAAAGACGAGCATCGAGCGACCACCGGCCAGCACCGACGATCGCCAGGAACGCCGACCCGCACAGCATCGAGAGGTCCGTTCTCGACTCGTGGAGGAATGCCCAGAGTCCTGCCTTGGCCACGAACGTGTGGTTGAAGATCCAGTAGCCATGCCCGAGCAGGATCGGCAGCTTCGTCGACGCGATGGCGACGGCCATGTTGATGACGAGCGGTAGCGCGGCGATACGAGTCGCGAGCCCGACGAGGATCAACACGCCGCACGAGATCTCCACGACGCCCACGAACGGGCCCATGACCTCGGGAGCAGGGATGCCGATCTTGGCGAACCGGCCGGCCCCTTGAGCCTCGGCGTGGAGGAACTTCTGAATGCCCTCCGAGGCGAAGATCAGTCCGACCATAAATCGGATGAGGCTCACGGCCGGAGGTGCATCAGTCCTGAAAATGCGCTGCACGGTCATTGGCCTTTCGCGTGCGACACGCCGCCCTGCTCGAGCACGACCTCGCGGTACAGCTCGGCAACTTCGCGCCGTAGATCCTTCAGCAGTCGCTTTCCCGCAGACGTGATGCGGAACGTCTGCCGCGCGCGCGCGTGAGCAGCGCTGCCCGTCCGACGTAGCCAGCCGTTGTGCTCCATGCGCGCCAGCGCCGGGTACAGCGTCCCGGGGCTCAGGCTATGGCCGTGCTCTGCAAGCTCCTCGAGCAGCCACGTGCCCCACACCTCACGCGTCGCGGCGTGGTGGAGGATGTGGATCTTCCAAATCCCAAGTCGGATCTCGCGGTCGGCCTCGGAGAGCATTTACGACTATCGTATACGTCTGCCGTAAAGGCTGCGCAATCGCTGCGTTCACGGCGCGGGCCGGCTCATTCCGCCAGCTTCTTCAGCACCGCCATCCCCCGCTCGGCCTCGGCCGGCGTCGGGCCAGCTCGAGGTACACGCGGCCGCGGGCGTCGTAGAAGCTCTCGGTCTGGACGATCCAGCGCTCCCGCTCGGGCGTGGCCAACTCGACGTCGGCGGCGAGCTTGTGGAGCGCGGCGCTCACCAGGCGGTGGCTCGTGCCCTTCGCGAGCCGGATCTCGATCTGCGGCTCGGCCGTCCCGTAGCGGCTCTCGCCCTGGCTCACCGTCTTCGTCGTCTGCGTGTTCTGGCTCGTGGTCCGCATCGTCGTCCTCGCGTTCTGCAGGGCGGCTTGTCGCCCGTTGCGAGGGACATACAGGCTTCGGTTCGCGCCCCTAGCAAGGCCAAGAACGTCGGTTTCCGATGTCTTTTCGAGCGGTTGGAATAGGCGCGAGGTTCCGCGCCCTTCGGGCCGCCCAGCCGACGGAGGCCGACGGCCTACATCCGCCGCGTGAGCCC
>JBKDQC010000708.1:0-27062 GCA_046342295.1 Deltaproteobacteria bacterium | reverse complement strand
GCGCACGTCGGGCGGTTCAGGCCGTCGGCGCCGTGGCGGGTGCGCCCCTTCTGTCGGCGGTCGGCGCCGGCGACCGCCCGCCCCCCGCGCGCCGCCGGCCTGCGGTTCACGGCGAGCTCGAGCTCGCGCGGCGGCCCCGAGGACGCAGCCCTCCTCGGCCCGCCGATCGGCCTGACGGACGGCGATCTCTCGACCGGCTGGAGCGAGGGACGCGCCGGCTCAGGAGACGGCGAAGTGCTGCGAGCACAGTGGATGGGCCCCGCGATCACGGGGCTCACGCTCCATGCGGCGAGCGGCGATTCCATGCCGCGACGCATCGTCCTTCGGTTGGATTCGAGCGCCGTCATGGTGAGCCTGCCGCCGTCGGTCGGGAACCGCGCCTTCGTCGCGCTCCCGATGCCGGTCCGCGCAAGCTGCCTGTCCATCACCCTCGCCGAGGGAACCCCGCGAAGCGCGGAGAGCTCCCTCGGCTTCACGGAGATCTCGGCCTACTCGCTCGTGGATGAAGAGGGGGGCCTCGTCGCGCTGATCGACCTCCTGGTCGCCGACGCGAGCGATGGTGACCGCGCGGTGGACTGGCTCGCTTCCACGGGCGAGAGCTCGCTCGAGGCGCTCGACAGTTCCTGGGAACGGCTCGGAGCACGCGGCCGGCGGCGCGCCATGCGGGTGGCGAGCGCTCTGCACCGCGACGGCTCGCCCGAGGCTCGCGCACAGATCCGTGCGCTTCGAGCGCGGGCCGCTCGTGACGAGGATCTCGAAGTGAGAGGCGACGCGATCGGTGCGCTCGTGCGCGGCGACGAGGGTGATCTCGCGGCGCTGTTCGAAGTCGCGATGGAAGAGCCCGCCGAGGCGCCGCTTGCCGCGGTCGCGCTGGCGCGTGGGCGTGTGATCCCAGGATCGGCGAGCGCTTCTCTTGCGCGGTTGACACGCGAACACTGGGACCGACCTGCGCTCAGGTCGGCCGTCGCGCGGTCCGTCGCCAGCGTTCCGTCCTGGCGCGCGGCAGCCGAGGGCCCGTCGCTCGATGCGCACGGACTCGCAGCGCTGGCCCTCGGTTTGAGCGAAGCGCGCAGCCTCGAGACCGCGAGCGCGGCGAGCGAACCGCTCGTCGCTGCTCTGGTCGTTCGCGCGCTCGCGACCCGAGAGGCGACGGACGACTTCGTCGTGCGGTTCCGCCTCGCGCGTGCCTCTCGCGAGGTCTCGAGCCCCGAGGTCCTGGCGTGGCTCGACTCGACCGCGCGGGGCGCCGACGAGTGGATGTTGCGCGCCGAAGCCATCGAAGCGCCCGGCGCGCGCGGCTCCCGCGAGCTGTTGGGCGTTCTCCTCGTCGATCATTCTCCGCGGGTCCGACTCGCGGCCGCTCGCGTCCTCGTCCGCCGCGGCCGCGAGATTCCGACGCTCTTGGCCCTGGCACGCAGCGACAGGTGGCCGCTCGTGCGGGGATACGCGCTGGAGGAGATCGCCGACAGCGCCGAGGGACGCGCAGCGATCCTCGATGCGCTCCGGGACCCCGCCTCCGCGATGCGAGCGCGCGCCCTGGAGCTCCTCCGCACGCGCGTCGCTCCCGACCTCGATGTCCCGCTCGCAGGCATTCTCGAGGACGATCTCGAGTGGCCGCACGTGACGGACCGCGCGCTCGAGGTCGCCGAGGCGCGGTGCAGCGAGACCCTCGGCCCCGCGCTCGTGCGTGTGGTCGCCCGCGGTGTCCAAAGGGACGCGAGGCCCGGGCACCTCGAGGCCGCCCAGCGAGCGCTGTACGTCGCGTTGCGCTTCGGCGGCCCGACGGCGTCGTCCGCACGGGCGGCCGCCGTGGGACCTGCGTCACAGACGTTCGAGACGCTGCTCGCTCACCCGCCACCGCCCTGCGGAGCTCTGTCGCCTGCTGGAGCGGTCCCCGACCCGCCTGAGAGAAGCGAGAGGTCAGGGGTTCCAAGCGAACCGTGAGTCTGATAGCGTCCGCCAACCTTTCTGGAAGGTGTCGGAGATGAAGCGTTCCTCGATTCGTTCTCGGGCGCTGCGCGCGTGCTCGACGCTCGCGCTCTCGGTGTCCACTCCCTGGACCGCGCTCGCCGCGCCGCTTCTCGCGGCGCCTCTGTTCTCGGCGTGTGGCGGAGGCCCAGCGGAAGACCTGGTGATCGAGCCGCTCCCAGAGGTCAGCCCGACCTTGCCTGCCGTTCCGACGCTGCCGCCCCCGCCCTACCCGACGCAATACCCCGACACCACGTACAGCGTGTACGGGGTACGGCGCCGCGAGGCCACGACGATGGACCACGACGTGACCATCACGGGGTACATCGTCGAGATCTACCTGCCGCCCGAGTGCCCCGAAGGCCGCACGTGCCCTCCGCCGGCCGCGCCCCATCTGTGGATCGCGGACGCCCGAGACGCCCCCGCGGACGGACAGCGCCTGATGCTCGTCGGTTACGCGGAGAACCAGGCGGCCATCGACGAGGCCGTCGAGAACGCTCGCCGCGGACGCGAGCAACCCCCCGAGTCGGAGACGGGCATCATCCCGATCCCGACGGACTTCGTCGCGGGGAACAAGGTGAAGATCACCGGAAGGTTCGCGCGCGTTTCGGGCGCGGGCTTCAACAACAGCGAGGGCCTGCTCGAGTACCGGAGCCACGAGACGCTCGAGGCCGTGGAGCCCCCGGAAGAAGCAGGTCGACGACGCTGAAGAGGTCGTCGGCCGGGCGCGCGGACCGTGGCGAATACGGTCAGCGCGCGATGCCCGGCGGAACGGCGACGCGCGCTGGGTCGCTCAGTCGCACCGGATGCGGGCAGCCCGCATGTCGACGCGGTCGGGGCGGACGTCGCTCCAGGCGACGAGCAGTTGACCATCGCCGGAGATGCGCAGGGTCGTTCGGCCGCCGCGGTTCGACACATCGGGCACCGCGAGATCGACGGCGCGCACGACGTCTGCGCCCGCGTCGAGCAGCACCAGCCGGAGCACTGTCCTCGACGCGTCCGGGTAGGAACGGTACACGACGGCATAGCCATCGCGGCAGCCCGCGCTCCAGCCGACCGCCTCGCGCAGGCGTGCGACCGATGCGGAGTCTCCCTGCTCCGCGCCCTCGTTGAGCGCGAACTCGCTCATTCCAGGTGTGCCCGTTCCGTCGAGCAAGCGAACCCTGACGTCCCGACGCACGCCGGAGATGAGCGCGGTGAAGACCGCGGCGCCGTCCCGCGGGGTCAGTCCGACGTCGACGTCACCGCCCGCGTTGTGTTCGCTGCTCAGCACCTCGGGAGCACCGACGGGAGCACCGACGAGGTCGAGGCGCTGGAGAGAGACGTCAGGGGCGCTCATGCTGCTCTCCGAGCACAGCAGAACCGCTCCGCCCTCACGCGGGGCGAGGCTCGGTCGGCCGATGCGTTCAGGAGCATCGATCTCGTGCGCCACTCCCATCGGCATGCCGCTCGAGGAGAGCGCGCGTGTGAACGGAACACGAACCGCGTCACGGTTCTCGACCCAGCTCATGACGACCGTGTCCCCGACGCCCACGAGCGCAGGGGAATCGTCGCGCCCCGCCCGCATCGTCACCCGCGTCACGGAACCGAGCGTGTCACCGACGACCGTGCGGACATAGATTTCGTAATCGGCCTCGACGTTGTCGATCCAACCGACGAGGTAGCCGCTCGCGACGGCCGCCACGGCAGGCTCGTCGTGCAGCGACGTGCCTGCGGTCACCGTGATGCGGGTCGCGTCGCCCGAGGTCGACGGGATGCGCGCCAGACGGACCTGCGGGATGCCCTCGATCTGCTCGCGCCAGACCGCGGCGAACTCCGAGACTGCCCCCGAGACATCGACCACGCGAGAGGACGCCGCGATGTCCGGGTCGGTTCCGAGGAGAAACACGTCGGTGGCCTCGACGCGGCATCGGTCTGGGTCGCGCAGACTCGGAGGCGCGTCCTCGGGAACGAAGGCGTCGTCGTTGGCGTCGTCCGAGTACGCATCCCGCATCGCGCGGAACGCATCGGGCCGCCCCGCGTCGTCTTCCGACGCCGGGGTCTCGCCGCACATGCAACCGGAGAGGGAAGACGTCGCGACGACCGAAAGAGCCAAGAGAACGATCGACCGCTCGCTCGCGCTGATCATCATGCGGCGAAGGTACACGAATGTGGCGCGCTCAGGCCATGTGCTGCGAGGAGGCTCTCAGCCCGTGGCTTTCGCTCAAGGCCGGTACGAGGCGACTGCGTCGACGATGTCCGGGGAGAGCGCGAACGTGGCGCCCACATCGCTCACGAACGCCGGCGCTTGCGCGTCGGCTCCCGCCCCCGTGATTCCACCGATCTCGAGACGCCTGGTTCCTCCGGGGCCCTCGACGGCCACGACGATCTGCGGCGAGGACAACGAGGTCGCGTCGGTGTAGCCAAGCACTCTCCGAGCTCGCAGCGACCGGAGTCTCTCGAGGAAGGCTGCCGTCGCATCCGGAGCAGCGACGCGCCCACCGCTCGACCAGCCACCGTCGCTCCTCTCGAGCACGACCGTGCTCGAGAGGACGGTCAGCGTGATGCGGGCGGCGCTCGAGGTGTCGAGCGCCACGAGCTCGCGATCGAGGAGGGGCTGCGAGATCGCCTCGAGCACATCCGTCGACAGCACGAAGACGCTCCGCTCTGTCTCGAGACGCGCGAACGCGCCGCCGTCGGTAGCCCCCCCGACGAGGAGATCGAGCGAGGTCGGCTGCGGCGTCCCTACGTCCGCGCCTTCCTCGCCAGACTCGTCACTCGGCGCGACAGGCTCTCTCATGGTCAGATGCACACGGTACCGCGGCGCGGCGAAGCCCATCGCAGGCGTCTCTTCGTCCGCGACCCAGCGCGCCGCGCGCAGCGAGGTGAGCGCTCGCACGAGGTCGCGCGTCGCGATGCGGTCGGCCGACGATGCGCGTGGCGCCTCGATGCGCCACGCGCCGTTCTCGGTCGCCAGTCGCTCCTCGATCCCGTCACGCACGATGGAGAAGCTCAGCACGTCGTCTGCCTCGCGCGTGATGACGTCGCGCGCTCGAAACCGGAGAGCCGAGGGGTCGAGGAGCGCCTCCACATCACCGACGAAGCGAGCGATGACGGGCTCGGCGCCCCGCCGAACCCACACTCCCACGGTGTCCGACGCGCCGACGTCGATGGACTCGACCAGGTCGTCTTGGTCGGAGCGGTAGAAGCGCAGCCGCATGCGAGGCGCGTCGAGCCCGCGAGCCGCGAGGTTCTCGTCGGCAGCAGGCTCGAAGCTCTCCGCTTCGGCGGTGTGGAGCGCCGTCAGATACTCGGACACGGCCGCTGCGTCTGCGGCTCGGCTGGTGTCACCTTCGCGCAGTTCCCAGCGGTCTTCGTCGCGTCGCACCTCGAGGACCGGCTCGCTGCCGTCCGCGGCGCCGCGACCGAGAACGAAGCGCTCGACTTGATCGTCGGTCGCGGCCAGGAGGCGCGTCTCGCGCAGCACCGGCTCGGAGGCGAGGAGCGCCTCGAGCATCCGCCCCGCGACACAGACCACCGGGCCGTCGCCCACCCGAACCGCGAGGAGCTCGGCCCCCTCGTCTGACGGCTGGGACTCGCAGACCTCCCCGACGCGCACCGTCTCCTCACGCAGACGCCCCGTATCGCGGCCTTCCCCGTCGCGCTCCTTGAGCGTGAGCGTCAGAGCGATCCGCGGCGTCTCGACGAGCGACGCTGCATCGTCGAGGTAGCGCGCAATCCGGGCGTCGACGAGCGCATCGACGGCGCCGGTCACGGCGCTCTGTCGAGCCCAGCCTTCGAATGGCGCCGAGGCGACCCAGCGCCGTTCTCGGAAAGCGAGCTGCGCCTCGGTGGCGTCGGCCCCAGGATGCGCGTAGCGGATTCTCAGCGCGGTCACATCCCGGGGCGCCAGGTCCTCGAAGAGCTCTCTCGAGCGGAACTGTGTGGTGGGCTGGTCGAGGGCTTCGAAGAAGTCCTCACCGACGAGGTGGACCCGGTCGGTCCCGAGCACCTCGACGTAGTCGGCGTCGAGCCCGTCGTCGTGCGCTCCCACGTGGACCACCTGGGTCTCGTCGGCCACCTCGAGCGTGAGGACGATGCGCGGCGCATCGAGACCGAACTGCGTGCGGTCCTCCGCGCTCGGATGCTCGAGCGTGCGACGCGCCGAGAGGCCCTCGCAGGCGAGGAGGAGCGAGTCGATCGCGTCGGGATCGGCCGATCCGGTGACCGGCGCCGTGAGACGCCAAGAGCCGACGTCGAACGTGTCGAGCGTCTCCTCGGCTTCCCGATCGCGCTCGAGCTCGACGACCAACTCACCAGCGCGCTCGAGTCGGATGCGATGCACCCGGGAACGCACCAGCCGGTCGAGCACCTGCCCGCGGCGCGATTCGAGCTCGCCGCTCGAGAGCGTGCCCTGCTCGTAGAACACGATGAACCCGAGCATCAGCGCCGTGACGCCGGCCAGCACGAAGGTCGTCTCTTTCCTCATGCTCAGCTCCTCCGGTTCCACCACACCGCGAATCCGATGAACACGACGGCGAGCGGCATGAGGACGATGACGCGGAACGCCAGGTTCAGGGCATCGTCCGACGTGAGTTGCACGGGATGGCTCTGCCCTCGGCGAGGGGGGATCGTGATGAGGGCCTCACGCGAGGTCAGCCAGCCCGCGATCGAGCTCGCCAGCTCGAGGTTCGAGAACTCGAGGCTCGAGAGCGCCTCCCCGCGGAGGAACTCGGCGTCTCCGACGACCACCACGCGCCCGCCGCGCATGTTCGGGTCTGGGCTGGCCTCGTCGTCCGCCGGTCCGTCCGGCTCGACGCGGGTCGCGACGGCGAGCGACACCGGTCCCCCGAGGTCGTCGTCATCGCGGTTGGGCTCGTGGCTCTCGACGAGCGCCGCAATGTTCGTCTCGGCGAAGGACTGCTCGCTCGTCGAGAACAACGTCGTGGCCCGCTCGGCGTCGATGGGACGCACCGGCCGCGCGACCCAGAGCACCGAAGGGCGGGACATCTCCCGGAGCGCACGCGTGACCGGATGATCACCGTACGAGGTCACGAGAAACGGCCCCGCAGGATCGGGCTGCCCCGGCATCAGGTGCGCGGCGTCCATCTCGAGGACGAGGGCGCGGTCCATCCGGATGCCGAAGTCCCGCAGCACGTCCTCGAGGCCGGTCGGCCGAAGGTCCCCACGGTCGATCTCGGCATCGGCCGCGAGCAGCAGGTTTCCACCACCGCGCACGTAGCGGCGCACGAGATCGGCCTCCTCGCGCGTGAAGGGCGCGAGAGGGCCGACTACGAAGACTGCATCACAGGTCTCGGGAACCTCCTCGACGCCGCGCGTCTGTAGGGATTGCACTTCGAGGTTCTCGCGGCGCATCTCCTCGCGGAACGTCGAGAGGTTTCGGTCGCTGCCGCCCTCGAGCGTCCACTCTCCATGCCCCTCGGTCAGGCAGACCCGGGTCCGACGCCCCATCGTCACCTCGAGGATGCCGCCGGTGATCGCCTGCTCGGCGCGCATGTCGATCCGCGGCCCCTCGCTGTCGTCCGACATGCCTAGGTCGACGGCGACGAGGTCATCGCGCGTGATGGTCCAGCGGCGGTCGCCCGACGTGATCAGGATGGCCGCGTCGGCGCCGAGGGTGCCGTCTGCGAACATGGCCTCCCCGAGGCCGAAGCGCGCCGCGAGCGCCTCGAACTCCGACCGTTGGCGCACGGCATCGACGAAATGAACGACCACGTGCGTCGACTGTGCACGGTAGCGGTCGAGCAACTCGCGGACGTCGGTGTAGCTCGACTCACCATCCGACAGGAAGAGATAGACATCGAGGTCGGCGCCGAGCTCGCGCAGGACCTCCTGGGAACGCGCGCTGAGCGTATAGCGGCGCTCGCTCGTCCAATCCCAGCGGGCGTAATGCCGGAACGCCAGGTAGTTGCTCATCAGCACGATGCAGCAGACCAGCAAGATCCCCAGCACGGTGTAGAGGCGGGACTCCCGGCGCTGTGCAGCCAACGCGTCGGCGGAGACTGGACGCGCCTCGGCGTCGCGCGTCTCGGGAGTGCGCGTCTTGGGTGCCTCGCTCATGCCTCCACCCTCCGGATCTCGAGCACCTGCACGGCGAGGAAGACCCCGAGCGCGGCGAGCGAGAGGTCGTACACGAGGTAGCGGCTGTCGACGACGCCCGAGCTGAACGACTGCATGTGCTGCCAGACGCTCACGTAGCGGATCCACTGCAGCGTCGCGTCATCGAGCTGCATGAACTGCAAGATACCGACCGCGAAGAGCGAGCCGAGGCACATGAACGTCAGGACGGCCGCGCTGATCTGGCTCTTGGCGACCGCGCTCATCAGCACGCCGAGGCTCATGTAGTACGCGCCGACCCCGAGGATGCCGACGAAGGTCGCGCCGAGGCGGCCGAGATCGACGTCTCCGAAGCGGCTCGTCAGCCACGCGTACATCAAGGTGGGCAGCCAGAGCGCCGTCCAGAAGACCAGCGCCGCGAAGTACTTCCCGAGCACGACACCCGTCGACGTCACCGGCGCCGTCAGCAGGGTCTCGAGGGTCCCTTGCCTGGTCTCCTCGGCGAGGAGGCGCATTGTGAGCACAGGCACGAAGACCAAGAGCGGAATGAAGAACAGCGTGGTCTGGCCGAACAACATCTGAAGCGGGTCGGCCTCCGACGCGGAGCCCACCGGGGAGCCGGCGACGAAGAAGCAGAAGATCGCGAACATCGCTCCCTGCCAGAGCACCCACGCGGTGAGCACCACGTAGGCGAACGGCGACAGGAAGAACGACACGATCTCTCGCTTGGCGATGGTCCAGATTGCGCTCATCGCGTGCTCTCCTCAGGCGCGGGGGCGCTTGGCTCGCTCGACCCTTCGCTGCTCACCGGCGCGCCTGCGTCGGTCGTGGTCAGCGCCGAGAAGACGTCCTCGAGCGAGGCCCCCTTGATCTCGCGGAGCTCGCGTAACGCGAGCCCTTTCGCAGCGACCGCGGCGAACACGCGCTCCACGAGCTCGGAGCTCGGCGGCCCGCGGACCTCGCAACGCAGGGTACCATCGACACGGTCCCGAACGAGCACCTCGTCCACGCCGTCGACCGCGCGGAGCGCCGGGAGCAACTGGTCTTCCTCGGCCCGGCTCACGAGCATCACTGCCGCGCTGGTGCCGCGAGAGCGGATCTCATCCGGAGCGCCTTCTCGAACGAGCTTGCCGCGGTGGATGATCACCACGCGTCCGCAGCTCGCCTCGACCTCGGGCAAGATATGGGTCGAGAGCAGGACCGTCTTGTGCCCCGCGAGACCCTTGATCACGTCGCGGACTTGTCGAATCTGGTTGGGATCGAGGCCCGCGGGCGGTTCGTCCAGCACGAGGAGCGGAGGATCGGCGACCAGCGCGTCGGCAAGGCCCACCCGCTGGCGGGTCCCCTTCGAGAGCTGGCCGATGATGCGACCTGCGACCTCCTGCACGCTCGCCATCTCGAGCGCGGCGCCGACGCGGGCCGTCATCCGCGCACGGGGCACGCCCTTCAGCTCCGCGCGGTAGCGCAGGTACTCCTCGACCCGCATCTCGCCGTAGAGCGGGCAGGCCTCGGGCATGTAGCCGATCTTCTTCTTTGCTTCGACCGGTGCCGTGAGCATGTCGATCCCGTCGATGCGGATGCGACCGCCGGTCGGCGGAAGAAAGCCCGTCAACATGCGGAGCGTGGTGCTCTTTCCGGCGCCATTCGGGCCGAGGAAGCCGACGACTTCTCCCCGAGCGACCCGGAAAGACAGGTCGTCGACCGCCAGTCGCATGCCGTAGCTCTTGCTGAGGTGCTCGACCTCGATCACGTGCCTGCCTCCGTTCGGGAGCGCGCCGCGGGGTCGCTGCGCGGTCGCCAAGCTCGTCGCGCCGCGGGCGTTGGCCGGGCGGACGCTGCGGGCGCTCCTAATGCACAGTCGCTGGTTCCGCAACTCGCTGCGTCGCGTCAGCGCCGATGAACATCGCGGAACGGCTCGGCAACGAACGGCCTGATGCTATCCTCCCCCCCCTCCGTCTCCCTGCTGGCACTCGACGCCGCCGTATCCTTCGACGCGCCGCGCTCGAGCATCGATCTCCAGCGGGTGGCCGCGCGAGGAACTCACCGCATGGATGCCGACCGCGCGCTCGTCGAACGTGCCCTCGCTGGGGAGGAGGCGGCATTTCGCCAGCTGTTCGTGAAGCATCGTGACGACGCCGCGCGGGTCGTCTACCGGATGCTCGGGCCGTCTCCGGAGGTCGAGGACGTGGTGCAGGAGGTCTTCCTGCATGTCTACCGTTCGTTGAAGTCGTTCCGAGGTGACTCGCGCTTCAGCACCTGGCTCTACCGGCTCGCGGTGAACGTCACGCGCATGCACCTGCGCCGCAAGCGCTCGCGTCCGCGCTTTGCCGACGTGGAGCTTCCCGACGCGGCGCCGAGCGAGGACACGCTCGTCCTCGACCCGGCCGAACAGGTCGATCAGCGCGAGCGGGTCAAGGCCCTCTATGCACTCCTCGACGAGCTCTCCGAGAAGAAGCGCGAGGTGATCGTCCTCCACGACTTCGAGGGGATGCCGGCCAAGGAAATTGCCGATACGCTCGACATTCCAGTGCTGACGGTGCGCACTCGGCTCTTCTACGCGCGCAAGGAGCTCTACGCCGCGATGACCTCGCACCCTTCGCTCAAGACCGTCGTCGCGGCCGTCGCCGAACGTCTACCGCAGCCAACCGACGACGCGGGAAGCAACGAGCCGTGACCCCCCACACGCCCAAGACCGCTGCGCTCGAGGCGCTCGCGGCCGGCCTCCTGTCCGAAGACGGGGAGCGCCGCCTCCGCAAGCACCTCGCCGGATGCGGGGCTTGTCGAGAGCACTTCGCGACGATCCACGTCTACCGTGAGTCGCAAGAATTCATTCTCCAGAGCAGCCCCGAGATCGCAGGCCGCCCGCTCGACTGGAGCAAGATGGAGCTGGCGCTCGCACGGGAGGCGAAGGCTCGGATCGCCGAGGGCGCGCGGACCTCCGCGGCCAACAGCGGCGCCTACCCCTGGCTGATCGGAGGCGCCGTCGCGGTCGCGGCGGTCGCGCTCGTGGCCATCGGGGTCTTGGAGCCTTGGGGCGACGCAGGCGCGCTCGTCGCGGCGACGACGCCGTCCCCACCAGCGCAGGAGCCCGCGCCGGTGCCGCCCGAGCCCGAGGCTCGGATCGCGTTCGCGACCGGAGTGGTGTCCATGCTCGCAGGCCGCGCACTCTACTGGGGACCCGATGGGGCAGACGAGCCTGACGGTGCGCCGCTCGAGATCGGGCAGCGCGTGCTCGGCGGCACCGTTCTCACGAACGAGACCTCACAGGCGCAGCTCGTGCTGAGCCGGCCGGGCGTCCGCGGAGCCGACCAGGGCGTGACGCGGATCGCCATCGGACCAAGCTCGAGGGTCGTGCTCGGGCAGGTCGACACCGCGGACGTCGCCGGCGGTGCCGTCAGCTCCGTCACGGCCGCTCTCCTCACGGGCCGAGCCACGCTCGACTCCTTCGAGACGAGCGCGAGGACGGTGGTGCTCGCGGGGAGTTACCGGGTCGAGATTCGCGCCGCGCGGTGCACGATCGAGCTGGGCACGATCGATGAGGGCACGATCGATGAGGGCACCCTCCAGGCAAACCACGCCGCGTCCTCCGGCTCGCTCGCGCATCCGCGTGTCGTCGTGTCCGGTCTCGATCCCGAGGTCGGTGAGGTCGTGGTGGTGACGCCCGATGGCGACCGTCACAGCTTGGCCAACGACCAGATGTGGAGCTCGGGCGGCTTGCCGGCGTCCGGGTCTCTGTCCGCGCTGGCGCTCGCGCCGATCGAGGGGGCACTGGTCTCGGTTCAGTTGCCTGACGCCGTGCGCTTCGAGATCGGCGAGGACAGCTACGTCGGCGGTCCCTCGATCGCGCTTCACGTGGCTCCGGGACCTCTGTCGATCCGCGCTTTCGACAGTGCCGGGCATACGTATCGGACCACGGTCGACGTCGGACCGGATGGGCTCGCCCTCACACCCGACCAACTCGAGCCCGTTCGCGCCCGCGTCACGGGCTTCCTCCCGCCCGAGGACATCCTCTCGGTCGTGAGGCAGAGCCAGCGCGCGCTCCAGCGGTGCTACGAGCAGGCGTTGCGGCTTCATCCGAGCATCCAGGGGGGCCGCCTACGGGCCCGCGTGACACTCGACTCGCAGGGGACGGTGCGGACGGTCCGCCTCGAGGCTGACTCGGGTCAGCCCATGCCGGACGAGTCTCTCGAGGCGTGCGTCCGCCGCGAAGCTGCGCTCTGGCACTTCCCATCTCCCGGTGGGCCGATGATCTTCGACCTTCCGCTGAGGTTCACAGCGCGACAGTGACGCGCGACCGTGACGCGCGGCGATGACCTGGCGTGCTTCGTGGGGCGAAGGCCCTTCGGCACCGTCGCCGCAAGGCCCTCGAACCACGACGAGCGAGGGCCCCGCGACGCGGCTCACCGCCCGCGGGTTCGCTGACGACTGCCCGCCGCAGGCCCCTGGGCCGGCGGCCCGCCCTCCTCGGGGCAGCCGTCCTCGTCCTCGAAACCATCCATGTCCTCGGCCTGGTCTGGACAGCTCTCGGAGTCGTCGGGCAAGGAGTCGTTGTCGAAGTCAGTCTCGGGGCAGCCGTCTTCGTCTCCATAGCCGTCGGTGTCCTCGGGCTCCGCGGGACAACGGTCCACATCGTCGTTGATGTGGTCGCCGTCCCGGTCGTTGTCCGGGCAGCCGTCGTCATCGTGATCACCGTCGCGGTCCTCCGGCTCCTGCGGACACGAGTCGTAGCCGTCCTGGATTCCGTCGCCGTCGGTGTCGAGGTCGGGACATCCGTCCGTGTCGGCCTCGCCGTCCATGTCCTCCGCGTCCGCCGGACAGTTGTCCGAGGCATCCGGGATGTTGTCGTTGTCGTTGTCGGCCTCGGGGCAACCGGCGGCGGCATCGAAATCGTCGATGTCCTCGGCCTCGCCCGGACACCCGTCGGCGTCGTCGAGGATCCCGTCGCCATCCGAGTCGTTGCGCACAGGCGCCCACGAGAAGCCGCCGAGGACGCGGAACACGGGAACGCCGACGCCTGCGAGGATGCCCGCCCCGCCCCCGAGCTCGAAGGTCACGTCATCGACGCGGAAACGACTGCCGAGCCGCCCCTCCAACATGTTCTCATCGACCGCGCTCGCGAACGAGGTCGCGCCCGCGACCTCCCCGAACAAACCCACGAGCGGGGTGATGTCGTAGCCGAGCGCGACCCCATAGGTGAACTGCGAGGTCGCCTGGGTGGAGAAGAGGACTTGCCCATCGCGCCACACGCCGCCGACGTTGGCCGCGAGGTGGAACCCATCACCCACGAACTCGCCGATGAGATGGCCGCCGAACGTGGGAGTCTCGTCGCCAATGAAGCGGCGGGGGGCGATCGCGCGGCCGACCGGGAAGGTCGCATAAGCCGCGATGCCGAGGCGTAGCCCGCTCGCGTCGTCGAGGAGGTTGACCTTCACATGGAGTCGCGGGTCGGCAAGCGCGAACGCGCCTCCGCCAGGAACGTTGAGCATCGTCGAGGGTTGGAAGGCGTCGCCCTCCGTTCCCACCAAAGGCAGCACGAAGCCTATCTGTACGCGTCGTCCGATCGCGATCGCGCCCCACACGTGCGCCGCGAACGTGTAACGAACGAGTTCGTAACGCTCCCCCGGAATGACCTGGCAGTTCGTACCGTCCGAGTCGCACTGCGCTGGATAGAGCGTGAACGGGTTGTGAGCGTAGTCGAAGAGCACCCCCGCGGACCCCTCGAGCTCGCCGGACACGCGGGCTCCATCGAGCTGGAAGTAGTTGCCTGGCCCCGGAGCCGGCGAGAACCTCAGCGTCGAGAAATCCTGCTGCGGTGCCTGCGCGTGGAGCGACGGGACCCCAAGCAGCGCTGCCCCGAGCGCCACCGCTCCGAGCATCGCCCAACGACTCGTTCGCACTGCGCGTGCTCTGGACATCCCCGGCCTCCGTAGAAGGGACGCCACCCGCGCGCGGGTAGGCGACGCCAGTATCTCCTACGTCGCCGCCGCATCGCAACGGACACTTCCCTCGGCGCACCCCGTTCGGCGCTGCGTCGAGGTCGGCCCTGCGACGAGGTCAGAACGTCAGCGCGAACTCGCAATTGAAGCTGACGTCGGTGGCCGCGGGCTGCCCGTCGGCGCCCACGCCCGCGCGCCACCCCCCGACCTCGCGGAGCGCCTCGATGCATGCCTGCCCGAACTCCGACTCCGTGGCGGAGCGCACTCGGATCGCTCCGAGCTCTCCGTTGGCGCGGATGCGCGCGCGAACCACCGCCCGCCCCTCGATGCTGAGCCCGCGCAAGCGCGTCGGGTAGCGTCTCTCGAGCGCCGCTCGCATGCGGGAGTCGTCGGGCGGCGTCGGCATCTCGCGCAGGTCTCGGACGTTGACGACCTGCTCGACCGCACCCTGCCCGGTTCCGCCGACAACCCCCTCCTGGCCTCCGGAGCGCCGGCGGCCCGTCACTTGTCCCGTCGGTCCACCGATCGGTCCTGTGGAATCCTCCCCGTTGCCCACCGCGCTCGTCCAGGTCGCGCCCGGGCCCTCGACAGTGAGCGTCTCCCCGGTGAAGTCCGCGATCTGCTCTTCGACGGGCGCCGGAGGCTCGGCCTCGACGGGGGGAGGAGGCGGCACATCCTCCCGAGGGGGGGGACGCTCGCGGGGAACCACCTGCGGCTCCGGCTCGACGACCGGCTCGGGCTCTGGCGCGGGCTCCGGTGGCGGCTCTTGCACGGGCTCCGGCGGCAGGACCTCCTGAACGATCTCGACCTCCGTGGTCTCGATGCGGTCGATGAGCGCGGCGATGGGAGGCAGGAGCCCTAGCCCCCCCCACGCAGCCACGTGCAGCCCCGCGCTGAGGAGCAGAACCCCGAGCAGGACGAGCAGGCTCTTGCGTTCGGAGTCCATGCGCAGCGAAGTCTTCGCGCCCGTTTCGTGGGACGGCAAGCCCCGCGGCTACTGCAGGTCCTGCGGTCGCACGTTGATTGCGAAGTGGTTCACGTCGTTTCGGCGCAGGAGATCGATGATGTGAACCACCTGGCCATGGCTCACCCGGGCATCCGCCGCGATGGCCGCGCGTCGGTCCGCCTCCTGCGTCTCGCCCGTGTAGCGGCGCACCGCAGAGACGAGCTGCTCTTCGTTCATGGGCTCCGCGTCGAGAAACAGCGCGCCCTCGGCGTTGATGGAGATCGCGAGCGTCCGCGGGGGCGTTCCACCGCCCGTGTCCGCGGTGGGCAGATCCATCGGAATCGAGCGCGAAGCGATGTAGCTCGCCGTGACCATCAAGATGATGAGGAGGACCAGGACGACGTCGACCAGCGGCGTGACGTTGATCGCCGTGATCATCTCATCGTCGTCTTTCTGTGCGCCGCCTCCCATCGCTCACTCCGCAGGCGCGGCGTCGCGCTTCTTGGACTTCATGAAGGCGAGCACCTCGCGTCCCAGCGCGTCGGCCCGGGTCGCGCGCGTCTTGATGACGCGCTGGAACGTATTGAAGGCCGCGACGGCCGGCAGGGCGACGAGGAGGCCGATCGCCGTGGCGACGAGCGCCTCACCGATCTCGGCCATCAGCCCCGCGCTGACCTGACCCTGGCTCTGGTTGAGCTCCTGGAAGGCCCGGATGATGCCGATGACGGTGCCGAGAAGACCGACGAAGGGAGCGTTGTTCCCGACGGTGCCGAGGAACGCGAGGTTGCGCTCCATCGACAGCTTCGAGAGTGTCTGCTGCTTGTTCATCCGCTCCTCGGCGGACGAGGGGCCGTCCTCGACCGACTCGAGCCCGGCGAGCGCCACCTGCGCCTCGACGCTCCGGGAGGCGCGCATCGCGCTCTTGGCACCGTCGACGTCGTTGTCCTTGAGCTTGCCGAGGAGCGCACCGAGGAGCCGCGAGAACTCGTCGTTGGTCGCGAAGAAGAAATACGCGCGCTCGAGCACGATCGCGAGCGCGATGACCGAGATGCCCACGAGGAGCCACATGACCCACGTGGCGCCCAGCATGGCGAACGCGGTGAGTCTTTCCTGGATGTCCATCGAATCAAGCCTCGTGTTGGCGAGCACCGCTCGCAGGGGGCGCGAACCCTACGCGGGGGCCTATGTTCCGGCAAGGGCGGGTGGAATCGCGAAACGGTCCTCGGCGAGCGCGCATTTCGCGGAGGCCGCACACCGAGCAACGTAGCGCGCGGAGGCTTGGTGCCCGAATCTCGCCTCGGCAAGCTTCAGGCGCCCCGCGCTCGCCTCTGGACGCCGTGACCAGGCGTCTCCGCCAGCGTCAGCTTCGGCAACGCTTCTTCATAACCTCCCTCGTAGGGGTCCTCGGCGAGGAGCAAGGCCGTGTCGAGGTCCACGTAGTCCACCCCGCCGAGCGCGGTCACGACGTGCAGCATCGCCGCGAGCCCGAGGCGCGTCTCGACCATCGCGCCCGCCATCACCTTCATGCCCGCGAGCTTCGCGCGATGCCCGATCTCGAAGGACGCGATAGGCCCCCCATTCTTGACCAGCTTCAGGTTGATGCCCGTCGCGGCCCCGGCGTCGAGGAGGCGGAACAAGTCCTCGAGACTCTTGCAGGACTCGTCGGCCACCACCGGCACGCCAGCGCCGCGGACCACCTCCGCCATCCCCGCGAGGTCGTCAGCGCGGCATGGTTGCTCGAAGATCTCGACGACTCCACCGAGCGCGCGGACCGCGTCGAGCAAGCGGAGAGCCTCGGACGAGGACAGCGCAGCGTTCGCGTCGAGACGTAGCAGCGCGTCGGGTGCGGCCTCGACGACCGCCCGAAGGCCCGCAACGTCTTCCTCGAGCGCGCGACCGACCTTCACCTTCAGGGCGCGAAATCCTCGGGCGACCCAGCCACGAGCGAGCTCGCCCATGCGCGCGGGCTCAGCGATCGGCAGCGTGATGTCCGTCTCGTGCTTCGAGGTCGCGCCGCGCGAGTCTCCCGCGAGCAGGGAAGCGAGCGAGCGCTCACGCAACCGGCCGGCCACGTCGAGCCACGCCGTCTCGAGGCCGGCGCGGGCCACCGGCCCCATCGCCGCGCTCGCCCAGGACGACTGCCGGAACGCGTGCTCGCAGAGGGCCTCGACGTCCGCGAACTCCAGCCCCTGCCAGCGCGCCGACAGGGCGCGCACATGCGCCTCGATCTCTGCCGGAGTCTCGTGGGTCACGGGGGGCAGCGTCGCGCACTCGCCGAGCCCGACCACTCGGCGCCCCTCGTGCTCGACCACGATCGACACCTCGACCGCGTCGGTCGCATCGAGGCGCCCCGACGCGATCACGAAAGGCTCCACCAGCGGGACGCGCAACGAGCGCGCCTCGAGACCTACGATGCGCACGCGCGTCACAGACGGATCTTCTTCAATCGCTGGCTGACGTCGCGCGAGAGCGTGAGCTCTTGGTCGCGAGGCAGCGTCGTGGTCGCGGCGAACAGCGCAAACGCCGAGAGCTCGTGCAGCGCCTGCAGCAACCCCTCCATCGGATTCTCCACTTGGATGCTCAGCATCGCGTTCGCGACGACCTCCGCGTCGAGCGCACCGTCCTCCTCGACTCTCTCTCCGAAGATCGGCCCGTAGCCGCTGCCCGAGATCCACGCTTCGAGCGTCGAGCGGGTCTGGTCCACACCACCGTAGGTTGCGACGGCCATGAAAATGTCGCGAAGCACCATGTTGAAGTCGGTCACGAGCCTGCGCACCGCGCCAGCGTCGAGAGAGCGCCTCGCGCGAAGAATGACGAGCCCCTGCTGGAGCAAGCCGTAGAGCGCCTTGACCGTGTGGAAGGTCCCGAGCCCCGTCTCGCGGGAGATGATCTCCACGGTTCGCTCGCCGTCCGCATAGGCCAGGACGGTCTTGGCGTTCTCGTCCACGTCGGACGCAGCCGTCCTCGGCTGCACCTCGGGTACGAGGTCGTCGTGGGGGATCCGTTCGCGAAAGAGCGCCATCTCGTCGATGCGCTGGACCCCCTCCATCAGAAGGCCCGCGATGGGAAGGTGGACCGTGTGAACGGGAGCCTCGCCCGAGTCCTCCGAGAGGAACGCGTACGTCCCCTCGCGCGCCAGTAGCGACGCGAAGAAGATCTGTTCCACCTGCTTCTGCAACTGCTGGAAGAGGATGTCCTGCGACAGAAAGCCCTTCTCGAGCACCAGCTGCCCCAGGCGCCGCTCGGGATCGACCTCGCGGACGAGCGCTTCGAGCTGTGCCTTCGAGAGCAGACCGTTGCGGTAGAGCACCTGCCCCAAGCGGTCGTCCGGATGCGTGCTGCGCGCGTGCTTGAGGGCGCCCTGATCGATGGCGAGCACCCGCGTCGCTTCCGGCGCGAACACGTGCATCTCGCCGCGCCACGCCGCGGTCGCCGTCATGTTGAGGATCTCGAGGACGGTCGTCCGCGAGATCCCCTCGCCCGACATCAGATCGCGCCTGGCCAGCGTCTGGGTCTGTCTTGCGGCTCGCAAGATCTGCATACCCGCCGCGTCACTCCGGAGCGGGTAGCGACCGGCACGTTCCCGGAGCTTCCGCTCCGCAGCGCGCCCCGGCGCTCGCAGCGAGCCGTCCGGCTCTACGATCACGAGGTCAGCGCTCGAGGGATCGCTCACGAGCGAACTCTACCAGGGCTCGAAACCGGCCACGAAGAAAGAGCGGAGCACGAGCGGAAACACCAACAATTCCAGGAAGGATCAGAGCGGCTTGGGCGCGTCGAACCACTTGTCGAGGAGCGCACGGTCGCCCTGCACGGCGGTGCGCTGCATGTCGAAGCGCAGCCCTCGCTCGCCACCCAATTCCTCGCCGCCGCCGGCGCGGCCGGGCCCTCCGTGCACGCACGAGGGGAGCACGAGCCCGGGCGAGATGGTCTTGTCCGCGACCTTCGACGACACCACGAGAACGCGACCGTGGTGCGGCGAGATGCCGAGGACGAGGGACCGGAGCGTCTCGCGATCATCTCCGTAGACCGTGCTCACGAGACCGCCCGCTCCGCGCGCGACGAGCGCGACCGCGGCCTCGGTCGAGTCGTAGGGACAGAGGGTCGCGCACGGGCCGAAGACCTCGTGCGCGTGCACGGCATCCGCGCGCTCGGGGTCATCGGCTCGAAGAAGCACGGGGGACGCGAAGAAGCCTCGGCCCGCCGGCACCCCGACCGGCGACACCGCGGTCGGGCTGCCATGGACGATCCGCGCCCCCGCAGCGACGAGCTTCGCGACGCCGGCACGAAACTCCTCGAGCTGCTGCTTCGTCGCGAGCGGGCCCATCCGCACCTCGTCGTTGCCGGGGTCACCCACCTTCACCCTGCCGAGCTCTTCGCAGAGATCCGCTTCGACGCGCGCCGCGATCGCACGCGGAACGAAGATGCGCCGGGTCGCCGTGCACTTCTGTCCCGTCTTCTGCGTCATCTCCTTGGCGACATCGCGGAGGAAGACTCGATACACGTCGTCACCGGGCTCCACCCCCTCGGCCAGGACCGCCGAGTTGAGGCTGTCCGCCTCGATGTTCACGCGCGTCGAGCGGTGCACCACCGATCGCGCACCGCGGAGCCGGGCGCCGGTCTCGGCCGAACCGGTGAAGGCGAGGACGTCCTGCGGGCCGAGGTGCTCGACGAGGTCGCCGAGACTGCCCGCGACGAAATGAACGGAGCCTGCCGGAAGGACTGCCGCATCGACGATCGCCTCGGCGACTCGAAACGCGAGCACCGAGGTCGACGTGGCCGGCTTGGTGATCACCGGCATCCCGGCGAGGATCGCGACAGCGAGCTTCTCCGCCAGGCCCCACGCAGGGAAGTTGAACGCGTTGATATGCACCGCGGCGCCCTCGCGGCTGAGCCACACGTGCTGACCGAAGAAGCGCGGGTCCTGGCCGAGCTGCTCGGCGCTCTCGCCGAGCAGGCGGGTGTCACCGAGCTTCGCGCCGAGCGCGGCGTAGTAGGCCAAGGTCCCGCTCGCGCCGTCGATGTCGAACTTGGCGTCCGAGCGCGTCGTGCCTCCGCTCGTGAGGGACACCTCGATCAGCGCCTCGCGCTTGGCGTGGATCGCCTTGGAGAGCGCCTTCAGCATCGCGCCCCGCTCCGCAAACGTCCGCGCCCGGAGCGCCGGACCGCCCACATCGCGCGCGTTGCGGAGCACGGGAAGGAGGTCCGGGCGCTCCGACGAGACCGAGCCGATCACCTCCTCGGTGGTGGGATCGATGAGCTCCAGCTTGCGCTCGCCCGACACCCACGCCCCCATCAGATAGCTCTTGACCTCGATCATCGTTGCCTCCGTGCCTCGAACAGGACTCCGCGAGGTAGTCGAGTCGCGCCGAGGCTGTCAAACCTCCTCGTGGCCTACCTCCAGCCCTTCGGCCCCGAGGCCTTTCGGATCCCGCTCAGCGAGGCGTGGGCCGAGAACATCGGCGGCCGCGCGGCTTTGGGCCGCGCGCTCCTCGCGATGGAAGGTGTCGAGGATGCGATCGTCAGCGAGTCGGCCGCCCTCGTCGTGTGCGCTCACGCACCGAGCCCGCGGAGCCGGCGCGAGCTCGAGGCGGCCGTCGGGCGCGCGCTGGAGCTCTGCGAGCACGCCTCGAACGAGGTTCCTCGGATCCGCGAGATCGAGGTCGTCTACGACGGTCTGGACCTCCTCGAGGTCTCTCGATCGGTCGGGCTCGCCACGGAGGAGCTCGTGGCGCTCCACAGCTCGACGCCACAGCGAGTCTCCTTTCTCGGCTTTCTGCCGGGCTTCGCTTACCTGCGAGGTCTCGGAGAACCGCTCGCGCGGGTGCCGCGGCGCGTGAGCCCTCGCGCGGTGGTGCCCGCATTCTCCGTCGCGATCGCGGCAGGGATGAGCGCCGTGTACCCTGCGGCTTCGCCGGGCGGATGGCAGCTGCTCGGACGGGCCGTGGGCTTTGATCCCTGGGCCCAACCGCTCGCGGTCGGAGACGAGATCCGCTTTCGGTCCGTGGCGCCCCGGGAAGGCACCGCGACGGCGACGGCGCGCACGCCTCCGCAGGGCGCTTCGCTCGAGGTCTCCGCCGTCGCAGGCCCTGCGCTCGTCGTGGACGGCCGAGCGAGGAACCGTCTCCGCCTCGGAGCCCCCGGGGGGGGACCGCTCGTGCCTTCGCTGGCGCATCGCGCGCTCGGCGCCGTGGGGGGGGACCGCGAGCACGCGGTGGTCGAGCGGTACGGCTCCATCACGCTCCGACTCCGAGGCGATCGACCTCGACGAATCGCCGACGAGAGCGGCCGCAGCGTCACGCTCGCGCCCGGTGAGCGCCACACCTTCGCGCCTCCGTCGGGTCGGCGCGTCGGCTACGTGGCCATCGAAGGTGGGCTCGATGTTCCGGTCGTGCTCGGCGGGCGCGGCACGATCCTCGCGATCCGCCGCGGAGGTCACGAGGGGCGTGTGCTCCAGCGAGGCGACCTCCTCGCGCTCGGCAGCCGAACCTCCGACGCGCAGACCGTGGGCCTTGGAGCCCCGACGGGCAGGCCGTCGTTCCACCGCGGCGCCCTTGCCGCGCTCGCGGGGCCCGACCTCCTGGCGTCGCGACAGAGCCCGCTCCGCGTGCGCATCGCCCACACGAGCGATCGCGCCGGCACGCGTCTGCTGCCCCTCGAGCCGCACGGCCTGGCCACGCGAGAGGCCCGCACCGCCCCGATGTGGAGGGGCGCGATCCAAGCCCCCCCCTCGGGTGAGCTGATCGTTCTCGGGCCCGATCATCCGGTGACGGGCGGATACCCCGTCGTCGGGATCCTCGGCGCCGACGCCTGCGAGGCCCTCTTCGACCGCCCGCTCGGCACCGAAGTCGCGCTACAGATCGATCCGTGAGCGACGACGAGGACGACGACGAGACGCGGCCAGCCGGCCCCTCCTACATCACCCCGGGCGGTCGACGCCGCATCGAGGAAGAGCTCGAGCGCCTCGGGCAGGAGCGCGCCCGCGTGGTTCAGAGCACCGCGGACGCCGCGGCCGAGGGCGACCGCTCGGAGAACGCCGAGTACATCTACGGAAAACGACGTCAGCGTCAGATCGATGGCCGGATGCGATTCCTTCGAAAGATCGTCGAGCGGTCGACGGTCGTCGACCCCGCGATCGACAGGGGCGACCGGGTCTATTTCGGCGCGACGGTGACCCTCGAGGAGGAAGACGGCTCACGCCAGACCTTCGCGATCGTCGGAGAGAACGAGACCGACGCGGAGTCCGGTCGCATCAGCTTCCGGTCTCCGATCGGTGCAGCGCTCCTGAAGAAGGAACTCGACGACGAGGTCCAGATCCACACGCCGCGTGGCGTACGCCGCTTCACGCTTGTCGCCGTGTCCTACGTCCCACTCCCATGATGGTGGTCGAAGACGCACCGCGTCGCTGCGGCTCGCGTCGCCAGGCTCACCGCTTCGTGGGAACGACGACGACGGGGACCGTGGAAAGCCGCACCATGCGCTCCGCGACGCTGCCGATGACGAAACGCGCGACGCCTGTTCGGCCGTGCGTGCCGATCACGACGTACTCCGCGCGCGCATCCTTGGCCACCTCGAGCACCGCCTCGACCGGGGCGCCCGCGACGAGCTTGCCCTCGAGCGTCACTCCCTCGGTGCGATGGCTCTCGAGGGTCTTGCCGAGCTGCTTCTGGAGTCCCTCCGTGATCTCGGCGACGACCTCGGGACCGAAGACCGCGACACCGTCCGGGACGGCGTAGACGGGCAGTTGCCACGCGTGGACGGCAATCACCTTCGCACCGAGCCGCTTGCCGAGCTCGAGCGCATGGGAAAGCGCGCGATCCGAGGGCTCCGAGAAATCGATCGCGCAGACGATGCTGGACATGGGGTTCTCCTTGGGTCGGACTCGTGGGGTGGATCCGGGCTTGCCACGGGGTGTAAGCGCAGCGGTCGATATCGCACGTGGAGCCGGGCGAGGCGACAGACATGCCGAGAGCGTCGTCTGTCGTCTTCGAGGTAACCGACCGCCACCGACGCATACGCTGCGCTGACAAGGGCTGCGCGCGCAGAGTTTGCGCTCAACCTCGGGAGAGACGTCGCGTCTTGCCCTGCGGCTCCGCGCCTGGCCACGCGGCATCGGGATTGCTGCGCGAAGCCCATGCTCACGCTGCTGACCCCGCTCGCCACGGTTGGCCTTTCGGCGCTGCCGCTGTGCGTCGGCATGTGCGGGCCGCGCGCCGCCTTCGTCTGCGCGTCCGCGACGCGCACCTCGGGCCCACGTTCCGCCTCGTGCGTGGGACCGCCAGCGCCCCGCATTCTCGACGCACGCGCGGAAGGCTGCGGAATCCTCGACCTGCGCCCCCGCGTGTCCGACTTGGGCGCGCAGGCTTCCTGCGACGCGGACAGCGGGGATCCTTGAGCCCGGCGAAGCAGGCCGAGCCTTCTGCTCTTCGACGGTCCGTGTACATTCACGGACGGCCGATGACCGTTCGCCACCGCGAGCTGCAACGCTACGTTCATTTCTCCGCCGAGGACTCGGGCCGCGTCGTCGCCTGCGCCTCGATCGTGGCGCCGCACCTGACTCGCACCTCGGACGTCTTCTACGAACGCATCCGCGAGCACGACGCTGCACACGCGGTGCTGCGCGACGAGGCGCAGATCGAACGCCTCCGCGGCTCGCTCGTACGCTGGATGGCGGACCTCTTCCTCGGACCGCACGACGACGCACACTTCGCGCGGGCCGAGCGGATCGGCCAAGTGCACGTGCACGTCGGGCTCCCCGCGCGGTACATGGTGAGCGCGATGTCGGTCCTGCGCGAGGAGTTCACGCGCGTCCTCGAACGCCTGGGACGGGCGGAGCACGCGGCGAGCCTCACCCGCCTCCTCGACGTCGAGCTCGCGGTGATGCTCGACGCCTACTGGGAGCACTACGCGACACGCACCCGCGATCTCTCTCGCGTCGCGAAGCTCGCCGGTGGCCAACTCGAGCCACAGACCACGCGCGAGGAGATGACGCAAGCGATCGAAGAACTGGGAGTGATCGTGGTCGGCCTCGACGCCGAAGGCCTCATCACCCTCTTCAACGAGGAAGCCGAAAAGACGACCGGTTTCATCGCCGACGAGATCCTCGGCCGCCCCGTCGACGCTCTCTTCCCGCGAGAGGAGTGGGAGACGATCCGCCGGCAACTCACGGAGTCCGGGCGCGCGCCGCGCTCTGCATCGTTCGACGCAGTGCTCCTCACTCGGGCCGGTCGCGTTCGCGACGTGCGTGCGCGTTTCAAGCCCGTGAAGCACGGGGTCCGCGGCCTCGCGACGATCCTCACCGCGACCGACGTGACCGAGGAGATCGCGCTCCAGAAGCGAACGCGGCAGGCCGAGCGCCTCGCCTCGATCGGTCGTCTCGCCGCCGGGCTCGCGCATGAGATCCGAAACCCTCTGAACGGGGCGCATCTGCACCTCACCCTGCTCGACCGAATCCTCCACAAGAGAGGCGCCAAGGAGGGCGACGAAGCACTCGAGTCGGTACACACGGTCGCGCGCGAGGTGCAGCGCCTCTCGACGCTCGTGACCGAGTTTCTCCAGTTTGCCCGACCGCAACCGGTCACGCTTCGCTCGACGCCGCTCGCCGAGGTCTGCGCGCACGCGGCACATCTGCTGGGGCCCGACGCGCAGCGACAGGGCATCGCGCTGTCGCTCGATCTCCCGCTCTCCGCCGTCGAGGTGCGAGCCGACCGCGACAAACTCACCCAGGTCCTCGTGAACCTCGTGCGAAACGCGATCGAGGCGATCGCGGCAGGGCCGACGGGGGAGTCGCTGCCCGGCGCGCCGATCGGACACATCACCGTTCGGCTGCGACGGCATCCGCGCGACGCGTTCATCGAGGTCGAGGACGACGGCCCAGGAATCGCACAGAGCGACGCGCCCATCTTCGACGCGTTCTACTCGACCAAGCCCTCCGGCACGGGCCTCGGCCTGCCCATCGCACACAGGATCGTGCAAGATCACGGCGGCGCCCTGACTTACGAGAGCGGCCCGGCCGACCCTCGTACCTCGGAGACGCATGCCGCGAGCGGCCACAAGACCGTCTTCCGCATCAAGCTGCCCGTGCTCGGCACGCACGAGCGCGACCCCGAGCCCGACGAACGCGGGACCGACCCATGAAGCGCGAATCCTCACCGTCCCTGCCTCGTATCCAGAGCGCCAAACCTCGCTTGCTGGTCGTCGACGACGAGCCGAGCGCCAGGACAGGCCTCGAGAAGTTGCTCGGCTCCGAGGGTTACCGCGTGTGGGGCGCGAGCGACGGCAGCGCCGCCCTCGAACGCAGCGACGACGTCGCGCCCGACGTGGTCATCACGGATCTGAAGATGCCGGGCATGGACGGCCTCGAGCTGATCGATCGAATCCGCGCGCGTGACCTCCGGACGCCCATCGTGGTGGTGACCGCCTTCGGCGACGTCGCGAGCGCCGTGTCCGCCATGCGACGAGGCGCCGAGGACTACCTCACCAAGCCGATCGACATCGACGCGCTCCTCGTGAGCATCGAGCGCGCGCTCGAGCACCGAGACCTCCGCTCCGAGGCGGAGAACCTGCGTCGACAAATCCGCGAGCGCCACGACGAAGGCCTGCGCGGTCTCATCGGCGCCAGCCCCGCCATGCAGGCCGTCTACCGCACGGTGAAACAGGTAGCCTCGTCGCGCGCCACCGTGCTCGTCACCGGCGAGAGTGGAACGGGCAAAGGCGAGGTCGCGCGCGCGATCCACGCGCTGAGCCCGCGCGCACCGCAGCCGTTCGTGACGCTCCAGTGCGCCTCGCTCGCAGAATCGCTCCTCGAGAGCGAGCTCTTCGGGCACGAGAAAGGGGCCTTCACAGGAGCCGAGAAACGACGCGCGGGTCGCTTCGAGCAGGCCAGCGGCGGCACGCTCTTCCTCGATGAAGTCGGCGAGATCCCTCTCGGGATCCAGGTGAAGCTGCTCCGTGTGCTCCAGGAGCGGAGCTTCGAGCGGGTCGGTGGCAACGAGACCGTCAAGGTCGATGTCCGACTCGTCGCGGCGACCAACCGGGACCTCGCCGACGACGTGAAGAAGGGACGCTTCCGCGAAGACCTCTACTACCGGCTGCACGTCATCCACATCGAGATGCCGCCCCTGCGCGCCCGACGCGGGGACGTGCTGGTGCTCGCGCAGTACTTCCTGCAGCGCTTCGCCGAGGAGAACCACAAGCGCGTCGTGGGCTTCAGCGATGCGGCACGTTCCCGGGTCCTCGGCCACCCGTGGCCTGGCAACGTCCGCGAGCTCGAGAACGCGATCGAGCGCGCCGTCGTGATGTGCCGGGGCGAACGGATCGAGCCCGAGGATCTTCCGGGCGACCTCGCGGGCAGCGATGCGACGCTCGGCATCCGGATCCCCGGCTCCTCCATGGCCGAGATCGAGCGGCACTCCATCTTGCAGACGCTCGAGGCGTGCGGCGGATCGACCAAGCGCGCGGCTGACGTGCTGGGAATCAGCGTCCGAACGATCCAGTACCGTCTCGCGCAGTACGGGGCTCGCGGCGGTGAGGAGCCTGCGCCCGAGGACGACTGATCAGGCCCCCCTGCTGGGCCGGATGTAGCCCATGACGCGCACGCCAGGAACGAGCCCGTCGAACTCGTCGAGCGCCACGACCACCTCGAGGATCTTCGTGTCGATGCGCTCGGTGGGCTCGTCGGTCCGAAGGACCTTGCGTCCCATCCTGCGCCCGGTCTCGAGGACGCGTCCGCGAAAGTCACGCCCCGGGAACGCATCGATTCGGACGATGGTCTCGGCGCCCACGGCCACCCGGGCGATGTCCCGCTCGTCGACGTCGATCCGGGCCCGCATCTCGGAGGTGTCGCCGAGGATGATGACCGCATCGGCCGCCGAGGGCTGCACGTACTCACCGACCCGGTTCCGGATCTCGAGCACCTGCCCGGCGATCGGCGCGACCACGAGCAGCCTCTCGAGGGACGCACGGGCTTCGTCGCAACGTGCTTCGGCGACGCGGACCTGCGCCATCGCCACCAGCACGTCCTCCCGCCGCCCAGAGCGACCGCCCGCTTGCCGCGCCCGCGCGGCCTCGAGCGCGGCGTGATCCGCGACGGCTTGGCTCCGCGCTCGCTCGATCTCGTCGCCGGTGACAGAGCCCGACTGGCCCGCGCGCTCGAGGCG
>JBKDQC010000707.1:0-7756 GCA_046342295.1 Deltaproteobacteria bacterium | reverse complement strand
GTCCTACAACGCGCCCACGAACCGGGGAGTCTGCAACTTCTGCGACGACAACCCCACGCTCCTGCGGGATGGTGGCAATGGCGGCGATGGCGTCGAGGGCACCGACGGCGGCGGCGGCGGCGGCTGTCGCGACGTTCCCGTGTTCGACGCCGAGGGCCGCTTGTCGGCGGGTCGGGGCGGCAATGGCACTCCGGGCGCCGACGGCTCGGGTGGCGGCGGCGGCACGGCGGGAGGCGGATACGAGGTGATCGGCGGCACTGCCGGTGAGTGCACGGACCGCGCGGGAGGCTCCGGTGGCGGTGGCGGCAGCGGTGGCTGTGGCGCTCCGGGCGCCGACGGCGGCGGTGGAGGTGGGGAGTCGATTGGCATCGGCGTCCGGCGGGGCGCGCTCGATCGGGGCCCCGTGTTCGATCGCGGGCGTGTGGTGACCTCCACCGGCGGCGACGGCGGCGATGGTGGGATCGGCGCGGCCGGCGGCTCCGCCGGCAGTGGCGCGCCAGGCGGAGTCGGACGCTTCTGGTGCGCACGCACCGGCGGCCGCGGTGGCGATGGCGGCCGCGGCGGCGCGGGCGGGGGAGGCGGCGGCGGCTGCGGCGGCGGCTCGCATGGCATCCACCTCGGCTCGCGCGGGGACGTGACTGCCTACCGGGATTCGCTCGCGGCGAGTGTCACCATCGAGGCGGCGGGTGTGCCGGGGCGCGCCGGGCGCGGCGGCTTCTCGCCGGGCGGCTCCGGCACCGATGGAGCGCCCGGCTCCGGCGATCCGATCTTCGTCGCGCCGTGATGGGAAGGTGACCTTCTGCCCGTGAAGAGACAGGATCGCGCGATGTCCGACCCCGGCGCCCGTGAGTCGCTCCCTCACCGTGCCGCGCGCCGTGCGCTGCGCCGCGCGCTCGCGCTGCGCACGCCGATCGTGCGCGCCAGCCTCCCGAGAAACGATCGCGGGCAGGCGCTCGACGCCGCCACCCATGTGCTCTTGAAGGATCTCGCGCGCCTCGACCCACCCGACGGCTCGCTTCGCCCGGTCGGCCGCGCGCGGGCCGACTACGAAGAGCTCGGCCCAATCCTCGACGGTGCGCCTCGACCGATGCACCGCGTCGAGGAGCGGTCGATCGATGGCGCGTGCCGGGCGCGCCTCTACTGGCCCTCTTCGGCCTCGCGACTGCCGTGCTGCGTCTACTACCACGGTGGGGGCTTCGTCCTCGGCAGTCCGCGCTCGCACGACGGGCTCGTCCGCACGCTCGCCGAAAGGACTGGTGCGGTCTTCGTGTCCGTCGACTACCGCCTCGCGCCCGAGCACAAGCTTCCAGCGGCGCACGACGACGCGCTCGCCGCGTATGCGTGGGTGCGCGATCACGCGGCCGAGCTGGGCATCGATCCCGACCGCATCGTGCTGTCGGGCGACTCTGCGGGAGGAAACCTCACGCTCGCGACCGCGATCAGCGCGCGCGATGCGGGCATGGCGTTGCCCAGAGGGCTCGTGCCCATCTACCCCGCGACGGACATGACGCGGAGCTTCCCATCGCACCGCGAGCTCGGACAGCGCTACTTCCTGACCACGGACATGATCGACTGGTTCACGGAGCGATTCCTCTCCTCTCCCGACCAGAAGCGCGATCCGCGACTCTCGCCTCTCTTCGTCACGGACTTGTCGCGCTTGCCGCCGACACACCTGGTCACGGCGGGGTTCGATCCGCTCCGCGACGAAGGAGAGGCGATGGTGACACGCCTGCGCGAGGCGGGGGTCGCGTGCACCCACCGCAGCGAGGACGGCCTGATCCACGGCTTCGTGTCGATGGCGGGCGTTTTGCCCGAGGCCGAGGCTGCCGTGGGGCGCGTCGCCGGCGCGATCGCACGACAGCTCGCTGCATGACGGCGCGCGGGCGCAGGCCCGCGGCGGGCGAGACGGGCCTCAACGCGGAAGGGCCGCGACGATCTCCTCGGTCTTGTCCCACAGGCGGTCGGCGAGGGCGGTGTCCCGCGCATCGGCGCGCGGTGCGATCACCTGACAGTTCGAGAAGTACTCCCCGGTGACGCCTCGGGCCTTGGGGCTCGTGGCGACGAAGCACTGCGTCGCGGCGCCCTCGGGGATGCTCTTGAGCGCGATCGGGGAGACGAGGGCGAACGCGACCTCGGCGAACGAGCCCATGTTGCGGCCGAGGTTGGTCTTGATGACCCCGGGGTGGAGGGCGTTGGCGGTCTTGCGCGTGCCCTCGAGCCTGCGCGCGAGCTTCTTCGCGAAGAGGATGTTCGCGAGCTTGCTCTGGCCGTAGGCGGCCCACGGCGCGTAACCGCGGTCGCCCGAGAGGTTGTCGAACTGGATGCCCTCCTTGGGTGCGTTGCGGTGCGCCTCGCTCGAGACCATCACGACGCGCGCGTCGTCGGTGAGCCGGTCGAGCAGGCCTGTCACGAGGAGGAAGTGCCCCACGTGGTTCGTGAAGAACTGGAGCTCGAGGCCGTTCGATTTCTCCAGCTTGGGCAGGGCCATGATGCCGGCGTTCGCGATGATCGCGTCGAGGGTCGTGCCCCGACCCTGGAGGTCGGCGACGCAGGCGCGCACCGAGCGCGGATCGCTCAGCTCGCACGCGAGGCCCGTGAACGAGCCCGCGAGGCCACCCTGGCTCGCGCCGGCCTCGTCGGCCTTGGCCTGGGTGCGCGCCGTGCCGATCACGTGCGCACCGCGCAGGCGCAGCACCCGCACCGTCTCGAAGCCGAGCCCCGAGTTGCAGCCGGTGACGAGGACCGTCTTGCCCTTCAGGTCGAGGCCTGAGGTCACGTCTTCCGCGGTCGAGCCGTAGCCGAAGCCGTTGGGACCCTTGGGAGCGAGCATGGAGTAGAGCGACATGGCCGCGAGTATCGCCGAGCGCGGTGCCCCGCACGTGAAGAACGTTGACTGCGGCGCGACGCGTCGAGCGCGAGCATGCCGCTCGTGGTGCCGGACTCGAGAAGGGGATGCGCGTTGGCGAGCGAGGGGAGGCCGCGCGTCGGGAGAAGCCGCCGGGCGCATCAAGCATTCGATGTCGCCTTCGCCTTCGCCGTTGCCTTTGCTCCGGCGTCGACTTCGACTTCGACGTGTCCTTCGCCTTGGCTTTGACCTCGCCTTCGACGCGGCCCCCGCCTTCGACGCGGCCCTCGCGTTCATGTGGCCCTCGCGTTCGACGTGGCCCTCGCGTTCGACGTGGCCCTCGCCTTCGCCGTGGCCTTCGCCTTCGCCCTCGACTCCGCTCCTGCCGAGCTCGAAGTCGAGAACCTCCTGCGGCTCGTCGCCGCAGCCTGCTAGAACCCCGCCCATGCACGGCGGCGACATCCTCGGTGAGATCCTCGAGCGGCGCGGCATCCGCCACGTCTTCACCCTCTGCGGCGGGCACATCTCGCCGATCCTCGTGGGCGCCAAGAAGCGTGGGATCCACGTCGTCGACATGCGCGAGGAGGTCAACGCCGTCTTCGCGGCCGACGCCGCGGCGCGCCTCACCGGCAACGTCGGCGTCGCGGCCGTGACTGCGGGCCCCGGCGTCACGAACACGATCACCGCGATCAAGAACGCGCAGATGGCGGAGTCACCGGTGCTGCTCTTCGGCGGCGCCACGGCGACCGTGCTGCGCGGGCGCGGCTCGCTCCAGGACATCGATCAGATCTCGATTCTCTCGCCCATCACGAAGTGGGCGACCCGCGTGACGACCTTCAAGAGCCTCGGCCCCACGGTCGAGCGCGCGATGGACATCGCGCTCGGGGGCGTGCCGGGCCCCGTGTTCGTCGAGGTGCCCATCGATCTGCTCTATCCCGAGGAGACGGTGCGGAAGTGGACGATCGGCGAGGCCACCATGAAGGGCCCCCTCGGCGATGCGCTGCGCTTCTATCTGAAGGGTCACCTCTACCGGCAGTTCGAGCAGCCGCACGTGCCCGTTCACCCTGCCGATTGGGGTTGGCCCGAGGCCCCGAGCGTCATGGACCTCACGATCCCGGGCGATCCACGCGACAAGGTGCGTGCGGTCGCCCGCGCGCTCCAGACCGCCGAGCGCCCGCTCCTGGTCCTCGGCAGCCAGACGCTCGTCAACGAGCCGAGCCCCGAGCGTGTCGCCAAGGCGGTGCGCGAGCTCGGCGTGCCTGTCTACCTCGGCGGCATGGCGCGCGGCCTCCTCGGCAAGTCGAGCGACCTCCAGTTCCGCCACGATCGCGGCAAGGCCCTCAAGGAAGCGGACCTCGTGATCGTCTGCGGCTTCCCCTTCGACTTCCGCCTCAAGTACGGCCAGAGCATCCCGAAGTCCGCGACGCTCGTCGGCGTGAACCTGAGCGCCGCCACGCTCCGAAAGAACCGCATTCCCGACCTCGCGGTGAAGATGCACCCGGGGCAGTTCCTCGTGGATCTCGCCCGCGAGGTCGGCACGTGGAACGGCGCAAGCCGCGGAGAGTGGCTCGCTGCGCTGAAGAAGCGCGAGGATGCGCGCGACGCGCAGATCGAGACCGACGCGAGCGCCAAGGCCGAGAGGCGCGTGAGCCCGCTGAAATTCTTCGTCGAGCTCGAGAAGAAGCTCTCGGAGGACGCGATCCTCGTGGCCGACGGCGGCGACTTCGTCGGCACGGCGAGCTACATCCTGCGCCCGCGCGGCCCGCTCGCGTGGCTCGATCCGGGTGTGTACGGCACGCTCGGCGTGGGCGGCGGCTTCGCCGCGGGCGCGGCGGTGTGCACCAAGGATCGCGAGGTGTGGATCCTCTGGGGCGATGGCTCGAGCGCGTACTCGCTCGCCGAGTTCGACACCTTCGTTCGCCATGGCCTCGCCCCCATCGCGGTGATCGGTACCGACGCGCTCTGGGCGCAGATCGCGCGCGATCAGACGGAGCTGCTCGGCGACCCGGTGGGTACGGTGCTCCGCGACACGAGCTACGAAAAGGTCGCCGAGGGGTACGGCGGCGTGGGCCTGCTGCTCGACGACGAGTCGAAGATCGCCGAGGTCCTCGACGAGGCCAAGCGCATCGCCAAGACCGGCAAGCCGGTGTGCATCAACGTCCTCCTCGCCCCCAGCGACTTCCGCAAGGGCTCCATCTCCGTGTGATCCCTGGCGGGCGCATGTCGCCTCCCGACGACGGCCCCGCGTCGGTCAGTCGTCGATCGTGAAGACCAGGGTCCCGTTGGCGGGCGCCTGGTTCGAGAGGACGACGCCGAGAGCGATCGCGCCGCCGATCAGGACGAGGGCGCCACCACCGATGGCGACCCAGAAGGCGGGCTCGCTCGTGATGTCCCCACCGGGCGCGGGGACGGCGATGCGGAGGGGCGCGGCCACGTCGCCGCGACCCGCGATGGGGAGGCCGCCGGCGTCGAGCGCCTCGAAGTAGTACTCGACGAGCGGCGGAGAGACGGCGCGCGCGGGGAGGGTGGCGGTGAAGGTGTCCGAGTCGTCGCGACGCATCTCGAGCCGCTGGAACACGGCGCTCGTACCCTGTCGGTACGCGAGCACGAGCGACGCGGCGCGGTGATCGGGATCCTCCACGATCGCAGTCAGCGTGACCTCGTGCTCGCGCTCGGCCTCGGGGGGTGAGCGGTGCGCGATGCTCACGGGCGCGGGCGGGGGCAGGCCGGGTCGGCCGTCGGCCTCCCACCGGGCGCGCACCTGCGTGAAGAAGTCGCGGAAGCGGGGGCTCATGTCCGAGCCCGGCATGGTGTCGGGCATCAAACCGAGCAGCGAGCGGTACGCGCCCTCGGCTTCCTCGCGACGGTCGAGCGCGAGGTAGGTCAGGGCGAGGTAGCGGTAGATGCGAGCGAGGTCGGCCGCGGTGTTGCCCGCCCGCACCAGCGCGGCCGAGAAGGTCTGGAGCGCTTCCTGGAAGCGGAGGTCGTCGTACTCGGATTGCCCACGCTCGAGGATGGCCTGGGTGCTCTCGGCACGACCCGACTGCGCCGAGGCCAGAGTGCCGGGGGCGGCGGGGATGACCCACGCGAGCGAGAGCGCGACGACGAACACCACGGGCGTGGGCTTCATGCGGCGACGGTACCAGAAACCTCGGGGGCGCTCGTGGTTCCTCACATCCCCGCGCGGCAGTAGCCGACTCCCCAGCTTCGCGCCGTACCGGTGCAGGCTTGCGCGTCCGGGCAGCTCGTCGGCATCACGGCGGGATCGCACGCGAAATGGCACGTGCTGGCGCCGCTCTCGGTGATGCACACGAGGCCGCGCGCGCAGCTGCCCGCGCCGCCCCCGCAGGTTTGGCCGTCCGTGCGGGCGCCGGCGGGGCGACATCCGGTGTACCGCTCGGCGGTCTCGGGGTTCGATGCGAAGGTGCATGCATCGAGAGGATCGGCGCAGTCTTGGAGGTAGATGTTGCAGCGCTCGGGCAGGGGACGACACACCTGGATGCAAGGGTCGGCGCCCGTGATCGCGCCGGTGCAGACGAAGCCGGAGGGACATTCGCCGATGGAGCCCATCGGGCACAGCTCCTGGCAGCGAAGTCCGTCCCCGAAATCGAGGCAGGCCGTTCCTCCGATGCACTGGTTCGAGGCGGTGCACTCCTCGCCCTGCCTCCGGACGGTGCCCGAGAGCATCGCGCACGCGGTGGGCGCGCCCATCGCGCCGGCGCGGCAGGCCATGCCGTCTCCGCACGATCCCTCGACGAAGGGATCGCAGGCCCCTGCCGCCGTGCATGGCATCGAGACGAGGGGCGCGTCGGGGCCTGTGTCATGCGAGGGCCCCGCGTCGGCATCGGTCGCGCCGCCGTCCGTGCCCGGGGTGACGCCGCTGTCCGAGCCGGGCGGGCTGCCCCCGTCCTCGCGCGGGACGACGAACGCATCGAGGCCGGGTGCGTCGGGCGCGGCGTCGGGGTCGGTGCTCGGCGGCGCCGCGTCGAGGACGCCGTCGAGGCCCGAGTCTCCGCCGAGGTCGGTGCCGGATTCGCATGCGGGCATCAGCAGACAGAGCGCGAGGGACAGGACGGGGGAGGTGAAGCGACGCATGCCGGCAGCGTATCGCAGACGGGTCACCCGACGCGCGCCTCGTCGCGAGACATGCTCGGTCGATGAGCGACCTACGCGCACCGATCGTCCTCGCGAGCACGAGCCGCCACCGACGCGCGCTGCTGGCACGCCTGGGCGTGCCGTTCGAGAGCGTCGCGCCTCCGTTCGACGAAGAAGCGGCCAAGGCCTCGCTCGGAGCGCTCGACGCCGAGGCGCTCTCGCTCGCGCTCGCGCGTGGCAAGGCCGAGTCGGTCGCGCGCGTGCGCCCCGGGGCGATCGTGATCGGAAGCGACCAGATCGCGGTGATCGACGGCGAGCGTCTCGACAAGCCGGGGAGCGCAGAGCGGGCGTGTTCGCAGCTCGCGCGCCTGGCCGGCAGAACGCATCGCCTCGTGACCTCGACCGTCCTCGTACACGGCGCGACCGTGAAGGAGCACGTGGACGTGCACGAGCTCACGATGCGCGCGCTCACGCCTGCGCAGATCGCAGAGTACGTCGCGCGTGACCAACCTCTCGATTGCGCAGGAAGCTACAAGAGCGAGTCGCTCGGGGTCGCGCTCTTCGAGCGGATCTGCGGAGAGGACGCGACGGCCGTGGTCGGCCTGCCGCTCGCGGCGGTGACGCGCATCCTCGCCTCGTTCGGAGCGGACCCGCTCGGATGAGTCCGGCCGCCGGGCCCTGAGAGCACGTGGCACTCGGATGGATCGATGCGGGTGCCACGGGCTCGAATCGGCGGGAGGGAGGCTCTCGCCGATTCACTCGGCGAGAGGGAGGGTCTGCGGCCAGACCCTCCGGCAAGAAACGTCAGAGCATGAG
>JBKDQC010000706.1:0-4016 GCA_046342295.1 Deltaproteobacteria bacterium | reverse complement strand
GGCAACAGGCGCAGGCGTCGGTCGGCCAGCGGGGGGCGCAAGAGGTAGCGGCAGAGATTCTCGAGGCGCTCGCGTTCTTCGGCGCGCACTACGGTGGTGGCCTCGAGGTCGAAGCCATTCACTCTCGCCTTCAGCTTCCACCCGGGCTCGCCGTCGTGGTCGGGGTCGGTGCCCTCGGGGGCGCGCTTGTTCATTCCGCGGCGCGCGGCCGAGCGGGCGAGCGCGAGGCAGAGCGTGCGCTCCTCGGGCTGCTCGATGGCCCTGCGCTCGAGGAGCTTGTGCACGCGCTCAGCGATGGTGGTGCAGAGCGTCTCGAGCTCGGCGCGCGTGGGTGCGGCGATGGGCGTGCTGCGTTGGCTGTCGCGCCTCCCGGGCGCGACCCGGCCGAGCACGTCGTGGCAGCCGTCCGTGAAGAGCATGTGGTAGTGCACGTTCAGGGCGAGGTCGCTCCCGAACCTCTGCACGGCGGTGATGTTGCCGGTGCGCGGGTCGGTGATGCGCTCCCGACCTGCAGCGACGCCCTCCGGAACGGCGACGAGACCGACGTCGATTGCGGCGGCCCGACGTGCGGCCCCTGCGCCGTGGGCCGCGCATGCGCGACGGCCGGCGACTGCCTCGAGCGCGTGTGCGACGCCCTCGTGTGCAGCGCGCCGACCTGCACCGACGCCGTCCGGAACGGCGACGAAGCCGACCTCGACTGCGGCGGTGCCGCGTGCGCCCCCTGCCTCGACGGCCTCGCGTGCGTGGGCGACGCGGACTGCGCGAGCGCCCTCTGCGTCGAGACCGTCTGCGTCGCGGCCACCTGCGTCGATGGGCGCCGCAACGGCAGCGAAACCGACGTCGACTGCGGCGGCCCGACCTGCGCCGACTGCGCCGCGGGGCGCGTGTGCGGGACCGGCGCCGACTGCCTCAGCCTCGTCTGCGCCGCGGGCGTCTGCGCCTCGCCGACCTGCACCGACACCCTCCGCAACGGCAGCGAAACCGACATCGACTGCGGCGGCCCGGCCTGCGCCGACTGCGCGATCGGAAGGGTCTGCGGCACCGGCGTCGACTGCGTGAGCGGCGTCTGCACCGCGGGCGTGTGCAGACCGGCACCGACCTTCGCGGCCGACGTCGCGCCGATCTTCGCCGCGCGCTGCGGCTCGTGCCACACGACGGGCGGCTCGGGCGGCGCGAACTTCGCGACGAGCTACGCCGAGAGCCAGAGGGTCTCGTACTACTGCGCAGGCCTGACGAAGGGCGCGTGCACCGTCGTGCGGGTGCGCAACCTCAGCATGCCGGCGATGACCCCCTCGGAGCTGGCCGTCGTCGACGCATGGATCGCGGGCGGCCAGCGCCCCTGATCATTCGCGGATCGACCGCCGCCCCGCGCGTGCGATGCGCGCGCGCCGCTCGCATACCACCACGGAGCCCGCGGTGCACGGCGTGGCCGCTCGCGTTCCGCGACCTCTTCCCGTGCGCCACCCCGCGGTTCCTCGAGCCTGTCATGAAGACCTCTTTCGAGGGCCCGACCCAAAGCGCCGGCCACATGCTCTCGCTGACCGCGCAGCGCCGCGGCATCGTGCGCGGCTCGACCGGGAACGACGGTCAGTCGCGCGTCGAGGCCCAGAAGACCAAGGAAGGCGCCCTCGAGGCGTGCTGCGCCGCTCCCTCCGACACCCGCGGTCCGAGCGCGCACCACAGGCGCGGCCCTCTCCGGGTCGCGCCTGTGGTCGGTTCGGCGGCTGGACGACGGGCGCGAGCCTGGCGGCGACTCAGCCCAGCAGGAGCGCCACGCCGTCGGGCTCGTCGGTGAGTTCCTCGAGCTTCAGCGCGCTCCGCGCCCGCGAAAACGCGTCGATCTCCAGGCTAATCCAGGTGAACGAGGTCCGCGGCAGGCTGTTCGCGGTGTTCATCGCGTAGAGCGCGGCCGACACCATCGCGGGCAGGAGCCCGAGCAGAAAGAGCCTCGGTGTCGTGACCACCAAGCGCGCCCCACGCGCGAGGAACGTCGCCCCGAGCGCGAGCTCGCGGAGGGTCGAGAGGCACCGACGCAGCGGCGCGACGAGCTCGCGCTCCATCGCACGCAGCGGTCGCAGAGGGGCCCGCGCCGTCACTGGCCGACGCAGGTGATCCCGTCGGCGCGCGGCACGCGGCAATCGGGCGCGTCGGGCCACCACTCGGCGACATCGCAATGCCCCTCCTCGCCGTAGTCCACGATGTTCTCGAAGACGTTGTCGGCGGTCAGATCGACGCCCGTCTGGCCCGCGGCGAGACGCCAACCCGACACGATCCCCGCGCCCCGCGTGTCGCGGAACGTGCTTCCGGTGACGAATGCCTCGGCCGGCGCCCAGTCGACGATCACGAGGCCGCCGACGTTCTCGGGCGTCCCACAGCCGAAGCCGCGCGTCCCGGTCTCGCCGCCCGCGTGCGCGAAGGTCGCGTGGCTGATGACGTTCCCCGTCGCCGGCGCGTTCCGCCACACGACGCCGGCCCAATCGCCCGGCGCGGGCGACGCGGCACCCGAGACGAACGTGATCGGCGCACTCTCCGTCCCGGCGGCCACGACACGCACCTCGGACCCGCTCGCGAGATTGCCGAGGATGACGCCCGCGGCGGCGTCCGCGTCTCCGCGGTCGAAGAGCATCGTGACGCCGGGGTCGATCGTGAGGGTCAGGTCGCCCCCCTCGGGATCGTACATGAGGAAGGTCGCGGCGATGCGGTAGGGCACCCCTCGGTCGTGGAATGTCTCGTCGACGACCACGCGCGGCCACGCGGTGCGCACCGCGATCGTGTCGAAGCGGTTCCCGGTGTACGTCCCGTCGGGGATCGTCGCGACGCCGGGGGGATCGATGTCGATCGGGTGTCCCTGCTCGTCGAGCATCGCGGTGCCGGACCCCGTGATCGTCAGATCGGTCGAGTCGCTCGAGAACCCCGCGCCGCGCTGCAGGCGGAGCCCCGATCCCGCCGACCTGACGACGCGCGTATGCAGGGCGCGCAGACGCGGCGAGACGCTGCCGTCGTCGGGCCCGCGCACGTCGATCGCAGCGCCGTTCGCGCCAGCGCGATCAATCGTGACGTCCTCGAAGTCGAGGTCGCCGTTCAGCACGACGACGCCCCCGAACGCCTCGGTCGCCGACTGGCTCTCGACGGTGATCACGCCGCCGGCGCCGCGCGCGACGAGACGGCCCGCTGTGACCGAGTCGCCCACGGTGATCGTGCTGCCGGCGCCCACGCGCACGACGGCGCAGGGCTCAATCGTGACGGTGGCGCGCACGTCGACCCCGCTCGGCACGAGATGCGGGCTCGCCGCGGCGGTCCACGTCTCGTCGGCGGTGATCGTGCCGCGGTGCTCGGTGCCCCCGCCCGTGGGGGGCTCGCACATCGCTGGCGCGGGGGGGCCCACCCCGCCGTCGCAGGCTCCGAGCAGTACGAACCCGAGGGTGGTGATTCGACGCATCGGTGAAGGCTACACGACCATCCTCACCTCGCAACGCCGGACGTTCGTGGGTCGAGAGTGCCGTCCCTGCATCACCCCCGAGCGACCGTAGTCCGTACGAATTGTACCCCGGATGGTAACGGGAGCCTCGCACGGTCGTGATGCATTCATGAGGAGGGCTCTCATCGGGTGGTGCGGGGCGTCAACGAGCGCCGTCCGAGCGTCAACGAGCGCCGTCCGAGCGACCGTAGTCCGTACGAATTGTACCCCGGATGGTAACGGGAGCCTCTCACGGTCGCGATGCATTCATGAGGAGGGCTCTCATCGGGTGGTGCGGGGCGTCAACGAGCGCCGTCCGAGCATCAACGAGCGCCGTCCGGCGGTCTCGTGGGCTCGCAAGAGGGGCGTTCGCCAGGGTCTTGGCGCCCGCGGCCGTGCTCGGGGCGCACCTGTGCCTTGGCACGCGCTCCTCGCACCGCGGCGGCGGTCACGGGCCGAAGTCGAAATCCTGCTGCGGTGGCCCTCTGGCGGGGCGGATGGGCTCGAGGTGATGCGGCAAGCCCTTGGCACGCAGGAGGCGCGCGAGGCCCTTCTTGTC
>JBKDQC010000705.1:0-5662 GCA_046342295.1 Deltaproteobacteria bacterium | reverse complement strand
GAGGAAATCCTCCCACGCCGCGCGCAGCTGATCGCCCATCACGATCGCGTCCTCTCGCGCCGTCACGAGCGCTTCGTCCACGTCCTCGTCCCACGGCGCGCCGCACAGCTCGCTCAGCCGCGACGCGATGCGCAGACGGTCTTTGTCTTCGACGACGCGCGTGACGGCCTCGAGGATCGCGCGTCGCACTTGCTCTGCGCCCGCGCCGAAGGGCACGCCGCAGCCGTCGCGCACGAGCCTCGAGGCGACGCCGTACGCCGCGCGCTCGTGCATCACGTCCGCGTGCGCCTGACACACGAGCACCTCGGGGTGATTCGCGGCGAGCGCGCGCACCCACTCCTGACGCACCCGCGACTTGCCCACGCCCATCTCGCCCGTCAGCACCACCGCCGCCGCGGTGCCCTCGTCGCCCACCCCCAAGAGCGTCAGATCCAACACCGACAGTTCGATCTCGCGCCCCACGCAGGGCATCGCGCGGCCGAGCAGCGTCCGGACGCCCGCGGGCCCCGTGCGCTCGCCCACCAGCCAGCGGCGGCCCCCCTCGCTCCGCACCTCGAAGCGGTCCTCCACGAGGCGCGCCACGTTCTCGTCGACGAAGACCGGGCTCGACAGGCTTCGCCCTCTGGCCGAGGCGCTTCGCGAGCGCATCTCGGCGAGCAACGTCGCGGCGCGGTCCACGGCCTCACCGACCGGTCGGGCCTCGTCGACCGAGGCGCGCCCCGAGGCCAGCGCCTTCGCGCCGTCGCCGTACAACCGCGCGAGCGCGAGCGCCGCGCCCGCCGCGCGACGCGCGATGTCGGAGGCGTTGTCCTCACCACTCCACGCGAACACCTTCGTCCCGTCGCGCAGAGTCTCGAGCTGGGCGCCGCGACAGAGCACCTCGAGCACCCATGGAGAATGCGACGTTTCTTGGCGCTGGTCCGCCAGCGTGAAGGGCTCTTCCGGCGCGACCGGGTCCGTGAGGCAAACCATCAGAACGCACGTGAAGCGCTGCTCACGCCCCTCGAGCACACCCGTCGCGTGCTCGAGCTCCGTTCGGCATCGTCCTGAGAGGGCGTGGAGGCCGTGGAACACCTCCTCCGCGCTGGCGGGTCGCCTCGAGGGATCCTTCTCGAGCAGCGACTCGAGCAGACGTGCGAGCGAGGCCGGACAACGCGGGCACCTGGCGCGGAGCGGGACAGGATCCTCGAGCACCACCTTGGCCAGCGTCGCGACCGCCGTCGCGCCACGAAACGGGGGCACGCCAGACACGCACGCGTACAGCACCGCGCCAAGCGAGAACAGGTCCGAGCGGGCGTCGAAGGAATCGCCCCTCGCTCGCTCCGGCGATATGTAGCCTGGCGTCCCAAGTACCAGACCAGCTGCGGTGCGCGGCTCGTCTTCACCCTCGAAGCCATGCACCAGACCGAAATCCAGCAGCTTCGAGCGGCGTGTGCCCCCTTCGACCAATCGCACGTTGCCTGGCTTGAGGTCCCGGTGGATCACGCCCGCGTCGTGCAGCGCCGTGAGCGACTCACAAAGCTCGATCCCGAGCGCGATGGCTTCGTCGAGCTCGAGCGGGCCGCGACGGAGGCGGTTGCGCAGGTCCTCCCCTTCCACCCACTCCATCGCCAGCCAAGGAGCGCCCGCGTCGCTCACGCCGTCCGACACATGACGAACCACCCCAGGATGCGACAAAGCCCGCAGAATCCGAGCCTCTCGCTCAAAGCGCCAGAGCTCCGAAGTCCCTGCAACGGTCAATGTCTTGATCGCGACCTCGCGGCCGGTCTCACGGTCGTACGCGCGGAAGACCACACCCATCCCGCCCTCGCCCGCGATCGACACGAGCTCGAAGCGACCCGCGATGACGTCGCCGACCTGCACGACGGATGATGGTACCGCGCGCACGGCTCGACCCGCGAGCGGCACGGCGCAGCCCGGATCGGCCTCCGCCTCGCACACGCCCAGCATCGCCGTGGAGACGCCGGCCCACGCGGGGTAAGGTTGCCGCATGTCGCGTCGTCTCCCCGATCGTGCCGCGTCGTTCGTGAAGGCCTTGCGAGCGTTCATGGAGGACCGAATCGTCCCGTTCGAGCCGGAGCTCGGTGCCCACGGCTTCGTCGCGCTCGTGCCCAAGCTGGACGCGCTGAGGCAGGAGGCCAAGGCGCGTGGGCTCTGGGCGCCCTTCCTCCCCGAGGAGCTCGGCGGCCGAGGGCTCAGCCTGCTCGAGTACGCGCACGTCTCGGAGGCGCTCGGCCGCTCGCCCGTCGCGCACTACGTCCTCAACTGCCAGGCGCCCGACGTGGGCAACATGGAGCTGCTGCACCTCTTCGGGACCGACGCCCAGAAGGAGCGGTTCCTCGCACCGCTGGCGCGCGGACAAACGCGCTCGAGCTTCGCCATGACCGAACCGGAGCACGCGGGCTCGAACCCGGTCTGGCTCTCGACGCGTGCCCGCAAGGACGGCTCCGAGTACGTGCTCGACGGCCACAAGTGGTTCACGACCGGCTTCGATGGCTCGGCGTTCTGCATCGTCATGGCGGTGACGGACCCGGAGGCGCCGATGCATGCGCGCGCCTCGCAGATCATCGTACCGACCGACACGCCTGGTCTCCGCCTCGTGCGGAACCTGCCCGTGATGGGCGAGCCCGGTGGAGGCTGGGCGAGCCACGCGGAGATCGTGCTCGAGGGCGTACGCGTGCCCCAGGACCACCGGATCGGCCCCGAGGGCTCGGGCTTCATGCTCGCGCAGGAGCGTCTCGGACCAGGCCGGATCCATCACGCGATGCGGTGGATCGGCGTGGCTGAGCGCTGCTTCGACCTCATGTGCACACGCGCCGCGACCCGTGAGCTCGCGCCCGGCAAGCCGCTCGGGACGCGCGACACGGTGCAGGCCTGGATCGCCGAGAGCCGCGCGGAGATCGACGCCTCGCGACTGCTCGTGCTCGACGCGGCCGAGCAGATGGATCAGGTCGGCGCGGCCGGCGCGCGCGATGCGATCTCCGTCGTGAAATTCTACGTGGCCGGCATGCTCGATCGCGTGATGGACCGCGCCCTCCAGGTCCACGGCGGCCTCGGCATGCTCGACGACACTCCCCTCGCGTGGTGGTACCGCCACGAGCGCGCGGCTCGGATCTACGACGGCCCCGATGAAGTCCACAAGAGCTCGCTCGCCAAGCGCATCCTCGCGCGCCACGGCATGCGCAAGAAGGACTGAGAGCACGTGGCACTCGGATGGATCGATGCGGGTGCCACGGGCTCGAACGGCGGGAGGAGGCTCTCGCCGATTCACTCGGCGAGAGGGAGGGGCTGCGGCCAGACCCTCCGGCAAGAAACGTCAGAGCATGAGTCCATCCAAGTGACTCATGCTCTGAGCGCTCGAGGCGAGGTCCCGGACGCGGGGTCAGAGCGTGAGCCCGAGCGCCTCGGCGGCGAGAGCGAGCACATCCTCGGGATCGAAGGGCTTGGTGAGGTAGCGGTCCGTGCCTACGCCCGCGCCGGTCTCGCGGTCGAAGCCCTGGCCCTTGGCGGTGATCAACACGACGAAGGTGGACGCCAGTTCGGGGTCGCTCTTGACGGCGCGGCAGACGTCGAAGCCGTTCATGACGGGCATCATCACATCGAGGAGCACGAGGGCGGGGCGCTCTCGCCGGATCGCCTCGAGCGCGGCGCCGCCGTCAGCCGCCGTCGTGACCTCGAGGCCCGCATCGACGAGCGCGTCGAGCGTCTGCGCGAGCAGGAGACGAATGTGGGCGTCATCGTCGACGATGAGGACCTTCCTCGTCACGACGCTCCTCCGGGTCGTCCCTCGCCAGCCCGGGGGGCGCCGTCGAGGGCCCGAGAAGCCTCGGTCGCGGGCGGTTCGGACGCTCGACGGAGCGGCAGAACCGCGCGGAAGCTCGCCCCCTGCCCGAGCGCGCTCTCGACCCCGAGACTGCCCCCGTGAGCCTCCACGATCTGACGGCAGATCGGAAGACCGAGACCGGTGCCTCTGGGCTTGTTGGTGAGCAGGTCTCCGACCTGCTTGAACTTGTCGAAGATGACGGTTTGGTCCGGGAGGTCGATGCCGACCCCGGTGTCGGTGACCGAGAGCTCGACCGCGCCTCCCACGTGCCGCGCACGCAAGGTCACCGAGCCCTCCGGAGTGAACTTCACGGCGTTGGAGACGAGGTTCAAGAGCACCTGCAGCAAGCGCTCGAAGTCCCCCTCGAGCTCGGGGAGATCCTGCTCGACTTCGGTCCGCAGAGCCACCCCGGTGCCTTCGAAGAGCGCGGCGGTCACCTCGTGCGCGCGCGCGACGAGCTCGGAGGGACGCAGCCGTTCTCTCCGCCACGTCATGGAACCGGCTTCCATCTTCGAGATGTCGAGGAGGTCGTCGATGAGAGAAGCGAGGCGCTGGCCCTCGGAGACGATGATGTCGAGGTTTCCCCGCACCTGCCCGAGCGTGCGCTGGGCCTTCGCGTCGGTGGCGGGCACGTGGGGCGAGACCGACTGCTCGACCTTGGTCTTGGCGAGCTTCGCGAAGCCGAGCACCGAGGTGAGCGGGGTGCGAAGCTCGTGGCTGACCGTCGCGACGAAGTCGCTCTTCATGCGGTCGCTGGCCTCGGCACGAGAGAGGGCCGCGCGGAGCTCGACCGTGCGCGCGAGCACCTCGTCGCCGAGCGCCTCGTTCAGCTCGGTGACGCGCCGGTTCGCCCGCTCGAGCGCGACCGCGGCCTTCTCGCGCTCGAGGAGCAGGTAGATCATCAGCCCGAACACGCAGCACGAGGTGATCGCGAGGTTCACGGTGAAGAAGAACGTGCGCACCGACTCCGGAGGGCCGGCCCCGACCGCCGGCCGCACGGCGGGATCGAGGAGCCCGCTCACGATCGTGAGCGCGATGTAGAGGAGCAGCCACGAAAGGCTCCTCCGAGAGCTGGAGAAGGTCAGCGCGCCGACAATCGCGATCATCGCCCAGAGCATGACGGCCCCGCTCGCGGCGAAGCCTCCGAGTGTCCACTGGAAGAGGAACGGCAGGAGCAAGCTGAGCGAGACCTGCAGCCCCTGCACCGCGGGAAAGTTCTTGGAGGCGTGGAAGTAGAGCAGGTTCCCGAGGGTCGCGAGCGTGTAACCGGCGGGGATCACGGCCGGCAGGAAGAGATCGTTCGAGAGCGCGATCGAGCCCCAGAGCACGGCGCCGCCGCTCATGAGCACGGCCATGTAGATGAGGAGCCGGTGCTGGAGCCGCTGTGCGGGACCGTCCTCGGGCCGATCGCCGAGGGCGCCGAGGCGCATGATCCAGCCCGTGCTCGAGGTTTCGCTCATCCCGGCATCTCTCGTCGGTCGTCCGGTCTCGGGCGCGGAAGCGCACCCGCACCGAGAATAGACGAGCCGAGAGGTCACGCAGACACATCTCCCCCGGCCATCTCCCCGGCCTGCCGGGAGAAGAATCCGCTGGACGAGCCCCGCCGCGCTCCACTACCGTTGCGGCGCGCGCCCTCCCCTTCCCCCCCACGGGCGCGCAGAGCCTCGGCGCTACCCCCCATCGGCGCTGGGGCTCCTCTATTTCTGGGGCTCCTCTATTTCTGGGGCTCCTCTATTTCTGGGGCTCCTCTAGTGCTGGGGCTCCTCTATTGCTCGGGCTCCTCTCATTCTGGGTCTCATCTAGTACTGGTGCTCGTCGGAGTCTCGGGTCTAGAAGATC
>JBKDQC010000704.1:0-4907 GCA_046342295.1 Deltaproteobacteria bacterium | reverse complement strand
CCCATCAGCCAGTAGACGAGCTGCTGCGTGACGAGGTAGTCGGCGAGGCTGAGCGCGACGACGATCGCCGTCATCGAAGAGAGCAAGCTCGAGAGCGCGACCCCGAGCACGAGGAGCGAGAGGGTGCGCTCGGCCGCGCTCGAGGCGATCACGACCAAGAGCACCGCGGTGATCGCGGCGCCGACCGCCGCGGAGAGCGGCAGGACACTCGCGGACGCGGCGGCGAGCCCGGTGGCGATGGCGAGCACCGCCCCGAGGCCCGCTCCCGCCGACACCCCGAGCACCCCGGGATCGGCCAATGGGTTCTTGAAGAGCGCCTGGAGCGCGGTCCCGCTCGTGGCGAGCGCCCAGCCAACGAGGGCCGCGACCAGGACGCGTGGAAGACGCAGATCCAGGATCACCGCGCGCTCCCAAGCCTCGCCGCCGCCGGCCGCGATCTGCGCGACCCGCACGGGGGAGAACCACACCGGGCCCGAGCACAGCGCCGCGGCCAGCGCCGCGGCGCAGAGCAGCGCGAGGGCGAGCGCGACCCTCCGCGACGAGAGGCGCATGCTCACGCCCGCGGAGCGATCTTCGAGCGGCCGCGCCATGCCGGAGACGGATATCCTGCGCGCCACGGGTGCGCACGCCTCATCGTGCCTGCTCGACGGCATCGCGGAGTCGGCGCGCGGCCTCGACGCAGCGCGGCGTCGTCGTCTCGAGCTCGCTCGGCGGGATCGCGATCACCCTCACGCCCGCGAGCGCGCGCGCCGCACCGGGCACGATCGTCGCGAGCGTCGCGCGCGCGGCGGGCTCGTCCTGGGCCGACACGATCACGAGCTCGGGCGGGGCGGCCACGACGTGCTCGGCACCGATGCGGGCCAGGCCCTCGAGACCGAACGCGCGCGCGAGGTTCTCGACCCCGCCGAGGGTGAGGAGCTCGTCGATCAACGTACCCGGGCCGTGGGTGAAACCGCCGGCCGCGAGAAAGAGCGCCCGGGGGCGCGGCGCGCGCGGCCGCCTCGCAGCGAGCGACGCACGCGCCTCATCGAAACGCGCGAGCGTGGCCGAGGCGCGGTCTTCGGCGCCCACGGCCGCCGAGAGGAGCACGAGCGCTTCGCGCACCTCGTCGAGAGAGCGCCCCGAAGGAAGCCTCAGCACGGGAGCGCCGGCCCCGACGAGCGCGCGCACCGTCGCGGGGTGCGAGTAGCCCGAGACGACGACCAGGTCGGGCCCGAGCGCGAGCAAGCGCTCGGCCGACGCGCCCACGCGCGGGGTGCTCGCGGGATACGCGCCCGCCACGCCCGAGTACGAAGGATCGTCGACGAGGGGCGTGACCCCCGCCACGCGTTCCACGTCGAGGAGCGACGCGAGCATCTCGTCGCCCGCGAGGGTCAGCGAGACGACGCGCGCCGGAGGGCGCCCGAGCACCACGCGCTCCGCGAGCGTCACGTCCTCGAGCACGAGCGCGCCCTCCTCGCGCATCACGCGGGCGCCACGACCGGCGCCTTCGGTCTCGAGGGAGGCCTGCACCGCGGCGAGCGGCACGCGCGCAGCGAGCAGCGCGACCACCAGCGCAGCGCCCGCGCTCAGCCAGCCAGCGGGAGCCCTCACGCCCGTCGTTCGCATCGCCACCGGCGAGGGCGACGCCGCGCGAGCGCTAGCGCGAGCGCCGCGATCCACAGCGCGACCGTGATCGTCTTGGGTGCGCGGCCGACGCGACACCCACAGCCAGAAGCCGGCGTCGCACCAGGCGCCGCGTCGGCGGTGGCTACTCCCGCGTCGCCTGCGCCCGCGTCGGCGGCTCCCGTGCCGCCCGCTCCCGCATCGGTCGGCGCAGCGCACGCTTCGGCCGCGCCCGCGATGCACAGCGAGACCACGCGGCTCATGCCCGACGTACGGCCATCGACCAGAGCGACGAAGGTGATGTTCGCGCCGGGCGCCTCGAGGACGACCCTGCCGCGCCCGCTGGCGCGCGCCGAGAACTCCGTGCCGTCGAAGGCCACGGCGACCACGTCGAGCTCGCCGGCGCCGGCCCCTCCGAGCACGACCGCCGTCGTGCCGGACTCGATCGCGAAGTAGCGGATCGCCGCAGGGAACATGCGGACCGTCCGATCTTCGTAAGGAGCCGAGACCAGCGTCGCGGCCACCGGCTCGAACGAAGCTCCGTGGGCGGGGCCACGCGTCGCGTCGGCCCGCGCGCCGAGGAACATCATCCACTCCGCGAGGGCGACGAAGGACGCCTCGAAGCTCGAGCCATGCGTCGCCCTCAGCCGCTCGTCGAGCACCTGCGGCCACCCCGCGTCGTCCGAGCGTGCCGAGAGATCCTCCCAGAGCTCGCGGACGATGTCGTCGCCGTAGAGGAAGCTCAGGTGCTCGAAGACGATCCCGGTCCCGTACGTGTAGGCCCCGCCCGCGGTCGCGGGATCGACACCGAGGGAGCGGTCGGTGCGGCTCGTGTACCCGAACGCGAGGCCCTCGAGATCCCCGAGCGCCGGATCGAAACGCTCGCTCGCCCAGACGGCCGTGCCCTCGGAGAGCACGCTGCCCTGGCTCCCGAGCGCGTCGTCGTACGCAGCCTGCACGGCGTGGAAGAGCTCGTGGCTCGCGAGCAAGCGGATGGCGTACGTCACGGACGGATACGACGATCTGGCGAAGTCGTTCTCCTGGATCATGTAGCCCGCGCAGCCCGCGCTCGTGCAGTCCTCCCGGCGGAACGCCCCGTCGGATCCGCCGCCGAAATCGAGGAGGTACACGTCGAAGAGACCATCGCCGCCGTTGTCGTCCGGGACCGCCTCGTCACCGAGGGGACGCCGGAAGCCCATCGACGCGTAACGCGCGAGCACCTCGTCGTAGACGCGCGCGATCGCCGCGACGTGGTCGGGCACGCCGTCGGCGTCAGCGTCGGCGAGGGGCACCGCGTGGCGCCCCGAGCGCGTGAAGTGCACACGGAAGGCGCCCTCCGGCGACACGACGGACTCGACCACGTCGGTCGCGTCGTAGCGCGGCGGGAGCTCCGTCGAGCCGGGCGTGTCCGGGCGAAGCTCGGCGACCGTCGGGCGCGCCTCCATCGTCGAGCGCGTGCACCCGAGCAGCCCGAACGAGATGTACGCGGCGAGCGCCGCGGCGACACGAGAGGTGGCCCGGGCGCGCGGGCGACCGACGCGGCGATGCGCCACCGCCACGAGGAGGCCGAAGAGGAGCGCGCTCGGAGGAGCCCCGCTCCGAGCCGCGCGACAGCCGCATCCACCCCCCCCCGGCCCGTCCCCGGTCGCGCCCGCATCGGAGACCGCCCCCGCGTCCGGCCCGCCGGCTCCGGCGTCCGCGACACCGAGCACCCGATCGAGGGCAGCGCCCGGATCGACGATGCCGAAGCCATAGAGCGGGTCGTGCCCTCGCTCATCCGGCGTCGCGAACGGCGCGGGGCGCACGGTCGCGACGAGCACCTCGCGGAGCTCTGCCCCCGTGAGCGAGGGTGCCGCGGAGGCGAGCAGCCCCCCCACGCCCGCGACGATGGGACACGCCGACGAGGTCCCGCCGAACATCGTCGTCACGTCTCCGGGCGCGGCTCCCTCGGCGCCCGAGATGTCGGTCGTCAGCGTCCCGGTCGGTGCCGTCATCGCCAAGCACTCGCCCGAATTCGAGAACGAGGCGGCCTCGTCGAACGTGTTGATCGCGCCGACCGTGAGGACGCCGGGCACGGCCTGGAGCTCGTCGGGGCCGATCTCCGATGCGTCGTTGCCCGCGGCGAACACCACGAGCGCACCGCGCCCGCCGCGGCCGTCGGCCACGAGCGACTCGATCTCGCGCACGAGCGCCAGCGGCGCCGGCGCGCCCGCCTCGAAGCCCCAGCTGTTCGACACCACCGCGACGTCATCCTGGCGGCGCAGGAACTCGAACGCGCGCACGTCCGTGGAGATCGGGATCAGCGTGCCGGGCGCGCCGAGCAGCCGCACGCAGCGGAGCGCGCACTCGGGGCAAGTCCCTGCGACGTCGATGCCGTTGTCGGTCGCGGCCGCAGCGAGGCCCGCGCAGGCCGTGCCGTGCTCGTTGCCCTCCGAGCCCGGCAGAAAGGACGGGTCCTCGTCGTCGTCGAGCGCGTCGTAGCCGGGAAGGAACTGTGGCGCGAGATCCGGTTGCGAGAGATCGCAGCCGTTGTCGACCACCGCGATCGTGACGCTCGGATCACCGTCCTCGCGCGACCACGCCTGCTCCATGCGGATGGTGTCGAAGAACCACTGGCCGCCGTAGCGCGGGTCGCTCGGAGGCACCGCGATGTCGCGTCGCAGGTGCGCGAACGCGAGGTCGGGGCTCGCCGCCTGGAGCTCGCCGGCACGCACGCGCGGAGCCAGGCGCTCCGCGAGCATCAGCGCGTCCTCTTCGCCGCGCATCGAGCGCACCGCGACGATGCCGAGCGTCTCCGACAGCACCTCGTCGACCGCGAGCCCGAGCTCCGCGAGCCGGGCATGCCCGGGTGCGCCGACGAGGAGCACACGGTCGGTGCCGAGCGCGGTGCGGACGCGTCGGCCTCGGCCGAGCAGCCAGAGCGCACCGTCTGCATCACGCGCGAGCGTCCGGGTGGCGTCTCCCTCGGCGTAGAAGTGGAGGTCCGGTCGTTGCGGAGCCGCCTCCGCGGACGCGAGCTGGGCGTCGAGCGCAGCGCTCGGCCCGAGCGCGAGCGAGGCCGCGCCGAGCGTCCACCCGATCGTCCCCAGGTTCCAGCGCGTTCGACGCATCGCCCCTCAATCGAGGAAGGCCCATCGGACGCGGATCTGACCACCTCCGCTGGGCATCGGGACCCGGCTCATCGTGTCGCACATCTCCTGGTTCTCGAGCGGGTAGTAGCCGACCACCTGCAGCTTCACGTGGCGTCCGCTCGCGGGGCGCACGACATACACGTTGCGCGTCATCGACACGCAGCCTGGATA
>JBKDQC010000703.1:0-1695 GCA_046342295.1 Deltaproteobacteria bacterium | reverse complement strand
CCACCGGGCCGCGCGTGGACCCTGCGGACGATGCAGAGCCTTTCACCGGCGGCCCGAGCGGAGGCGAGCTGGCAGCGGCGGCTCTCCACGGTCAAGCGCGGCGGCTCGCGGCGGCAGGCCGCTGCCCGGAGTCGATCGCTCGCTACCGCCAGCTACAATCGCAGCACCCGACCTACCCCGAAGGCGGACGTGCCTCGATGGAGATGGCCGACTGCCTGCGTCGGCTCGGCCGCGTCGCCGAAGCACGCGCCGCGCTCGACCGAGCGATCCGCTCTCCCGTCGCGGAGATCGCCGCCTCCGCCCGGCGCCAGCTCACGGAGATGACCCTCGAGGAAACAGCAGAGCGCGCGGTCCCCGCCACGACGAGCGACTAGCCAGGAGCACCGGCTGATTCGATTTCGCGGCGAAATCAAGGCTCTCCAGTCGGAAAGCGATCGGCGACCCGGGGGAGCCGACGCGAGGGGGGCTCCACGTGGCGCCGGCGGCCGACGGCGCTCAGACGCCGAGGCGCTTGAGGAGCCCTGCAACCCTGGCGCGGACACTGTCGGTGGAGCTCGACAGCGCTTCCGCCACGGCGGTGGCCACGTCATCCGTGACGAGGATGGCCTGCTCCTGGATCCGCTCGCGCAGCGCCTGCACGATGCCCTCGCTCGCGACGATGATCACCCGCGCACCCACGACGTCGGCAAGGTCGACCAGGGCGCACAGCTCAGCAAGGCATGCATCGGAGGTCTCCCCATCGAGCTGAGCGACGACCACCAGGGCCCGAGCATCGGCGCGCAAGAGTGCCGGCCCGAGCGATTCGCACGCTGCTCCGACCCAGTCGCCGTCCGCGCTGCCCTGGAGGACGTGCATGACGACGCGTGGCGCGAGCAGGAACGGACGGGTCGCACGCACCCGTGCTTGGAGTTGGGCCTCACGTTCGCGCTCGATGTGGGCGCGGGTGTATCCGTCGATGACGAGCCCACGCAGACCTTGTCGGTCGGCGGGAGACAAGCATTCGACCAACACTTCGAGGAGCGCCTCGAGCATGGCCGCCACCTCGACGGCAGAGGCACCGACCTCGGCGCTGCGACGACCGACCAGCGCGGCGAGTGCGAGGCCTTCGCGCACCCCCACTGGATCCGTGGCGCGCCCGAACGCGTCGAGGACCGTCGCTGCCTCCGCCACCAGCTCGCCCTGCAGCTTCGACTCGAGGGTGAACGGCGCCAAGCGCCGTAGGGCGTGGGAGAAGGTCGCGACCCGGCCTGCAGGAGGGTCCGCGCACGCGGTCTCGCCGCGCTCGGGTGAGGTGGCCAACTCTCCTTCCATCGGGCTCCCACTGTACCGAGCCCGCGCGCGATGCGCGAGAAGCGAGACGCACGCCGGAAAGCGGACGGCTGCGGCGTCCTCGTGGTAACCGCGGACCTTCGGGAAGTGTTCGGTCAGGCCCGGAGGCGCGTATGGCAACGGTTGTTCAGAAGTACGGAGGAAGCTCGGTCGCGGACGTCGAGAAGCTGGGCCGCGTTGCCGACAAGGTCGTCGCGACCCGGCGCGATGGTTGTGCGGTGGTCGTCGTGGTCTCGGCCATGGGGAGGACGACCGATCAGCTCTTGACGCTTGCCAAGCATGTCGTTCACAATCCACCGCTAAGAGAGCTCGACATGATGCTCACTACCGGAGAGCGGGTCACGATGGAGCTCCACGAGATGGCTA
>JBKDQC010000702.1:0-11094 GCA_046342295.1 Deltaproteobacteria bacterium | reverse complement strand
GTCTCTGCTCCTCGTGCCCGGCCGCGCGACGCCAGCCACCCACCTCGCGATGGTGCAGTACGCGGAGGTCGCCCGAGACGGCACGGTGTTCGCCATCCTCGACCCGCCCTCCGACCAGAGCGCGACGGGCATCGTCACCTACGTCAGCTCCACCGCCGCACTCGAGCGCCTCTCGGAGTTCGCCGCCCTGTACTGGCCGCGGGTGACCGTCCTCAACCCGGCGAAGAGTGTCTTCGGCCCTGAGACGCAGGTCGTGGTGCCTCCCTCGGGCATCGTCGCGGGCGTCTTCTCGCGCACCGACTCGGCGCGGCCTGGTGGGGTGTACGACGCGCCGGCGGGCATCGAGGCGGGGCGCATGTTCGGCGTGCTGGGCTTCGAGACGGACGAGGTGCTCGAGGAGAAGAAGCGCGACCTCGTCTACCCCCACCGCGTCAACCCGCTCACCACCGGCCCCGGCCTGCCGCGCTTCATCGACGGCAGCCGCACGCTGAAGGGCGACGGCAACTTCCCGTACGTCGGCGAGCGCCGCGGCGTCATCTTCATCGAGCGCAGCTTGAAGCAGGGGCTGGAGTTCGCCCGGCACAAGGCCAACACCGAGGCTCTGCGGGCGCAGGTGCGGCGGACCATCCCGGCCTTCCTGCTGGCGCAGATGAACAACGACGCCTTCCGCAGCCGCGACCCGGCGAAGGCCTTCTTCGTCGACGTGTCGGACGCGCTCAACACGCCGTCCGTCATCTTCGCGGGGAAGCTGATCGCGCGCGTCGGGTTGGCCACCAACAAGCCGGCCGAGTTCATCATCCTCCGCATCAGCCAGGACACGCGCGCGCTCGAGGCCGAGCTCGCGGCCGCAGAGGGATGAGGAGCTAACCCATGACCGTCATCGGCAACCCGCGCAGCTTCCACAAGAAGTTCAAGTTCATCGTCGAGATCGACGACGTCGGCCACGCTGGCTTCCAGAAGTGCAGCGAGCTGTCCGTCGAGGTCGCGAACGTCCAGTACTTCGAAGGTGGCTCGCTCATCCCGAACAAGAGCCCCGGCCGCCTCACGTTCTCCGACGTGACCCTCGAGCGCGGCGCCACCGAGGACCGCGACCTCTTCGACTGGTTCCAGGACGTCGCCATCACGTCGAGCGGGCTCGGGCTCACCGACGTGAACTACAAGCGCAACCTCGACGTCGTGCAGCAGGACCGCGACGGCGTGACGCTGCGCCGCTGGTCGCTCTCGCGCGCCTGGCCGATCAAGTTCGTGGCCGGCGAGTGGGACAACGAGAGCGACGAGAACGTCATCGAGCAGGTCACGCTCACGTACGACTTCTTCGAGCTGGTCCAGTAGCGCTCACACGGTGGAGTGCTGCGTGATGTGGTCGTCGAGGATGGTTACGAAGGCCTTGATGTCGGCGATCATCTTCTTGGTCTGTGGCGCGTCGATGCCCTGCATCGCAACCTTCGGGCGGTCGCAGTTCTGCGCGATGTCGTGTCGGCGCTGCACCACCTCGCCGACACGCCGCAGCAGAGCCGCTGCGGCGGCCTTCTTCGCTTTGTCCTTCTGGTTTGCAGGGACAGCCGCCATTTCGGCCTGGTTGATTCCCGTGAGTCGCTTGCGGTTCAGCGCAACGTACTTGTCGATCATGTCGAGCCAGAGCTTCTGGTTCGCGGGCAGGACGGGGTTGAGCATGTCCTTGACCCTTCCAACTTGAAGCATGTTCTCCCGGTCCATCCGGCGACGAGCAGCAACGCGCAGCGCCCAGTTGGCGCGCCGCGTGTACGTGCCGTTCATGAGCGGACCAGCCGGCAGCAGTTCCTTTGCGTAGTCACCCGGCAGCTTCGTTCCAGGTGTGGTCCGACACGCCTTGAGGGCTTTCGCGAGACAGTCGACGTAGGCGTCGCACAGGTACGCGTCCATGGCCCCTACTGCCATCACGACCGCCCCACGAAACTGGTCCTCCGCGAGCGCAGCGTTGGCCGGGGGGATGGCCGCAGCCGCCGTGTACAGATCCTCGGCCCGCTTGATGTCCTCATTGAAGTGACGTCGGGCGGTAGTCGGCATGGCCCGGATGCTACCGCAGCGCCTGTCCCCCGCGCCCCTCTTCGGCGGCTTTGCCCCCGAGGAGGCAGCGCATGGCAGACGTCATCACGTGCCCTTCGGGGCTCTCGGGCCGCGTTCGCGGCATGAAGGTTCGCGAGGAGCGCGTCCTCGCTGACCGCAAGCTCGCCAAGAACGGCGGGCAGATCGACGAGCTGCTCGGCTCGTGCTGGGAGGAGACCGTCGACCCGGGGCCCTACGTCTTCGGCGAGGGCGGCAAGGTCGACTGGGGCAAGGTGCTCCAGGGCGATCGGTTCTTCGCCCTGCTCATGGTCCGCGCGATGACCTACGGGCCGGAGTACGCCTTCGGTGTCAGCTGCCGGAACGACGCCTGCCGCGCGCGCATCGACTGGGAGGTCGAGCTGACCAAGCTTCCGGTGCGCCCGCTCTCCGAGGAGAGCCGCGCCGCGTTCGTCGGCGGGAACCGCTTCGAGACGACGCTGCCTGACGCCGGCAAGCGCGTGCGCTTCCGGCTCCTTACCGGCGAGGACGAGCGCAAGCTGCCCGCGCTCCAGCGCTCCGCGCCCGACAAGCTCCTCTCCGCGGTGCTCGCGTACCGCGTGCTCGACATCGACGGCGTCGACGCCAAGGCGAAGCGCCAGTTCCTCGAGGACCTCACGCTCCGCGACGCGGACTTCCTGGTCGACGAGTTCGACCGGGTCGACTGCGGCGTGGACACGACCATCGAGATCGAGTGCCCCGAGTGCTTCGGCACGCAGGACGTCGACCTCCCTTTCGACAAGGGGTTCTTCCTGCCGGGCCGGGACAGGACTGCGAGGCGGAAAGCCCGGAGCACCTCTTCCCCGACGTGACCATGGAGAGCTGGCGCGAGGGCATCTTCCAGCTCTGCTGGCAGCAGCACGGAGGCTCAGGCCTCGCAGTGACGCTCGACGATGCCCTCGAGCTGCCGACGACGGATCGCGACTGGCTGATCGAGCGCATCGGTCAGCAGCGCGCCCGGGAGGCGAAGGAACTCGAGAAGGCCGCGAAGCGGAGGTGACCGATGGCGCTCAACAACCTCGGCCTCGGCTTCGTCTTCACCGCGCGTGACCTGGCCTCCGGGGCCATCTCCAACCTCGAGCGGAACTTCACGAGCCTCGACCGCCGCGTCGGGCTCGGCACCGAGAACATCCAGAGCGCGTTCCAGCAGCTGGGCGTCGGGCTCGCTGTCTTCACGGCCGGGGCCGCGACGGTGGGCGCGGCGTTCTCGCTCGCAAACGCCGCCGGCCGCTTCGAGCAGTCGATCGCCGCGGTCGCGGCCGTATCCGGCGCCACGGCCGTGGAGCTGGAGCAGCTCCGTGGGGCGGCCATCGACGCCGGCATCGCCACGCAGTTCTCGCCCACCGAGGCGACGATGGGTCTCCGCGAGCTCGCGCAGGCCGGCTTCAACGCCCAGGAGTCGATGCAGCTCCTCATCCCCGTGCTCGACCTTGCCGCAGGCTCGCTCGGGGAGCTGTCGCCGCAGCAGGCGGCGGGGCTCGCCTCGCAGGCGATGAAGGCCTTTGGCATCTCGACGGACCAGGCCTCGATCTCGGTCGACCGCATGCTGCAGGCGGTCAACGTCTTCGCGCTCAACGCGAGCGAGCTGCCCATGGCGCTCGGCACCGCCTCGCGCGGAGCCCAGGCGCTGCACCAGTCGCTCTCCGAAACGCTCATCGCCCTCGGTCTCGTGAAGAACGTCATCCCCGGTGTCGAGCGTGCCTCGACCGCGACGGCGGTGGCGATGGAGCGCCTGGCCGACCCGCAGGTGCAGCAGCGCCTGCGCGGGATCGGCGTCGCCGTGGTCGACAGCCGGGGCGGCTTCCGCGCTTTCCTCGACGTCCTGGGCGACATGGCCCCGGCGCTCGATCGCATGAGCGAGTCGCAGCGCTCGGCCTTCCTGCTGCAGGCCTTCGGGCGCGAGGCGCTCGGAGGCGTGAACGCCATCCTCACGCAGGTGACGAGCGGCATCCGCACGAACACCGGCGAGACCGTGCGCGGCGCCCAGGCCATCGCGTACCTGCGCGACCAGTTCGAGAACGCTGGCGGCACGGCCGCGCGCTTCCGCGAGCAGATGCTCAACACGTTCGAGGGGCAGAAGCGACTCCTCGCGGGGTCTCTCGAGACCCTCGCGATCGTCGCGGGCGAGCCCTTCGCGCAGGTCTTCCGTCCGCTCGTCACCATCGTCGTCGATGTCGTGAACGCCGTGCTGGGCGTGTTCCGCCAGCTGCCTGCGCCGGTGAAGCGCGCCTTCGCGGCGTTCGTCGTGGGAGCCGGCGCCGTCGTCGCGATGGTCGGCGCGGTCATCGCAGCCAAGGCCGGCATCGCGCTGCTCATCATCGGGCTCAAGGCGGCGGGCATCACCATCGGCGGTCTGCTCGCGACCATCCTGCCGGCGGTGCTCATCTTCGGCGTGCTCGCCCTCGCGGTCGCCGGCTTCGTCGTCGCCTTCCGGAACAACGTCGGCGGCATCGCGGACTTCTTCCAGGGCGTGGGAGCGCGCATCTCGCTCGCCTTCCGCGGCCTCACGCAGCTGTTCGACCAGGGCGGCTTCTCGGGCGCCGTGCGCGACGAGCTGAACCGCGCCGAGAACCAGGGGCTCAAGGACTTCCTCATCAACGTGTTCCTCTGGGTGAACCGCATCCGGAACTTCTTCTCGGGCATCGCGACGGGGTTCTCGGCGGGCGTCGAGGCCGCGCGCCCGACGATCGACGCGTTCCTCAACGCGCTCCGGCGCCTCGGCACAGCGCTCGGCTTCCTCTCGGAGCGGGACGACGCAGGGACTGCCTCGTCGCGGTTTCGCGAGTTCGGCCTCACCGGCGAGCGCGTTGGCCGCGTGCTCGCGACCGTGTTCGAGCTGATCGTCCAGGCGATGACGGCCGTGGTCGAGGTCGCCGAGGGCGTTGCGCAGGGCTGGGAGTGGATCAGCGCCGGCGGCTCGGTGCTCTGGAGCGCGCTCTCGCAGCTCGGCTCGAAGATCCAGGAGGTCATCAACTACATGTTCGGCAGCACCTCTGCGACGCAGCAGAACGGCAGCGCCTGGACCGCGCTCGGCAACGTCATCGCCTTCGTCATCGGCTGGATCATCAGCGCCATCGGCGTGCTCGTGTCGATCGTCTCTGCGGCCGTCGCAGTCATCAGCGCAGCCATCCAGATCGTGATGTCGGTCTTCTCGGGCCTCGCCGACGTCATCACCGGCGTCGTCTTCATCATCGGCGGCATCTTCACCGGCAGCTGGAGCGACATCTGGATGGGCATGAAGCTCGTCGCCTTCGGAGTCGTCGACGCCATCATCGGCGTGGTGCTCGAGCTGGCCGGTGCCATCGCCGGCGTCGTCGATGCGCTCACCGGACTCTTCGGCGAGGGCACCCACTGGCAGCAGGGCATCCGCGACTTCCGCGACTCGCTCCGCGCCGACATGGCCGAGGGCATGGGCGTGCAGGACCTGACGGTCACGCGCCCGACGCGACCGGGAACTGCGGCGCCCGGCGCACCTGCGAGCGACGCCATGTCGTCGATGCCCGCGGTCGCGGCGATGACGCCCGCCATCCCCGCGTCCTTCCCGATGACGCCGGCCGCGCCGCCCGCGTCGCCGCCCATCACCGTCAACCTCCAGGTCGACGGCACGACCCTCGCCACCGCGGTCCATCGAGCGGACCGCGACTCGGCCACCCGCTCGTTCTCACCGGTCCCGGCGTACTGAGGAAGGAGGAAGCGTGTCGCTCGATGCCGCTCTCGCCCGCGCTCCTCGCTGCCTGCTCGTGAACGTCACGAGCGGGGAGTCGCTCGAGTGCCTCTTCAACCCGACGCAGGTGACCGAGAAGCTGCAGGTGAACTGGAACCGCCTCGCGGTGCCGGGGCTCTCCCATCAGGTGCTGCAGTTCCAGAGCACGGCGAACCGGCAACTGTCGGGCGTCGAGTTCTACCTCGACCGCTTCTTCGCCGCCGAGCAGCCGGGCGACGTGAACATCCTCGACTTCCGAGCGTTCCTGCGCGCGCTCACGGTGCCGCCCGAGGGCACCGAGGGCGTGGCCGCGACGGCGCCGCCCCGCGTCCTCTTCATCTGGCCGAGCGTCGTCACCGTCGAGTGCGTCGTCGCCAGCGTGGAGTTCCAGTACAAGCAGCTCGCCGTCGACGGGATGGTGCTCGTCTACACGGCGAGCGTCTCCTTCGAGGAGATCCTCGACACGCGCGTGACCAGCGAAGAGCTGCGCGAGGAGGTCGAGTGATGGCGCCCCGCACCGGCTCCCGACACTCCTTCGCGCTCGGCGTTCGTGACGAGCTCGCGCAGCTGTTCCTATCGGAGCGCGAGCCCTACCGCTTTCGCGAGCACACGGACACGCGCGTCCACGTCGTCGCGCAGGGCGACATGCTCTTCGACCTTGCGGGGCGCTACTTCGCGCCGCTCCCGCGGGCCTGCGGCTTCTGGTGGGTGCTCGCCGACTTTCAGCCCGATCCGATCGTCGACCCGACGCTCGAGCTGGAGGTCGGACGCCGCCTCTTCGTGCCGAGCCTGCGCGTGCTCACCGACGTCATCCTGAGCGAGCAGCGCCGGAGGGTCGAAGCATGACCGAACTCGTCGACCGAAGCGGGCCCGGTGTCCGCATCACCGTACTCTCGAACGAGCGGGCGCCGAGCGGCGAGCCGCTCAACCTCGACGGCCGCATCATCGGCTTCACCTACGAGGATGCCGAGCGCCAGGCCGACAAGGTCTCGCTCCAGCTCGACAACTTTGACCTCGCGCTCTTCGACCGCGAGGAGCTGGTCGGCGGCGCCACACTCGAGGTGTCCTGGGGCTACCCGGGCAACATGGCCCCGCCGCGCCGGGTGGTCGTGAAGAAGCTCAAGGGCTTCCAGACGCTGACCATCGAGGGCCAGGCCACCAGCGTGCTGATGAACCGCGAGGCCAAGACGCGCGCGTGGACGAACAAGTCGCGCAGCGACGTGGCCAAGGAGATCGCCGCCGAGCACGGCTACGAGGGCGAGTTCGCGGACGTCGAGGACTCGAGCGAGGTGCTCGACACCATCAACCCGACCGCCGAGACGGACGCACGCTTCCTCCGGCGCCTCGCTGCACGGGAAGAGTTCGAGTACTTCGTCGACGACGGCGGGCTCCACTGGCGCTCGCGGAACCAGGCGAGCGCGCCGAGCCACGTGCTCACCTGGTTCTCGGACCCGGGGCGTGGCGACATCATCTCGCTCAACGTCGAATCCGATCTCTCGCGCCGGACCGGCCGCGTCGAGGTGCGCGGGCGCGACCCGCTGACGAAGGCGACGATCGAGTCGCGGGCCAGCAGCAGCACCGTCGAGCGCGCCACGCTCAGCGACGTCCTCGAGGTCGTGGACCCCGAGACGGGCTCGTCGTCGCTGCAGGAGCGCAACGCGACGACGAGCGTCCACCCGACCTCGGCGCCGACGTCAGCCGCCGCAGAGCGAGAGTCGGCGGCGCGCTTCCGCCGAGCCGAGCGCGAGACCGTGAAGCTCTCCATGCAGGTCGTGGGCGATCCGACGCTGCGCGCGAAGGAGGTGCTCGAGGTGCGCGGCATCTCCGGACTCCTCTCGGGCAAGTACTACGTGACCGAGGCGAAGCACGTCATCTCGTCCTCCGGCTACGTCGTGGAGCTGAAGCTCACGCGCGACGGCACCGGAGCACGGCGACAGGCCGGGACCGCGGCGCAAGGCCAGCCCCAAGGTGGCTCGCCCAATCGCGCGACCCCTGCAGAGGGCGGCGCAATGACCGAGGTCGAGGTCATCGACCCTGCGAGCGGTGCGTCGCACGTCGAGTACCGGCGCGACGGGCGCGCCATCGGCGCCGAAGACCCAGAGGCCGGCATGAGCGTGCCGCGATGACGGAGAGCCACCGATGAGCACCTTCGACGACGACATCCACACGCACGACACCCGGCTCGTCGGGCTGTACGTCGGCTACGTGACGAAGCGCGACGACGAGGAGCAGCTCGGGCGCGTGCGCGTCTGCATCCCCGGCGTACTCGAGCCGGAGAGCGCGTGGGCCTGGCCACTCGGCACGGGCGGCGGCGGCTCGAAGGACCGCGGCCTGTTCGCCGTTCCCGAGGAGGGAGCCGAGGTCGCGGTGTTCTTCAACCAGGGGAACGTCGAGGCGCCGTACTACCTGGCCGCGCACTGGGGGAAGCCGAACGGCGAAAGCGAAGTGCCCGAGGAGGCGCAGAAGACGCCTCCGGACAACCGCGTCTTCGCGACGCAGACCTTCCGCATCGAGCTCGACGAGTCGAAGGACAGCCGGAAGCTCAAGCTCACCAACAAGAAGACCGGCGACCACCTCATCTTCGACGCCGAGGAGAACACGGTCACGCTCGAGGCGACGACGGCGCTCACGCTGCGCGCGGTCGGCGCCATCTCGCTCGAGGCCACGCAGGTCACGATCGCCGGGCGGGTGGTCCGCCCCATCGCCGAGCCCATCTGAGGAGGACGCCGTGGCGCTGCCCATCTGCCTCGAGATTCCGGAGATCCCCGATCCGCTGTCCATCACGCTGCCGGGCGGCGTGACGATGCAGCAGATCAACCTGATGCAGGCCATTCAGCCGGCGCTCACACCGCTGATGCCGCTGTTCGACATCATCGACACCGTGGTGGCCGTCTTCAACTGCGTGAAGGCCATCCCGGACTCGCTCGGCCCGCCTCCCGACCCGACCGCGCTCGCAGCGTGCATCCCGGAGCTGGCCGAGAAGGTGGCGAAGCTCTTGCGGCTCATCCCGCAGCTGTCGCTGCCGTACACCATCATCGGCATCATCGACCTCGTCATCGACACGCTCCGGCAGGCGCGCAGTCAGCTCATGCACCTGCAGCAGCAGATGCAGCAGATCCTCGGCGCCATCGACCGCGCGACCGAGCTCGAGGACGCGGGCCTGATGGCCATCACGAGCTGCGCCCAGGCGAACGTGGCGCAGGAGGCGGCCAACGTCGGCAAGTCGCTCGCGAGCCTCGGCAAGCTCATCGGCATCCTGAACATCTTCCTCGGCATCGTGGGTGGGCCCGAGGTGCCGGACCTCTCGAACCTCGCCGGGCGTCCGCTCGACGACGTCATCCCGCCCATCGACGCGATCATCGAGGCCCTGCAGACCGTGCGCAGCGCGGTGCCGGTGCCGTGAGGAGACGAGCATGAGCCAGCAGCCGCAGAACCTCCTCATCCCGTTCCGCCGCGACAAGAAGCGCGACTTCGCCGTGGGCAGCGGCGAGGCGTTGCTCGCGTCCAAGGTGCGCCAAGCGCTGCTCACCGAGGGCGCCACGGCGCGCTCCTCGGGCGAGCTTCCCTGGCGGACGAACTTCGGGGCGGGCCTCGCGCTCCTGCGCCACCAGCGCAACGACGCGGCCCTCAAAGAGCTGGCCCGCGTCTACGTGCGCGACGCCCTCAAGCGCTGGGTGCCCGGCGCCCAGCTCGTCAGCCTGAGCGTCGAGCAGGACGGGCCAGCCCTCACGCTTCGCGTGCGGGTGCGCGAGCGGGACGTGGCGGCGGCCGTGGCCGTGTCCTTCGAGCGCTGACCGTCTGGGGCCGGGTCCCCGAGAGCCGAGGCTCGACGGCTTTGCCTCCACGGAGGCTTACCGCCGTGGCCACGCTGCCCGAGTCCGTCGACTACACCGACAAGGATTTCGACGCCCTTCGGGCGCGGCTGATCGCGCTCGTGAAGAGCGTCTTCCCGGACTGGACGGACTTCGACGTCGCGAGCTTCGGGAACCTGCTGGTCGAGCTCTACGCGTTCGTCGGCGACGTGCTCACGTTCTACCAGGACAACCTCGCTCGCGAGTCGCGCCTTGTGACCGCCACGCAGCGCAAGAGCGTGATGGCCCTCGCGAAGATGCTCGGCTACCGGCTGCAGGGCGCGCAGGCCGCGACCGCGGACGTCCTCGTGCAGCTCGCACGCCCTCCGGCCGCGAGCGTCACCATCCCGGCCGGCACCGTGCTGCGCACGCAGGAGGTCACCGAGCCGGTCCGCTTCCAGCTGCTCACGCCCGCGGTCATCGCCCCGGGCGCCGACCCGCCCCGCGTCGTCGCCGTGGTCGAGAACTCGAAGACGTACACCCAGCTCTTCGACGCGCGCGGGCTCGCCGACCTCGAGCTGCACCTCGACTACGCTCCGTACCTCGACGGCTCCGCGCTCGTGACCACGCCGCAGGGCGCGTTCACCGAGGTCGACAGCTTCCTCGACTCGCGGGCCAACGACCGCCACTTCGTCGTGGCCGTCGACCAGAACGACCGCGCCACGCTGCGCTTCGGCAACGGCGTGAGCGGCATGCCCCCGAGCGGCACGGTCTCGGTCACCTACAAGACGGGCGGCGGCAGCGTCGGAAACGTCGACGCAGACCGCATCGTCGTCATCGAGGGTGCCTTCAAGGATGCGTACGGCAACCCGGTGCAGGCCTCCGTCCGCAACCCGCTGCCCGCCTCGGGCGGCGCGGATCGCCAGACGGTGGCCTCCGCGAAGCTGCTCGCCCCGGAGAGCCTGCGCGCGCTCACGCGCACGGTCGCGAGGGAGGACTTCGAGATCAACGCGCGCAGGCTCCCGAGCGTCGCGCGGGCGCTGATGCTCACCTCGAACGAGGACCCGACCATCGCGGAGAACACGGGCATCCTCTACGTCATCCCGCAGTCGACGGCGGGAGCGGCAGTACCGACGCCCGCGCTGAAGAACCTGGTGCTGCGCCAGGTCACCGAGGTCTACCCGTGCACGCTGACCTTCCAGGTGAGCGTGCAGGACCCGGTGTACCGAGTCATTGATGTCGCTGCGCGCCTCTTCCTGCGCCAGGGCTTCGCCGGCAGCGACGTTAGTGACCGGGTGCGGGCGAACCTCGCGAGCTACTTTCGGGTCAGCGAGCAGGACGGAACGCCCAACCCGCTCGTCGACTTCGGCTTCAATATCAAGGACGCCGAGGGGAACGCGGTCGGCGAGATCGCCTGGTCGGATCTCTTTAACGTCATCCGCGACACGCCCGGCGTGCGCAAGATGGGCGACGCACGTCTCGACCTGACGCTCAACGGGCTGCCCGCCGATGTGAAGC
>JBKDQC010000701.1:0-5498 GCA_046342295.1 Deltaproteobacteria bacterium | reverse complement strand
GCGCCGCCCGCGCCCGCGCCCGCGCCCTCCGCCGCGCCGGCGCCCGCGCCCGCCGCACCCTCTCCGCCGGTCGCCGTCGCCCCCCCAGTTCCTCCGGTCCCCGTACCCGAGGAGCCCGAGGCCCCCCCGGTCGGGCGGTCGCTCTCGGTGCTCGGCGGCCGCTGCATCGAGGCGTAGGCGATGTACCCACCGCCCCCCACGATGCCGAGCACGGCGAGCGCGGCCGTCGCGACGAGCGCCGGCGAGCGCCGCGTCCCTCCGGACGTATCGCTCAGCGAGTCGCGCGGCAGCACCGTTCGTCCGGTCTCCGTGACCGCCCGCGGTACGGCGCCGGACTCGAGCCGATCGAGGTCTGCACGCATCTCGGCCATCGTCTGGTACCGCGCGTCCGCGGACTTCGTGAGGCACTTCATGATCACTGCCTCGAGCCCGGGCGGAAGCCCGGGGGCCGACGGAAGATCACGCGGCGCGACGGGGCGCTCGTAGATGTGCTTCGTGAGGATGCCCATCAGGTTGTCGGCGTCGAACGGCACGCGTCCGGTGCTCATCTCGTAGAGGATCACCCCGAGGGCGTAGATGTCGGTGCGTGCATCGACGTTCGCCCCGGCGCACTGCTCGGGCGACATGTAGTGCGGCGTGCCGAAGACCTGCCCCGCCTTGGTCAGCTTGCTGGACGATCCCCCCACCTTCGCGATCCCGAAGTCGAGCACCTTCACGAAGTCCGTGTCCGAGCCGCGCTTGACGAGGTAGATGTTGTCGGGCTTGAGGTCGCGGTGGACGATGTTGCGCTCGTGGGCGGCTCCGAGCGCGTCACAGAGCTGCCGGGCGACCTTGATGACCCGGGCCGCGGGGATCGGCTGCTGCTCTTCGATCGCGGTCGTGAGCGCGATCCCGTCCAGGAACTCCATCACGAAGTAGGTCGAGCCGTCAGGCAATGCTCCGAAATCGCTGATGTCGATGATGTGATGGTTTCCAATCGCGGAGGCGCTCTGCGCTTCCTGCTGGAAGCGGCTCATGACCTCCGCGTCGCGCGACACCTCCGGTCGGAGGACCTTGATCGCGAGGGCCTTGTTGAGCACGGCGTGGCGCGCCCGGTACACGAGCCCCATCCCGCCCTCGCCGAGGACGGCTTCGATGCGGTAGCGGCCATCGAGCGTGCGACCGACGAGAGGGTCCGGGGGCGGGATCGAGGGCGCTCGATCCTCCACCAGTCGCAGATGGGCTTCACTCATCTCGGTCTCCCTCGGCCCCGACCTGGTCGGGGCGACTCTGTGCGGCAGGGCGTCGCCGCTGGGGCGCTCCCCTAGCAAGGAGCGTACGCTCAATCGCGTGCTTCGGGTCGTGGGACCATTCGGACGAAGAGGGTTCTTCCTGGAGTCGGGGCGGTCAAGACATCGGGTGCGACTCGAGACCTCGCCGCGCGCTTGGGGTCACGCTCGGAGGCTCCTGCGGCGCAGCATGGACGCAGAGACTGTGGCCGAACCTGTGACGGCACATCTCGGAGGAGCCGAGAGTGTGTCGAAACGGCTCATGCCAACCCATGCGGACATCGCTCATGACGCGGCCACGCGCGCCGCCGCGACGAGCCCTGCCGGCACGACGAGAAGATCGCTCCGGGGGAGAGTCGCGGGGGGGCCGCCCCACGCCGATGGCTCCCCCCACTCCGGCCGCTCCGACCCTGACAGATCGATCACGGTGCGCCCGTTCCAGACACCATCGGCCCCGAGCGCGCGGGCTCGCGCCCCGGGGTCCCCGCCCCCCTCCTCGGGGACGAGTATCCGCACCGCCGACATCTCCCGGGCCCACGAGGACAGCCGGCCCGGCGTGTCATCGTCCGCGACCCAACGGGTCGGCGCCACCCCCGACACGAGGAGACCGCGCGTGCCGTCGACCGTCACGAGATCGCCCGCGACGAGCCGCTCCGGCGGCTGCCCGGCCCGCTCGACGAACACGTCACCGCCACGAATCCGCAGGCTCGACACGGAGACCGCGCAGGGCTTGCTTAGAGCGCGGCTCATGACGGCGGCATGGGAAGTCAGGCCCCCCGAAGCGGTCGCGACGGCCACAGCCGCGCGGACGGCCGGAGCGTCCTCCGGGCTCGCGTCCGATCGGACGAGCACCACGCGCTCCCCGGCCTCAGCGCGGGCGATGGCATCCTGCACGTCGATCGCCACCCGCCCGCTGGCCGCTCCGGGGCTCGCCCCGAGACCTCGGCCGAGCACCGAGGCACTGCCCCCAGGGAGCTCCTCCTCGGGCACCAGCTCGACCCGGCCCACACGCGCCATCGTCTCGAGACGCACTCGGCGGACAGCCTCCGCCCGCGTGAGGGTCCCGCTCTCGGCGCGGTCGACGAGCGTCCGCACCTCGGCCCGCGGCGTGAGCACGGAGGCCCGCAGCTGCACGACGAAGAGCTGGCCTGCGTCGACGACGATCTCGAGATCCGCCACGGCGTCGAGCGCTCGCCCCGCTACCGCCAGCGCTTCCGTCAGGGTTGCGAGGAGGCCAGGCGCACGGGCCTCGAGCGACTCGTCACCCCGACGACCGGCCGCAGCGCGGCGCAGCGACACCCCGGCTCCCCGCCCGAGCGAGACGTCCTCCCCCTGACGATCCCAGGCGATCTCCCCGAAGACCACGGGCTCTCCAGTGATCGGATGCCGGCTCGACGCCGTCCCGGCGCCCGAGATCCCGCGACGCGAGGTGCCAAAGCGCATCGCCTGCACGATCACGGGGAGACCGTGGCCGGCGACGGCCTGGATCGCAGCGAAGAGCTCCTCCTCGGCGGTCGCGGCCTCGAGCCCCAGCTGCCGCTCGAGCCGCGCGGTCTCGGCTTCGAGCTCCTCGACGCCCGGCGAAGAGGCGCCCCGCGACCCGCGCACCGACGCCCACGGGCCCCCGCCGCCTCTCGCCCGCGACAAGCCGCGCAAGAAGCGGGCGCGCGCATCGAGCGCCGCGGCCCGACCGCCCAGAAGGTCTGTGAGATGCCCGAGCGCGTCCCGGCTCGCGCCCGCGTCGAGAATCGTCGGATGCAGCCCCGGTTGGCCCTGGTCGGACGAGGGCCGCACTGCGACGCAGAGCCCCTCCCCGAGCCTCCGCCCCTCGGCGGCTTCGAGCCCCGACAGCGCGGCCTGAATGGCCACGCGCGCTTCGCCGCGTGGGGGCCGCTCGGCGTGCGCTGCGACCACGAAAGCAGGCGGAACAGGCAGCCCCACCGAAGCTGCGAGAGCCAGAAGCGCAGCCTTGTCTCCGAATGCGGCGCGGTCGCTCGGTGCGAGGCTCGTGACCTCTCGGATGTCCACGCTCCGAGCTTCGCTCAAGCCGAGAGCAGGTGGAAGTGCGCGATGCGGCTCAGCGTGCGAGCGATGCGAGCGAGGAGCCTGAGGCGGTTGTCCCGAACGGCCGGGTCCTCGACCATCACGAAGACCTGCTCGAAGAACCGATCCATCGGTCCGCGCAGTTCCGTCGCCACGATGCGGAGCGCCTGCGCATAGCGGCTGTCCTGCGTCGCCTCTTCGATGCGGCCCACCATGGCGTGGAAGGCCTGCGCGAGCGCCCGCTCCGCCTCGTGCTCGAAGAGCGCCTCGTCGAGGGGGCCCTGCGGAGCATCCTTGGAGATGTTGTGCGCGCGCTTGAAGGCCACCGCGAGCGAGTCGAATTCCGGCTCGCGCCGGATGCCCGACACGGCCTCGACGCGTGCGGCGAGGTCGCGCAGCGACCCCCCGCCCCACGCGGCCAGACAAGCCTCGATGACATCGCCGGAGTGATGCTCCCCCAGGTGACTCCGGAGGCGCCCGCGCACCAGCTCGTCGAGCCGAGCCTGCACGTCGTCCACGCGCGCGAGCGACTTCCCCTGCGCGATGTAACCCTCGTGCGCCAGCGTGAAGACCGCCTTCGCGTCGACGTCGATGGGGCCCTCGAGCGCGATCCGGATCACCCCGTTGACAGCCCGACGCAGCGCGAATGGGTCCGCCGAGCCACTCGGCAGGATCCCGACCCCGACGCACCCCACGAGCGTGTCGACGCGATCCGCGACGCCGATGTAGGCCGCGAGCGTGTCGCTGGGCACCACGTCCGACGCGCCCTTGGGCAGGTAGTGGTCTCGGATCGCGTCCGCGTGCCGCGGCTCCATCCCCTCGGCCTGCGCGTACCAGCGCCCCATGACGCCCTGGAGCTCGGGGAATTCGCCCACGATGAGGGAGACCAGATCCGCCTTGCACAGCATCGCGAGCTGGGCCGCAGCGGGGTCGTTCGAGAGCGCCGCGGCGAGCCGCCCGGTCCTCTGGACTTTCTCGCCCACGGTCCCGAGCTTGGTCTGGAACACGATCCCATCGAGCTTGGGCAGGCGCTCGAACAGCGTCTTCTTGCGGTCTTCCTCCACGAAGAACCGAGCGTCGGACAGGCGGGCTCGGAGCACGCGGTCGTTGCCTCGGAGGATGCTCGCGGGATCGAGCGCGGTGTTCACGACGGCGAGGTAACGCGGCAGGAGCTTGCCACCTCCCTTCTCGCGCACCGCGAAGTAGCGCTGGTGGCCGCGCATCACAGCCACGATCACGTCCTCGGGCAGCGCGAGGAAGCGTTCCTCGAAGCGCCCGCACACCACGTGCGGCTCCTCCACGAGGGTGAGATTCTCCTCGACGAGGAAGTCATCGCGGACCACCTCCGCACCGATCTCTCCGGCGGCCGTCTCGAGCGCCGCGACCATGGCTGCGCGCCGCTCGCTGGTGCGCGGAAGGACGTGAGCGGCGCGCATCGCGCGGACGTAATCGTCGGCCGTGGAGAGCTCGATGGGCCCCGGCGCGAGGAAGCGGTGTCCGAAGGTGCGCCGCCCGCTCGTCTTGCCCGCGAAGGCTGCGTCGATCGCCTCTGCACCGAAGAGCGCGACGAGCCACTGGACCGGGCGCCCGAACGCAACCTCGCCTCGCCCCCACCGCATCGCCTTGGGGAAGGTGATCCGGGTCGCCGCCTCGACGACCTTGCCGAGCACGGCGATCGAGGGTTGCCCCTTCTCCGAGCGCGTCACGGCCGCGTACTCGCCCTTCTCGGTCGAGACGATGCGCACCGCAGAGACGTCGAGGCCGAGCTTCCTCGCGAAGCCTTCGGCAGCCTTCTTCGGCGTTCCGTCGGCCTCGAACGCAGCCGCGCGCGGGGGCCCGAGCACTTCTTCTTCGAGGTCCGGCTGCGCCTCGGCGACGTCCGCCACGGTCACGGCCAGACGACGCGGCGTGCCGAGCGCCTCGATCTCTCCGTGAGAGAGGCGGGCCGCCGCGAGCGCGCTCTTCACGAGCGCCGGCATCTGCTCCGCCGCCCGCGCGACGAAGGACGCCGGCAGCTCCTCGACGCCGATCTCGATGAGGAGTGTCCGGGTCATCGCGCCACCTCCTTCGAGCCGGCGTTCGTGAGCAGCGGGAAGCCCAGGGCCTCACGCTGCGCGTAGTACGTCTCGCAGACGGCCCGGGCGATGTGACGCACCCGGGCGATGTAGCGCTGGCGCTCGGTCACGC
>JBKDQC010000700.1:0-2666 GCA_046342295.1 Deltaproteobacteria bacterium | reverse complement strand
CGGCGAGATGAGCGCGCGCGCCCACCGCGGGGGCCGCGCGCTCCTGGAGATACAGGCGGAGGACGTCGAGGTGACCGAGCGCGACGGGCAAGAGCGCAAGCGCCAAGCCCTGGTAGGCGCCGCGTAGCGCCTCGGCATCCTCCGCCTGGCCGAGGCGCGCCTCGCACCCCTCGAGCGCCGTGCGCAACGCCTGCTCGACCGGTGTGACGAGCGCCTCGACCAGCGCCTCCTTGTCCGCGAAGTAGCGGTAGAACGACCCCTTCGCCACGTCTGCCGCTCCGCAGATGTCGTCGATGGTGACGACCTCGATCCCCCGGGCGAGGAAGAGCGCGAGCCCTGTCCGGCCGAGCAGCGCCGTGCGCTCCCGGCGGTTGCGGTCTCGCTTGCCGCCCGGAGCCCCCGGCCGCTCCCGGGGCGCGGAGACCACCGCCACGCTGGCCGACGCCGCGGAGGCGACGCGCGCCTCCGACGCCCGACGCCCCGGGGGCTTGACCGCGCGCTTCTTCGGGCTGGACACGTCCAAGAGCGGATGCCACAACAAATACAGACTGTCTGGTCACACTTTATGACAAGGACCTCGCGACGCGACCGCGAGCGTCCCTCCCCGTGAGGCCCACCATGATCGGCATCCCCCTCGGGCTCCTCTATGCGAACGCCAGTGAATGGCTGATCCACAAGCACGTGCTCCACGGCTCCGGCCGCGACAAGGGCTCGTTCTTCCGCTTCCACTGGCTCGAGCACCACCGCGCCGTCCGCCTGCGGGGGATGATCGACCGAGACTACGAACGCTCGGTCTTCGGCGTCCACGCGCAGGGGAAGGAGGCACTCTGCCTCGCTGCGGCTGCGCTCCTGCATGTGCCGCTTTTTCCGGTCGCTCCGTTCTTCACCGGGACTGTGCTCTACGCGATCGCACGCTACTACGTGAAGCACAAGCGGAGCCACCTCGACCCCGCGTGGGCCAAGCAACACCTGCCCTGGCACTACGATCACCACATGGGCCCCGATCAGGACGCCAACTGGTGCGTCACCCACCCATTCTTCGATCACCTCATGGGCACCCGGAAGGTCTGGCTCGGGACAGCCGCGCAGAGGGCGGACGAGACACGCAGGCTCGAGCATCGCTCGGAGCGCGCGACCCGCCCCGACGTCGCGACCGGGACTGCCAGGGCCCCATCCGGCAGTTGACACGACCAAACAGTCACGTTTCTTTCGGGGCGGGGGCGCGGCCGGTCCGGCCGGCGTTGCGCTCGCGAGGGCCGCCCTCCATCACTCGGCGTGCTCTCTGCGCTGACCTCGCTCCTGCTGCCGCTGGTCCTCGGGGTCGCGGGTGGCCGCGGCGGCTGGCTCACCGCGCGGCGGGACCTCACGAACGAGAGCGCGATCGCCGTGCTCAACCGCTTCGCGCTGCTGCTCGCGTTCCCCGCGCTCGTCGTCGCGAGCTTCCTCGACCCAGCACGGGGCGCTGCGGCGATCGGCTGGCCGCTCCTCGTGCTCGCTTCGGCGCCGCTGCTCACGGGCGCGCTGGCGGGGGCGGCGCTCGGAGGGCGGAGGATCGGCCGTGCCCTGCTGCCCTCTCGGGGCGAGCTCACGCTCGTCGCGCTGTTCGGAAACTCGGCCTACCTCGGGCTGCCGCTGGTCGCCGCGCTCGTGGGACCGGCTGCCGTGCCCCTCGGCAGCGTCGTCGTGTCGATGCAGGTGGCGCTGACCGTCACCCTCGGGACGGCGATGCTCCGCGCAGACGCGCGGACAACACCGGCGGGGCCACGCGTGTGCGAGGTCGCCCGCACCCTCCTCGCGAGCCCGCTCGCCATGTCTCCCCTCGTGGGTCTCGCGCTCGGAGCGGGGCTCCGCGCGCTCGGGCTCGCCGCGCACCCGGGCACGCTCGCGCTCTTTCACGCGCTCGACACGCTCGGAAAGACCGCCTCTCCACTGGGCCTCTTCGTGCTCGGCCTCTTCCTCGGGAGGCGCCCGCCGACGCTCTCGGGCCTCGCGGGGCAGCTCACCTTCGCGCTCTTGCGGCTCGTGGTGGTCCCCGGCGCGACGCTGCTCCTCGCGCTCGTGCTCTCGGTGGCGGTCAGGATCCCCCACGACACGCTCCGCACGCTGGTCTTGCTCGCCGCCGTGCCCGCAGCCATCAGCACCTTCGCGATGGCGGAGGACGCCGGCGCCGACCGGGAGGCCGTCGCGCGCGCCATCGTGACGACCTCGGTCCTGTCGCTCGGGACCCTGCCGGCCTGGCTCGCGATCGTCGAGCGTCTCGGCCCGCGCTGATCAGCCCTTCTTCCTCCGGTTGGCCCAGGTCGCGAGCACGATGTGCCCGCCTCCCCACGTGAGGGCCATCGCGAAGAACAGCGCACCGGTCCAGAACGCGTTGGCCGCGATGAGGAACGCGCTCCCGGCCAGGAGCGCGCTCACGACCATCCCGCTGTAGATGCGGCGGCCGATCAAGTCGTACTGCGCGAGCTGCGCGCTGTCCTTGGTCCGCAGCTCGAGCCGCCCCTGCCGGAGATCCTCGAGGATCTCCTGCGCCTGCACCGGAAAGTCCGTCGCCGCGCCCGAGATGCGCGAGAGAGAACGGAGGATCTCGGGGAGCATCTTCTCGGGCGAATAGCGCTGCTGGAGGAGCTTGAGGAAGTAAGGCTTCATCTCCTCGTAGAGGTCGAAAC
>JBKDQC010000699.1:0-17761 GCA_046342295.1 Deltaproteobacteria bacterium | reverse complement strand
CACGTCGCTCGACGGCACGATCGTCGCGCGCATGTGGCGCGGGCTCGCCTCCGATCGCCGACCTCCGGCGTGCACGGCCGAGGGCTGGGACTACACGGTGACGATGCGCGCCACGGGAAACCTCGTCGGTGACCGCATGGCCTTCGGCGCGAGCACGCACGAGGTCACCCGCATCGACTGCGCGTCGCGCTTCTTCTCGTACAACCCCGATCACTTCTCGGGGCGCGTGGATCCGCTCGCAGACCGCATGCACACCGTGAACAACGACGGCGGCCGCGACGTGGACGCGCCCTACGAGTTCCACAGGACGGGTTGCCGCTGAGAGCACGCGAGCGACGAGGAGTGCTGGGAGTGACTCGGGTGCCGCTCAGCCCACGCCCACCGATGCGCGCATCCGGCTCCCCCGCCCGCGTGCGAGAGGGGGATCTCGCGCTGGCCCCGGCGGCGGAACGGAGAGGTGATTCGTGCTCGGACCCTCAGCGTCGGTCACGCGCCGAGGTGGGCATCCTCCCGAGCAGGAGCCCCGCGAGGATCTGCGACGGATCCTCCACACGCGCGGTGCGGATCTCGAGGTGGAGATGGGCCGCGCTGGCCCGCATGCCGGTCCGGCCCACCGTGCCGATCACCTCGCCACGACGCACACGGCGAGGATAGGCGACGTGCACCTCCTCGAGGTGCATGTAGCAAGACGCGAAGCTGCCGTCTCCGTCGCCGTGGCGGATGCAGACGTAGCGTCCACCTGCGCCAAGCCCATCGCGTGGGTGCGCGGCATAGCCAGCCTGGTCGCGTACCTGCACGTGCTCGAGCTGCCCGGGGAGGTCCACCCCCGCGAACGTGACGATGCCGTCTGCCATCGCGCGTACGGCCTCGTTCGGCAGAGCGTCCACGTCGATGCCGCGGTGCTCGCGCTGACCGTCGCCACGCTCCGCACCCAGCCAGCTCAGGACCACGCGCGGACATCCGTGGAGCGGGCAGCCGAGCTCCACGCCGCGCCACCGCAGGGGCGCCATGCCGGGGCTGGCGCCGTAGAGCTCGAGCAGGCGCCGGCGATCGGTGAGCACCCTCTCCTCTTCCACGTCCGAGCGCACGCGATCTCCCCAGAGGAAGTGCGACACCCAGTGGCGGTGCGGCGCCTGACCGAAGGCCTCGTCGACCGTCTCGTGCTGCGCCTGCCACATCGAGAGGAGCGCGGCCGCGAAGTAGAGGTTGGCCTCGGCCTGCTGCAGGCGGATCGGGCCGAAAGGGAACCGATCCACCCGAACCGCGCGCTCCTCGCGGCGCGCGCCCGAGCCGATGGCGTAGGAGAGCACGCCCCCTTCGACCTGAGGGTGGTAGAGGTCCCAGGGGATCTGCGTGAGGCCGATGCCGCGCACGCCCTCGAGATCGAGCGCCTCGGGATCACAGCGGCTCTCGCGGTAGACGAGCGCGCCGAGGAGGAACGGATCGACGCCGTGCTCGCGCGCGTCGGCCGTGACCCACCGGGCGTAGCTCTCCGCACGACGCGCGGGCATCCCGAAGCAGAGGCTGCGGAGCGCCTGCGAGAAGCGAGCGACGTCGACCTCGCGCGGCGAGAGCGGCTCCGCGGGCCAGTCCTCGGGCAGCACTCGCTCCGCGAGGAGCGTGTTCGCTCGAAGCCCGGGGCGCCGGCGGAGCGGCCACGGACCGCGGGCCTGCCCGCCGACATCGACCGCGTCGAGCAGCGGGATGAACGCGAGAAGAAGGAAGACCACGAGGCGTGCGCGCACGGTGGCTCGAATCTCTCGACGCGAAGCGATCGCGTCAAGAAAGGCCCATACGCGCTATGCTGCGCTCGCATGGTCCACGCGTGGCACGATCTCCCCAACCCCGAGCACGGCGTCGAGCACGGCTTCAACGTCGTGATCGAGATCCCCAAGGGCTCCAAGGTCAAGTACGAGCTCGACAAGCCCTCGGGCATGCTGCGCGTGGATCGCGTGCTCTACAGCTCGGTCCACTACCCAGCGAACTACGGCTTCTTGCCGCGCACCTACTGCGACGACGGGGACCCGCTCGACGTGCTGGTGCTCGGCAACGAGCCCGTGCACCCGCTCTCGATCATGCGGGCGCGGGCCATCGGCGTGATGCGCATGACCGACGGGGGCAAGGGCGACGACAAGATCATCGCGGTCCACGTCCACGATCCCGCCTACTCCGATTACCACGACCTGCCCGAGATCCCGAAGCACACCTGGCGCGAGATCCAGCGCTTCTTCGAGGACTACAAGACCCTCGAGAGCAAGAGCGTCACCGTGGACGCGATGCAGGGCGCGGCAGAGGCAGTCGGGGTGATCCGCACCTCGATCCGGCTCTACCAAGAGCAGGAGAATCGCCTGCGGGGATGGGGCTGATCGTTCGCCCTCTGCGGACGCTCGCGCCCCGCCCCGCCGTCGCACCTGAGCTCCCTACGTCCCGTTCGCATGCCGCCGCCCGGCGGCGATCAGCCGGGCGTGGCGAGGCGCGCGAGCAAGGGGACGAGGCTGGCCTCCGACGAAGGATGGAGCAGAGGCTCGAGCACCGCGTCCCAGGTCTGCGCGAAGGCCTCGCGCTCCGCGCTCACCGCGAGGACGAAGGTGCCCGCGGCCACGCCGGCGACCTCCCGCGCATGGATCGCGCGAAGCCCCACGTGCTCGGAGCGCGCCGCACGCATGGCCTCGCCGTAGCCCGGGATCTCACGCTCGACGACGGCGCGAATCGCCTCCGGCGTGACGTCGCCAGGCAGGAGGCCAATGCCGCCGGACACGAGGATCACGTCGATGGAATCCTCCGCGATCCACGCGCGCAGCTGCGACTCGATCGCCTCGCGCGCGGGCGGCAGCGCGAGGCGCTTGATCACGCGGTGGCCGAGGCGTCGACACCCGTCGGCCAGAAGCCCCGAGACGGGGTCGTCCGTGACCCCCCGCGAGGCGACCGCGAGCAAGGCCACCGTCACGGTCCGCGGCTCGGTGCTCGCCTCGAGGCTTGCTGCATCGTCGTCGTGCTCATCCATCATCGGCTGCCCTCACGTCGCTTCTTGGCCCTGCGCGGCCCGCGCCCGTCTCCAGATGCCGCAGCCTGCGGGCCCGTCGCTGCCAGGGCGCCCGACGCGGGCCCCGCCTCGGCTCGACCTCCCGCCGCCGCGCCGTCCTCGAGGCTCGCCGAAGCCGCGCGCAGGACCTCATCGTTACGCGCAAGCTCCCTCTCGGTGAGCGGAGCGAGGATCGAGAAGCGCTGCGTTCCGAGGACGAGGAACGCGCACACGGCCACGATCGGCGCGCTCAAGAGGTGCCCCATGTTGAGCGACCAGCCCTGATCGATCGCCTGCGATTCCTTGAAGAACTCGCATGCGAAGCGGAAGGTGAAATGGACCGCGAGCATCCCGTACATGAGCGCGCCCTCACGGAGCCTGCCCGCCCGGTGCTTCACCAGCCATACGGCGAGCGCGATCTCGACGAAGTAGAGCGCTGCCTCGTACAGCTGCACGGGGTGTCGCGGGGCCGAGCCGTGACGCTCGAAGATCACGCCCCACGGCACGTCCGTCGGACGCCCGACGATCTCGGAGGTGAAGAAGTTGCCGAGCCGGACCCAGGGATAGACCCACACGCTCGAGAGCATGAGCGCGTCGCCGTAGCGATGGAACGAGAGCCCCAGAGGCTTGCCGTTGCGCCACCAGAAGATCCAGAGCGCGACGAGACAACCGAGCGCGCCGCCGTGGCTCGCGAGCCCCGAACCGAGGTTCCAGAAGCGACCGAGGACGAGATGCCCCGCCTCCTCGTCCCAGCCGAGGCGCAGGTCCGCGAGGCCAGCTGGCTCGTAGAAGGCCAGATGGATGTAGTGCGCGCCGACGATCATGCCGACGGGTACCCACAGCGTGAGCCGCTCCGCGTGCCCCTTCGGCAGCCCGAAGGCGCGGAAGTATCGGGGCCCGTGGAACGCCGCGAGGAAGAGCCCGATCGCGAAGAGCACGCCGTAGTAGCGGAGCTCGAACGGCGGCCAGGCGAGGAGCGTGGGTTCGATGTTCCAGCGCACGTGTGTGCTTACTGCGGTGGCGCGGGGTTGTCATCGGCCCGCCGCGGCGTCCCCGCCCCGCTCGAGCGGCAGCGGAGCGGCGCGATCTGCACACTGGCGTCGTCGAGGAGGCTCGCCACGAGAAAACCACCCTCGAAGCGCGCGAGGTCCGCGGCGCGGACGTTCGCCGCGAGCGTGACGAGGGGCGCCGTGGTGTGTCCGGCGCCGTCGCGGATCTCGAGCGTCCGCGGCGGCTGCCCCTCGAGGCGCGCGACGCGGCGATCGGTGAAAGGGATCGGCAACGGCTCGCCGGGCGGCAACGGCCTGGGCTCCCCCAGCATCTCGCCGTCGAAGCCCATGCGCAGCCACGAAGGCTCGCTGAACTCGAAGGCCGCGACCATCACGATCGCGCCCGCGAAGATCGTCATCGACTCGACGACGAGAGCCTCGCGCAGCTCCGGCACCGCGTGCTCGTCGAGGCCGGTGCTGAGAGTCACGGAGCTGTCGCTCGCCTCCTGCGCTCCCTGACGAAAGAGCACCGCGTGGCTCCCGCCCGTGACAGCGAGCGCGAGGATCTCGACGGGCCCACGCTCGAGGTCGATGCCCTCGCCGAGCGCGCGCCCAACGTGTCGCAGCGCGCCGGTCGTCTCATCGACGGTGAAGGTGTCGAGCCGCGGGGCGCTCGCTTGGTGGCTCCACGCGACGAGCACACGACCCTCGGCCGCGCTCACGCGCATCGTCGTCGGCGGGCCATCCATCGGCAGCGTGAAGGGATCCGAGACGGTCGCGCCGCCCTCGCGCCGGTTCACGAGGATCGAGCGCACGTCGAGGCACTCGCGCGCGTGGCCTTCGTGCTCGCACGGGCGGCTTCGCACGAGGAGCGCGGTGTCCGGCCCCGTCATCTCGAGGGCGAACAGAGAGGCCGGCTCGAGGCCGCGGACGAAGAAGCCGTGCTCGATCGCGTCGTTCTCCGCGTCGGGCCACCAGAGCTCGACCTCGTCGCGCGTCTCGACGCCGTCGATCGCCACGACCGCCGTCCTGGGATCGCGGTAGGCCGCGATCGCGATGCGCGCATCGGCGGTACGACCCGGCGGGACCGTCGGCGCGCGGCTCCGTGCCGTGCCGAGCTCGCAGCGCTCGCGTGCGGCGCCCAAGCGTGGCCGCTCCACCGCGTCCGTGGTGCCCGCAGGCTCGTCCGTCGAAGGAACGGGCGTCGGTGTTCTCCCCTCACCTCGCTCCGGCGCTGACCTCTGCGAGCCGGGGTCGTCTCGCCGAGCGCCGCGCTCTTCGCCACACGCCGCGACGAGACCGACGAGCGCGCAGCGAAACCACGCGGCGCGCAGGGTCGAGCTGGCGCGCGGAGGGATCACCGCGCGCGACGCTCGAGGAGCCACCCAAGCAAGGCGCGCGGCGCCGCGCCCATCGCGCTGCCGAGGCCCGGGATATGCCCCGAGCCCTCCATACGCCACAGCTCCACCGAGGTCCCGCCCTCGCAGCCCGACCACGACGTGATCGAGGTCTCCTCGCCCGGCACCGCAGCGTCGAAGTCGCGCTCCCCGCCGTCCGTCCCCTCGGCGGCGCAGCCATTCCTCGTTCGCCAGGCCGCGATCTCCTCATCGGCCGAGAGGTAGGCGGCGCTCCCGAGCGCTCCACCCTCGTACGCGATGGTCGCATCGGCCGTGCCGTGGATGTGCAGCGCCGACACGGGTCGATCCGCTTCGCACGGGATGCTCTCGGCCTCGGTGCCGGCGAGCCCCGCGACGGCCGTGATCCGACCTGCCAGAGAGCACGCCATGCGGTAGCTCATGAACGCACCGTTCGAGTGACCCATGAAGTACACGCGGGTCGTGTCGACCGGCACCCGCGACTCGGCATCATCGAGGAGACCGGTGAGGTACGCGACGTCATCCACATCGACCCCGCCGAAATCGCAGCAGGCGCCAGCGTTCCAGAACCGGTTCCCGGTCCGGTCGACCGTCCCATCGGGCAGGATGAGATAGAAGCCGAGCTCCCGGGCCAGGCGCGTCGTCCCGAAATACGCATCCTGGAGCGTCGCGCTGGCGCTGTACCCATGGAGCAGCACCACGAGCGGCAACGCGGTGGTCCCGTCGTGCTGGGGCGGGACGATCATGCGCGCCGGTCGGTCCTCGGGACCGATCGTGCTCGTCCCGGGCACGACGCCCGCATCCGCGGCGGGCGCGTCAGCCGGCTCCGACGCGTCGGGGGCGGACGCCGCATCGCCAGGGAAGCCCGCATCTGGAGCGGGCATCGCTGGGTCACAGCCGAGTCCGAGCCAGAGCGCGAAGGAGGAGATCGCAAGCGTAGTGCACCGCATCGCGGCCTTCTACCACGCGCACGGCGCGCTCGAGGTCCCCGTGCGAGGCTCTCCGGCCCATGACCTGCCCTTGTGGAACGGACCTCCCCTTCGAGGCGTGCTGCGCTCGCTACCTCGCGGGCGACGAGCCCCCGGACGCCCCGAGCCTCATGCGCGCCCGCTACACCGCCTTCGTGCGGGGCGAGCATGCGTTCCTCCTCCGGACGCTGCACCCCGATCACGAGGACCGGCGCCTGTCCGAGCGCGTCCTCCGAGAGCGCCTCGCCAAGCACGCCAAGCGCGCGCGCTACCGCGGCCTCGTCGTGCTCGATCACGACGGCCCCGACGCCGACGGCGTGCACCGCGTCCTCTTCCGCGTGTCGATGAAGCTCGCGGGGGCCGACACCTCCTTCGCCGAGCTCTCGAGCTTCGCGCGCGCCGAAGGCGGCCTGCGCTACCTCACCGGGCAGCTCCTCGACGTGCGCGCGCTCGAACGCGCCGGGGCGCGCTCGATCGCCGATCTCGAAGCCGGATCTCGCTGAGCGCGATCCGAGGGCGTCACCTCTTCGCGCGCACGCGCGGCGTGCTCGCTCGCCACGCGAGGAGAAGGACCAGGCCGATCACCGCCCAGCCGAGCGCGCAGAGATGCGCCGCGAGCGCGATCGTCATCGCGCTCGCCTCGTCGGTGCCGAGCGTCTCGGAGGCGAGCGCGAAGATCGCTTCGCTCGAGCCGAGCTGGCCGGGCATGAGCACACCGACGGCCGCAGCCACCAGGTTCACCCCCTGCACCGCGAGCGCCTCGAGCGGGCCGATCGAGATCCCGACCGCGCTCGCGAGGAGGCCGTACTCGAAGGTCTGCGCGAGCCGGCCCAGCACCATCGCGCCCACCGGCCCCCACGCGACGATCGGCGTCTCACGCGAGCGCTCCGCGAACCGAGAGAGGTGCGCGCCGACCCGCGGGAGCCGTGACGTGAAGAATGCCTCCACCGCCGGGTTCGTCGCGGCGAGACGCATCCCCACCCCCGCGCCGAAGAGCACCGCGAAGTGGATCGCGATGGCGCCCACGAGCGCCGCGCCGGGCATCGCGACCGCGGCGGCCGCCGCACACGCGAGCGAGAAGATCGCGCTCGAGAAGAGGGTGTTGGCCTGGTTGCTCGCGCCCATGGCGACCGCCTCCGCCGCACCCAGATACCGGTGGAACAGCGCAGCCTTCACGGCCTCCGACGCGCTGCGCCCCGCGGGAAAGACGTTCATCACCCCGTGTCCGACGACGTGTCCGCCGAAGAGCGCGAGCCACGGGATCTCGCGCCCGCGCGCTCCGAGGAGGAGTCTCGTCGAGTACGCGTCACACGCGATCCTCACCCCATCGAGGAGAAACGCGATGGGCAGCACCGGCGCGGTCCGCAGCAGGGCCGCGCGCACCTCGTGGACGCCGATGCGATCGACCAGCACGCCGATCACCGCGAGCCCGAAGCTCGCGAGCGCGACGCGCAGCGCCATCGCGAACCATGCCCGTCGCGGAGCCCGCTCTCGGCTCATCAGAGCCTCCGTCCATCCAAGCGTCCTCGAACCGCGAGCTGAGCCGCGGCGAGCGCAGGCTCGGCGCCGAACGCTGGATAGATCACGCCGAGCTCGGCCGCGAGGACGTCTCCGAACGCGAAGCGCACGGCCGCGGCGACCGCGAGAAAATCGAGCGCGTCTCGGGTCCCGAAGCCGCTCGCGAGCTCGACTGCGAGGGAGAAGGCCTCGAAGGGCACCCAGTCGATGCCCCCACCAACCCGCAAGCCCCCGCGCGGATCCGCGGGCGCGATGTCCGACAGCGCGAGCGATCCAATCGCGGAGAGGAACGCATGAAACCGGAAATTCTCGGAGGCTGTGAGCTCGGCGGTCGTCCCGATCTCGAGCGCGAGCGGCTGCGCGCGTCGATCGAGGCCGCTCGTCGTCGGCAGCACCAGACGGACGTGCGCGGCCAACGATCGACCGGACTGCGCGTGGTAGCGGTAGCTCGCGCCGAGCGCGGCGTACCCGAGACCCACGTAGGTGTTCCCCACGGCGGAGAGGAGCGTCTGCCAGCGAAGCGCCTCGAAGCTTCCCCAGATCGCGAGCTCCGGCCGGACCACGACGCTCCCCGAGATCACGGTCCCGAGGCGGATGTTCCCATAGAAATCGGCGGGTCTCGCGATGAGGGACGCGTCCTCCGCGACGGCCACCTCGTCGCGGAGACACGCACTGCGCGCCACTCCGAGCGCGCCGTCCAGCAATCCAGACTGGACGGGCCCGAGCGGACGCGCCGTCGCCGCACACCCGGACCGCGCCTCGAGGTCCAGGGCAAGGCCAGCGTCCGAAGCCACCTCGTCGCCGGGCACAGGCGCCGCCTGCGCGACTGCCACGCTGGCGACTGCCACGCTGGCGACTGCCATGCGGGCAACTGCCACGCTGGCGACTGGCATGCCAGTCACCGCCCCGCCGGCGACTGACGTCCTGGCCAATGTCTGTTTGGCGACTGTCCCACGACCGACGACTGACCAAGACGCGCTCGAATTCACCGCGCACCCCGTACGCCCGGGGCCTCGAACCCGTCTCCATCCCAGTCGAGCAGCAGGGGATTCGTGAACGCAAAGGCGTATCCGTGCGGTGTCACCGCACCGAACCCCCACCGCTGGAAGCTCCTCGAGCCTCGGGCTCGCCTCGGGATCGGTCCGATGTCGGCGCCGCGCTCGCATGCGGGCGGCGCCGAGAGCGTCGCGGCGTCGCGCGCGTCCACGACCCCATCACCGTTGCGCTCGACATCGCGCCAGTCGACGGAGCCACTCGCGTCGTTGTCTCCGGTGTCGGGGATGCCATCGCAGTCAAGGTCTCCGACGATCGGCAGGGGCTCGCCCGCCTCGACCACGATCCACGCGTCGCGCGTGCCGTCGAGCCCGAGCTCGGACAGGGCGATCTCTCCTTCGAACCGCACGATGCCCTCGGCGCCGAAGGCATCGGGGGGCTGCGAGAGCTCGGCCGAGAGCGTCCGGGCCACTTCCCCATTCACGACGATCCTCACCTCGTCGATGGGCACCCACGGCACCGCGCTCACGCGCAAGGAGAGCATCGGCGTGCGCCCCGGCACGAAGGCCTCGACCGAGGGCCGCCGCTCCGCGCCGCTCCGGTCGGCGATGGACGCCTCGACGACGGGACCGTTGGTGCCGATCATGCGCCCTTGTCTCACGGCAGCGTTGAAGCGCGCCTCGTCGAGCCCGGAGACGCTCTGTTCCGTCGTCACGAGCGTGCGCGGCGTCCCGAGCACGCTGTCGACGAGCGAGTGAGAGTCGCTGTTCGCGGTGCCCGCTCGGACGATGCCTTGATTGAGCAGATAGAACCAATACGCACGGTAGGGGAGGAGATCCTCGTTCTCGGTACCGTTCATCACCTCCTGGGTGTGGTAGTCGGCGTTGCCGAAACGCGCGCCGGGGGGCGTGCGCAGGACGAGCCCGGGCCCGCTCCCGTCGTAGCCCTCGAGATCCGAGCGGGGCAAGGGCTCGCGCGCATCGACGCCGACCGCGCGCGGGAAGCCGAGGTCGCGGCCCACCTGAGACGGTGCCCAGGGGTGGTTGAGCTGCACGACGCCCGTCTCCTCAGGCCAGCCCGCCTCGACGAAGCGGGTCATCAGCATGCCTGGCTCCGCGAGCTCGTCCCACGGCGCGCCGCGGTACGGAGCCTCGACGTCGAAGCGCAGAGGCCAGACGTTCCAGTGGCCGATGACCTGCGGCAGCGGAGCGCCGGGCACGAGATCGAAGAGGATGTGCCCGGTCGCCTCGAGGCCGACCAGCAGGCGCACGCGCTCGTCGGCGTTCCAGTGGCGGCGCCCCGCCTCGTAGTCCCACACCACGTCGTGGTCCGTCGCTGCGATGACATCGATGCGCGCCGCCAGAAACGCCTGCACGCGATCGATCTCGGGGACGGTCGAGTCGAAGCTCGCCGCGCCGTGGACGTGAAAGTCCGCCGACAGCGTGGCATCCGGTGCCACCTCGAGCGTACGCAGCGCGAAGCTGACACGGGCCTCCTCCCCGGCCGCGAGCGTGACCTCTTCCCGCGCGAGCGTCGCGAAAGGTCCCGCCGTGGCGACGAGATCCCAATGGCCCGGCGGCAGCTCGAGCCGCGCCGTGTCGAACACGAGCGCCCGGTCGCAGGCAGGGGAGCCGCCCGTGGGAGAGCCGAGGAGCGGCGCGCAAGTCGCGAAGCCGCCGAGGAGCCGGGCCCGCGAGGCCTCTTCGGTGACCTCGTCGGCAGGCACCACGAACACGAGCGCGTGGTCGGCCCGGCCATCGATCGTGACCGTGAGATCGACACTGGCGGCCGCCGCGATCGCGAGCGCGGGCACACTCGTTCTCTCGCCGTCTGCCCGCACGGCCACGCGCTCGACCTCTCGCCCGAACGCATCGGCGATGACCACGTAGTCACGCCCGGCCGGCACGCGCGCGGTCCACGTCCCGTCGGCCGCGGGCGTGACCTGCGTCCACGGCGTGCGCGCGCTGGCGACGCTGCCGACGCTCCCTTCTTCGATGCGAAGCGTGATCCGCGCCTCGCCGGTGACGAGGCCTCCTCCGTCGATCTCCACTCGCCCCTCGAGCGTCGTGTATGGCTCGCGCCGCAACTGCCGGCGCACCTCGAGCAGCGTGTCGATCGGAGCCGAGACCGATCGGCCCGGCGCAACGGCGATGAAGCGCTCGAAGATCTCGACATCGCGCGAGGGCACCACGCGCGGCTCGGGCCCCACGGCGCTGAGCTGTTCGCCATGGAAGCCGAAGAGCTCGCCCACGCACGCGACCTCGCCGTAGCCCATCGCAGGATCGGCGTGCGCAGCCGCCGCGAAATAGGCCTGCCGCTGCCACGAGTCGCGCAGCGGGCTGCGGAAGCCCTCCTGCTCGAAGCCGGCCCCTGGCCCGGGCGCGAACGGCAGCGCCTGGCGGCCGCTCCAGTACCACGCATCGACGAGCGCCCACGTCTCGGCATCGTCTCGACCGTTCACGATCTCGGTGCGCACGCGCAGGCCTGGCTCGCAAGGCCGCAGCTCGTAGCGCGTCACGACGCGCGCGTCCGGCTTGCCTGCGAGCCGACCGCGGACTTCGACGGCGGCGAGGCCGTCGCCCACATCGATCGAGAGCCGATCGTACGCGACGGTGTCGTCCGGCAGAAGACCGACGGCCTGGAACATGTGCGTGAGCGAGTCGCCGCTTCCGTCGGATGCCGCGAGATCGAGCAAATTCCCGCCCGTCGGCGCGACGTAGTGCGGGTGCTCGATCGCGTCGATCACCGCGACGACGCGGTCATTGCGCAGCACGACGTCCCCCACCGAGACGAGGGCATCGAGCCCGTCGACGACCGCGGGCTGCGCCGCCTCGACCCGCGCGACGGAGACCGAGCCCCCTTCGCACGCGAAGCGAAGCCCTTCGCACGGCGAGGGCGTGCGGCACGCGGGGTCGTCGGAGGTCGCGCACGTGGTTCGGCCGCAGCCCGCGCCCGTCACGAACAACGCGAGGCTCGAAGCGGCGAGCGCGCGCGAGCGCTGCGGCGGAGGCGGCAAGAGACGCACGGTGGAACGAGCCTACGATGATTCATTCCGTGTGCGGCGCGCCGTGTTCAAGACCCGAAGCGTCCGACAAGAAGGCCTACCCATGGACCGACGTCTCGCCGATCCTGTGTCGATGCGCAGCGATCCCCACGCTCCCAAGCGCGCGCTCGACGACGAAGGCTTCGACGAGGACGCAGGTCCGCGTGTGCTCGACGCGCTCGTCGGCCGCACCCCGGAGGCACACCGCGAGCAACCGATCGTCCCTCTCGCGCGCATCTCGGAGCGCACGGGCCGTGACCTCGCGACGCTCGAACGCTTCGTCGCCGCGATCGAGCGCCGCGGTCAGGCCGTGCTCTACGGCCCGCCGGGTGTCGGCAAGAGCCACCTCGCGAGGGAGCTCGCGCGGCACCTCGTCGGCGGCGGAGATGGCTTCGTGCGACACCTCGTGCTCCACGCGGCCGCGACGTACGAAGATTTCGTGCAGGGCCACCGCCCCGTCGTGCGAAAGGACGGCACCACGTGGTTTCCACTCGTGCGAGGCCGCTTCGTGCAGTTCGCAGAAGAGGCGCTGCGCCGCCGGGGCCCCTGCGTGCTCATCCTCGACGAGATGCACCGCGCCGACGTCGGGCGTGTCCTCGGCGAGCTCGTGCACCTGCTCGAGCATCGCGGCGAGCCGCTGCCGCTCGCCGCAGGCGACACGTCGATCGTCCTCGCGAACAACATCCGGATCCTCGGCACGATGAGCTCCGCGGACGCGCGCGCGGACGCGGCGGACCTCGCGCTCCGGCGGCGCTTCGCGTACCTCCGCGTCACACCGGAGCCGAACGTGCTGCGAACGTTCCACGCACAGACCGGCTTTGCGGTCGAGGGGCTCTTGGCGGTGTTGGCGCGCCTCGAGCAGACCGTTCGCGATCCCGACCGGGCGCTCGGGCTCTCTTACTTCCTCCGCGCCGACCTGGCGGTCACGATCGAAGACGTTTGGCGCTTCGAGGTCGAGCCGATGCTCGAGGTCCTCTTGCGCGATCGCCCCGCCGAGCTCTCGCGCTTCCGCTGGGACGCCGTGCGACACCGCGTGAGCTGACCGCTCCGCGCGCACGCCGCGCCCGTTCCGGACCTGGAGAGCGTCATTTCTTCCCGAGCTTGGCCTTCAGGAGATCGCCGAGCGTGCCCATGCCGCTCGCGTTCGCGGTCGCGCGGAAGTTGTCGAAGTCCGCGCGCTCCGCATCGTCGAGCGCCGCCTTGATCGAGAGGCGCACGCGGTTGTCCGAGGCCTCGAGCACCTTCGCCGTGATCTCCTTGCCGGCCGGAAACTCCTTGCGGAGATCGGTGCCCGGCCGCGTGTTGGTCTCCGCGTTCGGGACCGTCGCGCGACCGCTCCGCCCCTTGAGACCCTGGAGTTGCACGACGACGCCGTACGTCTCGACCTTCTCGACGAGCGCCTTGACGATCGAGCCGACGACGATCGCCTTCGTCGCATCCACCGCCCCGACGGCGAGCCCGTCGCTCGCGAGCGCGAGCGACACGCGCTTCTTGACCGGATCGACCGACTGCACCTTCACGAGGAGGTTCTGGCCGATGGCGAGCGCCTCCTCGGGGCGCTTCACGCGCGAAGAGAGCTCCGAGACGTGCAGGAGCCCCTCGACGCCGCTGCCGATGCGGACGAACGCTCCGAAGTCGGCCAAGCGCGTGACCTGACCCGCGACGACCCGCCCGATGGGCGCGAGGACCTCGATGCTCTCCCACGGGTCCTTGGCGAGCGCCTTGAGAGAGAGGGTGATCTCGACCTTGTCGCGGCCCTTGGCGTCGGTCTTCTTCGCGATGTCCTTGATCTGCACCTCGAGCACGTCGCCGAGCTGGACGACATCCTCGGGGCGAAGTCGGTCGTGGGAGAGCTCGCGCAGCGGCACGAGCCCCTCGACCCCGCCGACGTCCACGAAGGCTCCGAACTCGCGGATCTGGGTCACGCGGCCCTTGACCGTCGCACCGATCGCGAGGCCCGCGAGGGTCCGCTCTCGGGCGTCCTTGGCGTCCCGCTCGAGGAGCGCCCGACGCGAGACCACGACGTTTCGTCCCTCGAGCTTGGTCAGCACGAAGGGAAGCGAGCGCCCGACGTAGCTCGAGGCGTCGTCGATGCGGTGGTCCTCGAGCTGAGAGATCGGACAGAACGCGCGGATGCCGGCGATGTCGACGTCGACGCCGCCTTTGTTCACGCCCGTGACCTTGCCCTCGACCGCGACGCCGCTGTCGAACGCGAGCTGCAAGTGCTCGGTCGACACCTCACCTTTGCCGAGCCGCTTGGTGAGCTTGATCTGACCGGCTTCGGTGGAGATCACGAAGCCCTTGAGCCGATCGCCGAGCTTCACCGGCAGCGATTTCTGCCCGCTGATCGGATCGACGACCTCGAGGTCGATGCGCTCGAAGAACGCCTGCTGCTTGTCGTCGAGGTCGAGGAAGACGGCGTCCGACGAGATGTACGCGACGAGACCGTCGGCCTCGTCGCCGGGGCGCAGGGTCTTTGCCTTCGCGATGACGACCTCACCGCGCGAGAAGAGGTCCGCGAAGCTCTCTTTGGCCATGGGGGCGCGGATCTACCTCCCCGCCGAGCCGCCGCAAGACGCGGCTTGCGCCCGAGACGTTTCGGCGTCATTTTGACCTTTGCCAAAACATCGAAGGAAGCATGCGACAACAGGAAGTGTTCAAGGCCCTGGCCGACCCGACGCGCCGCCGGGTCCTCAAGCTCCTCTCGGAGGGCTCGCGCTCGGCCGGCGAGCACGCCGAGCACGTCCCGATCACCAAAGGCTCGCTCTCGCCCCACTACAACGTGCTCAAGGCGGCGGACCTCGTGCGGGTCGAGCGCCGCGGACAGAGCCTCGTCTACTCCCTGAACACCACGGTCTTCGAGGACGTCGCCTCGATGCTCCTCGACCTCTTCGCGATGTCCGAGTCTCGCGCAGAGCCGGTCGCCAGCCCGGCGCCGGAGAAGAAATGGAAGAGCCCATGAACTCCCAAAGCCAGACCTCCTCGACGCGAGGCCCCTGGATCGCGCTCGCGCTCGTCGCGCTGGCGCTGGCCGTGCCCGCGTATCTCTATGACCAGATGCCCGACGCGGTGCCGTCGCACTGGAACGCACACGGCGAGCTCGACGCCACGATCGCGAAGCCGCTCGGGCCGTTCGTGATGGCCATGGCCTGCGCCGCGATCGCCGCGATCTACGTGGCCCTGCCCCGCCTCTCTCCGCGCGGCTTCGACCTCGAACGCTTCCGGGGCGCCTACGACGCGATCATGTTGAGCATGGTCGGCGCGATGGCGGCGATCAGCGTCGCGGTGGCCTTCGCGGGCTCCGGAGTCGCGCTCTCGGTGGGCCCTGTGATCGGTGTGGCGCTCGGTGTCGTCTTCGCCATCCTGGGCAACTTCATGGGCAAGGTGCAGCGCAACTTCTTCGTGGGTATCCGCACCCCGTGGACGCTCTCGAGCGAGGAGGTCTGGCTCCGTACGCACCGGCTCGCCGGCAAGCTCTTCGTCGCGAGCGGCGTCGCGCTCGCGCTGAGCTCCCTCGTCGGCGCGCTCTCCCTCGGGGTGGCGGTGACCGTCGGCGCGGCGCTCGCTTCGGTCGTCTACTCGTACGTCCTCTACCGTCGGCTCGAGGCCTGAGAGCACGTGCAGAGACGCCCCGTGCAGAGAAACCCTGACCGGATCGTCGTCACCGGGTCTGGCAGCTCACGGTCGCCGCGAACTGTCTCGAGGGAGAGCTGAGGAACGTGTTCACCTCTCGTCGCTGGCTCGGCGTGAGGGAGACGTGAACCGTCGTGGGCGCGACGTCCGTCGAGACGTCGCACTCGACCGCCGTCGTGCAGCCGTTCTCGACGCTCACCCAGTGCCCGTAGCCGACGCCGTCGAAGCGCGCGTTCGCCGTCACGCGGACGCACGGGGGGCGCTCGCCGCCGACCGTCGTCTGCGCGGACGTGCTGGTGAGTCCGCGGAACAGGGTCAACGCCGCAAAGAGCGCCGCGAGGAGAAGAGCCCGGGGGCTGGCACGCATCGCCGAAGAGTGTCTCTTCAAGCGTCTCCGGGCCAGCCCCGCTCCGTCCGAGCCGCACGACGAGGCGCTCCAGAACCTCGACGGAGAGCGCCACAACGACCTGCGCGCGCCTGGCAGACGAGAAGAGGCGGCCACGCCGCCTGAGCCACGCGGATCAGCTAGGTTCCGGCGATGGTCGATCCTGCAATCACCGCGCTTCACCAGCGCAAGGCGTGGCTCTGTCGGGTCGTCGGCCGGACGCCGACGATCCCGATCGAAGACGCCGAGACGGGCTGCACCCTCTGGCTCAAGCTCGAGTATCTCCTGCCGAGCGGAAGCACGAAGGACCGCGTCGCGGCCTACATCCTCGCGCATGGTGTCGAGACGGGCGCGATCACCCCACGCACGCGCGTCGTCGAGGCCTCGAGCGGCTCGACCTCGATCGCCCTCGCCATGGCCGCAGCCACGCTCGGGGTGCGGTTCTGCGCGGTGATGCCGGAGAACGTCAGCCGCGAGCGCGTGCTGATCATCCGCCGGTACGGGGCGGAGGTGCGCCTCACCCCGCAGCGCGAGGGGATCGTCGGGGCGATCGCCGAGACCCAGCGGATGGCCGAGGCCGACCCGCTCGTCTTCTTGCCGCGTCAATTCGAGAATCCCAAGAACGCCCTCGCGCACGCGCGCGAGACGGGCCCCGAGCTCGCACAGCAGGTCGGAACGACCATCCACGGCTTCGTCGCGGGCGTCGGCACGGGCGGCACGCTGATGGGCATCGCGCAGGCTCTCCGGGAGGCGGGACACCCGGTGCGCGTGGCCAAGGCCCTGCCCGAGAAGGGCTCGGTCTGCTTCGCGGGCCAGCCCGAGGTCTGCGGGGGAATCCCGGGCGTGGTGGAGGGCCTGAGCAGCATCGTGGACCCCGCGCGGATCGACGTGACGATCGGCGTGCCGGAGCACGAGGCGATCGAGGCCGCGCGGGTGCTCTGCGCGCGCGGAATGGCCGTCGGTCCCTCGAGCGGCCTCAACGTCGCGGCGGCTCGCAAGCTCGCGCGCGAGCTCGGCCCCGGGCACACGATCGCGACGGTTCTCTGCGACCGGATGGAGCGCTACTTCTCCACCGACCTCTTCGACGACCTGTCCTCGACGACGACCTGAGCGCGACCCGGGCTCGGGGCCTGGCGGACGCGCGAGGCGAGCCAACCACCCGTGCTCGCACCGACGATGGGCGCGAGCAGGTAGCCCACGGCGAACCACCCCGGGAATCCCCGGAGCGAGTCCATCGAGATCGCCGCGAACATCCCCAGGATCGCCCCGAGGGCGACGCCGTGCCAGAGCCGCATCGCGCGACCGATGCGCCCGGCGAGCAGGCCCGACAGCGCCGCGTTCAGGGCCGTCATTCCGAGCATCGCGACGAGACCGGCCGTGCCGGGGACGACCAGGGTGCTCTCGTCCGGCTGCGCGGGGAACGCGCCCGGCACGAGCACGGCGAGCGCGGTGGCTCCCACGCGCGAGAGAACCTGCGTGAAGAGCAGGAACGTCAGCGAGACCGCCGCCATGCTGCGCACGGGGTTGATCGCCGCCAGCTCGTTCGCCGGGTTCTCGGGCTCCCGTCGATCGTTCATCGCCGCTCCTCTCGCTCAGGCCTCGCACGCCGGCCGCGGACACCGTCGAGCACGAGGCGGATCAACGTCGTGAAGATGTCGACGGGGGACGCCTCGAGCGAGCCCTGGAGCACGCCGTGTGCGAGGCGTTCGATCGCGCCGACGACGATGAAGGCCGACACGCGAGGGTCGGGCACGTCGATCAGACCGCGCTCGATGGCGACCTCGGTGAGACGAACGGCGCCCTCGTCGATGGTGCGCGCGAGACCGGCGAGAGG